>NZ_QGGF01000647.1 GCF_003857015.1 Micromonospora globispora | reverse complement strand
GACCTACCCGGCCAGGGCGACCACGTCACCGGCCGGGTAGGTCTTGGTGACCGCGATCATGGTCACCTCGGCCCGGTCCCGGCCGGCCGTGGCGCAGGCGTCGGCGATCCGGGCCTCGACGCGGGCCAGCCCGTTGGCAAGCTCGGCACGACGGTCCGGTCGTACCGTGGCGGCGCTGTCGGTCATCGGCGCGGCTCAGGACCCGTTCTTGAGGAAGTCGGGCACGTCCACGTCGTCGAAGAGCACCCGACGCGGCGACTGCTGCGGGGCCGGCATGGTGGCCGGCGGCGAGACCGGCGCGTTCGGCTGCGCCGGCTGGTTCTGGTTGGTCTTGCGGGCCGGCTCGGCCGCCTTGTACGCCGGCGCGCCCCCGTCGAAGCCCGCCGCGATGACGGTCACCCGCACCTCGTCGCCGAGGGCGTCGTCGATGACCGCACCGAAGATGATGTTGGCGTCCGGGTGGGCCGCGTCGGTGACCAGCTGGGCCGCGTCGTTGATCTCGAACAGGCCCAGGTCGGAGCCGCCGGCGATGGAGAGCAGCACGCCGCGGGCGCCGTCCATGCTCTGCTCCAGCAGCGGGCTGGAGATGGCCGCCTCGGCCGCCTCGACCGCGCGGTTCTCACCGCGCGCGCTGCCGATGCCCATCAGCGCGCTGCCCGCGCCGCTCATCACGCTCTTGACGTCGGCGAAGTCCAGGTTGATCAGACCCGGGGTGGTGATCAGGTCGGTGATGCCCTGGACACCGGAGAGGAGCACCTGGTCGGCGGTCCGGAAGGCGTCCATCATGCTGATGTTCCGATCGCCCAGCGCGAGCAGCCGGTCGTTTGGGATGACGATCAGGGTGTCGCACTGGTTGCGCAGCTCGTCGATGCCGGCCTCGGCCTGCACCTGGCGGCGCTTGCCCTCGAAGGAGAACGGTCGGGTCACCACGCCGATGGTGAGCGCGCCGAGCTTGCGAGCGATGTTCGCCACCACGGGCGCGCCGCCGGTCCCGGTGCCGCCACCCTCGCCGCAGGTCACGAAGACCATGTCGGCGCCCTTGAGCACCTCCTCGATCTCGTCGCGGTGGTCCTCGGCGGCGTTCTTGCCGACGTCCGGGTTGGCGCCGGCGCCCAGGCCCCGGGTCAGCTCGCGGCCGACGTCCAGCTTGACGTCCGCGTCGCTCATCAGGAGCGCCTGGGCGTCCGTGTTGATCGCGATGAACTCGACGCCCTTGAGTCCAACCTCGATCATCCGGTTGACGGCGTTGACGCCGCCGCCTCCGATGCCGACGACCTTGATGACCGCCAGGTAGTTGTGCGGAGGTGTCATCTCCGGTCCTTTCCCTTCGAGATTGGCATGGGCCGACCCCACACGGCTTGGCCAGACCAGCGGCGGACGCAGTTCCCCGCGACGCCGATGGTTGAAACCCTCACCCTCTACTAGAGGGTTAGTGTTATGTCAACCACTGATCCTCTTCGGGGCAACGTAAGCGCCGCCGCGCGATGAGCCAAGGACCTGATCGGCGTGTCGCCGCCCGGAGCGGGACGGGTCACGCCCGCGGACCGGCGGATCACTGGAAGGTCACCACGTCCGGCGCGCTGACGTCGATGGTGTCGGCGTCGCGCCCGAGCAACGCGGTGGCCACCCGCGACTTGTCCGCTCCGCGGGTGGCGTCGCCCCAGATGACCTGCCGGTCGCCGTGCAGCTTCAGGGTGATCCGCGCCAGGCCGGCCACGTCCACCGCGACCAGTTCGGCGCGGAGCTGCGGGGTGAGCGCGGCGAGCACCTGCAGCCCGGCCCGGGTGCCCGGGTCGTCCGGGCCCGGCCGGCCCACCTGCACCAGGGGCAGCCCGTCCGGAGCCCGCGGCACGGTCCGGAACACCACGCCCGACCGGTCGATCACAGCGAACTGCTCCCCCTGCGGCACCGCCGCCACGGCCGTCCGCTCGACCACCCGGATCACCAGCGTCCCCGGCCAGTCCCGGGACACGTACGCGCGCTCCACCGGGGCCAGCGTGCCGACCCGGCGGGCCGTCGCCGCGAGGTCCACCCGGGCCAGCGGCTCGTCGTCCGGGACCGCCGCGGCGTCCCGCACCTCCACCGGGCTGACCAGCTTCCCGCCGACCACCCGCACCTCGCGGACGCCGAACAGGCCGGTGCCGAGCACGGTCCAGGCGACCAGCCCGGCCAGCGCCAGCACACCGGCGGCGAG
>NZ_QGGF01000337.1 GCF_003857015.1 Micromonospora globispora | reverse complement strand
CTCCTGCTGCGGCTGCTCGCCGCCGCGCCGGCCGGTTCGCGGCTGGTCCGTGCGGTGGCCGCCACCGCCGGGAC
Organism: Micromonospora globispora; assembly: GCF_003857015.1. Classification (GTDB taxonomy): domain Bacteria; phylum Actinomycetota; class Actinomycetes; order Mycobacteriales; family Micromonosporaceae; genus Micromonospora; species Micromonospora globispora. Next base: position 2,125 of record NZ_QGGF01000337.1, on the reverse strand, counting down.
CCCCGGGAACGGCGAGCCGACCGGCGGCACGTTCGCCGGGTTCGTCGCGTTGGCCGACGCCGGGCTGCTGCCGCCGCCGGCGGTGGACGTGGCGGGCCTCCGGGCCGTGCTCGCCGAGGCCGAGCAGTGGGCGGGCGCGGGCACCGCCCGACAGCGCGGCCACGACCGTACGCTGCTCCTGATGGTGGCGGCGCTGCCCGCCGCGGGCGCGACCGACCTGGACCGGCTGGCGGCGCTGGCGGCACAGGGCCACCGGGCCGGTCTGCACCTGGTCGTGGCGGGCTGGCCGCCCGCCGGCCGCGCACCGCTGCCCCAGGCCACCCCCATCGCGGTACGGAACGCGTATGCGTTGGTCGGGGATCCGCCGGCTGCCGGGTTCAGCAGCCCGGGTACGGAGGAGCCCGGCGGTCTGCACGCCCCGGTCTTCGTGGACGAGGACCCGCCGGCCGAACTCGTGGCCGGGGTCTGTCGCCGGCTGGCGCGGCAGATCGAGGACGGCACCCGCCTGGCCCTGACCGACCTGCTTCCCACCGGGGACTTGTGGGCGGCCGATTCGGTCGACGGGCTCGCCACGATGGTCGGGGACGCGGCCGGGCGGCCGGTGAGCCTCGGGTTCACCGAGCTGACCCCGCACTGGCTGGTCAGCGGCCGCTCCGGCGCCGGGCGCTCGGCGTTCCTGACCAACGTCCTGTTCGGGCTGACCGCCCGGTACGGCCCGGACGAGCTGATCCTCTACCTGGCGGACCTCGCCGACGGCGAGTCCTTCGTGGAGTTCCTGCAGACCGAGCGGGACCGCTCCTGGGTGCCGCAGGTCCGGACGGCCGGGATGGCCGCCGACCGGGAGTACGTGGCGGACCTCGTCGGGCAGCTCGAGGCGGAGCTGCACCGCCGGGAGGAGGCGGGCCGACGGGCCGGCGGGCAGCGCTACGCGGAGCTGCGGCAGCACCAACCGCTGCCCCGGATCGTCTGCGTGATCGACAACGTGCCCCTGCTGCTGCGGGAGCGGGACCGGTTCGCTGCCGAGATCCTGGGGCGGCTGGACGCGCTGGCCCGCAGTGCCCGGGCGTACGGGATCCACCTGGTCCTCGCCGGCGAGGGCGACCTCGGCCTCGGCGGTCCACGGGACCCGCTGCTCGGTCAGTTCCCGGTCCGGGTCGCGCTGCCCGGCGGCTCGGCGGTGCTGGAGCCGACGAACGACGCGGCGGCGGGGCTGCCGGTCGGCACCGCGATCGTGAACACCGCCGGGGGCTTGGGCGGCCCGCGGGGCGCCACCCGCGGCCACGAACGCATGATCCGATTCCCGGACCCGCACGAGGATCCGGACACCCTCGCCGAGCTGCGGCACCGGCTCTGGGCGGGCCGGCCGGAGGACGCTCCTCCGCCCGTCGTCTTCGCCGGGTTCGCGCGACCGCTGCTGACCAACGACCCGCGGTACCGGGTCGCGGTGGCCGGACGGGCACACACCCCGGCCGCGCTGCTCGGCCGGGCGGTGGACATCCGTCGCTCCACGGTGGCCGTACCGCTCGGGCCGGCGGCCGGGCGGAACCTCGCCGTGCTCGGCCGCGACGACGAGGCGATCCGGCTGCTGGTCACCGCCGCACGCAGCACCGCCGGGCACCACCAGTCCGCCCGCTTCGTGCTGGCACCGCTCGCCGACGGGTCGGCCGGGCCGGCCGCGGCGCTGGCCGCCGAGCTGACCGGGCGGCACCAGGTGGAGACGGTTGACGTGGCCGGGCTGCGCGCCGCGATGGACGCGGCCGAGCCGGGCTACCTGGTGGTGTTCGGGGTGGACGTGCCGGACGCGGCGGAGCTGCCCGGCGACCGGCTCCGATCCCTGCTGCTGGAGGGGCCGCCGGCCGGGTTGCACCTGCTCGGCTGGTGGCGCTCGGCCGGGACGCTGGCCGGGCTGCTCGGGCCGGAGGGCGAGGTGGACAAGCTGACCGCCGTGGTGGTGACGGACGTGCCGGGCAGCCGGCTGGAGTCGCTCTTCGACCGACCGGTGCTGTGGCGACCGCGCCCCGGCCGGGCGATGCTCTGGGACGGCCCGGGAGAGCAAGGGACGGTGCTGGTCCCGTTCGGGGAGGTGTCGGCGGGGTGAGCGAGACCGGTACGGCCGTGCCCGCCC
>NZ_QGGF01000646.1 GCF_003857015.1 Micromonospora globispora | reverse complement strand
CGGTGGGCGGCGGCGTGGTGGGCGTGGGTTCCGTCGCGGTCGGGTCCACGGTGGGCGTGGTGTCGGTCGGGTCGGCGGCGGGATCGGTCGCGGCATCGGCGGCCACGGTGGTGAGGTCGGTGGTCACCGGCGACGCGGTCGCCCATCCGGGGGCCACGGCCACCGCCGCCGCGAGGCCGGCGGCCAGCGAGGCCGCGAGCAGCACGGAGGTGCGTCGGCCGGCAGCCCGCCGAGAGGGACGTACGCGCAGGCGGGCCATCTGTCCTCCGTGACTCTGAGTGAGGTTCCATTATTCGGTAACAGTTGCCCCAGGGCACTAGTCCCATCAGGAAACAAATACGTAACGTGTCCGGTACGCGTTCGCGGTCGGCGGTAGGCTGACCGACCGTGACCGGTTACCTGGGCTCGTACGCCACGCTCGGTCTCCTCCTGCTCGCCGCCGTTCTCTTCTTCGTTACGGCGTTCTCAGCCAATCGGGTGTTACGTCCTGGCCGTCCGGCCGATCCCTGGGGAAAAAGGACGAGCTACGAGTGCGGTCTCGACCCGGTCGGTGGCGACTGGGCGCAGATGCAGATCCGCTACTACGTCTACGCGTATCTCTACGTGCTCTTCGCGGTCGAGGCGGTCTTCCTCTTCCCGTGGGCACTCGTCTTCGACCGGCCCGGGTTCGGCGTGACCACGGTGGTGGAGATGGCCGTCTTCGTCGCCGTGGTGGCGCTCGGCATCCTCTACGCCTGGCGGAAGAACATCCTGCGCTGGACCTGAGCCGACCGGCTCAGGCGAGGCCGCGGCGGGTCAGGGTCGGCGGGCGGTCGCCCCTGATCGAGGCGACCATGTCGAGCACCCGCCGCGTCTCGCGGACCTGATGGGCCCGGAACACCCGCGCGCCCAGCCAGGCCGACACCGCCGTGGCGGCGAGGGTGCCCTCCAGCCGCTCCGGCACCGGCAGGTCCAGCGTCTCGCCGATGAAGTCCTTGTTCGACAGGGCCACCAGCAGCGGCCAGCCGGTGTCGGTGAGCTCGGCCAGCCGGCGGGTGATCTCCAGCGAGTGCCGGGTGTTCTTGCCGAAGTCGTGCGCCGGGTCGATCAGGATGCCGTCGGGGCGTACGCCCAGGGCGACCGCACGTTCGGCGAGCCCGGTCACCGTGGTCACCACGTCGGCCACCACGTCGTCGAAGGCGGCCCGGTGCGGGCGGGTACGCGGAGCCAGCCCGCCGGCATGCGAGCAGACCAGCCCGGCACCCGTCTCCCCGGCCACCCGGGCCAGCGCGGGGTCGGCGCCGGACCAGGTGTCGTTCAGCAGGTCGGCACCGGCCGCCACCGCCTCCACCGCCACCTCGGCCCGCCAGGTGTCGATCGAGATGACCACGTCGGGGAAGGCGGCCCGGACCGCGGCGATGGTGTCCACGGTCCGGCGGATCTCCTCGGCCACGTCGACCTCGTCGCCCGGCCCCGCCTTCACCCCGCCGATGTCGATGATCTCCGCGCCCTCGGTGACCGCGCGCTCCACGGCGCGCAGCGCGCTGTCCGCGCCGAAGGTGGCGCCCCGGTCGAAGAACGAGTCCGGGGTGCGGTTGACGATCGCCATCACCACCAGTTCACCGGGGGAGAAGGTCCGCTTACCGAGCCGCAATGCCCCGGCCATGCCCGCCTCCTGACCTCCGCCCGCCGTCGGCCGTACCGCCGACCGTCCCCGACGCTAGCCGGTCCGCCGGCGGGCGGCCCGTCCGGTACGCCGGGTTGCGAATCATGATCGGAGCCGGTGGAGGGCTCGCCCGGGGCCGGTCCGCATGCCACGATCTCCCCATGGGTGAGGTTCTGCTCCTCTTGGTCGTCGCGCTGACCGTCGCGGCGGTGGTGTTCGGGGTGACGGTGCTGGTCTCCGGGCGTGATCCCGGCCTGGTGCCGGCCGAACCGGACGGGCGGGCCGTCCCCCTGCCGGGCACCCGCCCATTGGAGGAGTCGGACATCGCCGAGGTCCGCTTCGACACGGCGTTGCGCGGCTACCGGATGGCCCAGGTGGACCAGGCGATGCGCCGGGCGGCCTACGACATCGGCTACAAGTCCGAGCTGATCGGTGTGCTGGAGGCCGAGGTCGCGGCGCTGCGGGAGGGCCGCACGGCGGACGCCGAGGCGCTGCGCCGGGCCCGCGAGGAGGCGGCCGGCACCCGGTCGGAGACCGCCGCGGCGGCCCCCACCGGG
>NZ_QGGF01000645.1 GCF_003857015.1 Micromonospora globispora | reverse complement strand
GGCCCCCGCCCACCAACCCCGCTGACCACCGGGACGGGTCCGGCGGGCGCGGCGCGGTCCCGCCGTACCCGACGAGCGCGGCGCGACCGGTCTCGGTGCCCTACCAGGGCGGTCCCGACCTGGCCAGCGTCGCCTACGGCGGCACCGACGGGCCCGGCTTCACCACGGTGTCGCTGCCCGGCAACCCGGCGGAGAACACCGGCTCGCTGACCGGGCACATCCTCGCCCAGGGGTGGTCGGAGGACAGCCGGACGACGCGGTCCAGCACCAGGCGGGTGGTGATCGTGCTGGCCGCCTCCCTGGGTCTGCTGGTGGCGATCAGCGTGCTCGTGGTGCTGCTCGCCGACGACGCGGTGAGCGGGCTGACCGGCAACCTGCTGACCAAGTGACGGGCCGGGCGGGAGTCGGGGTGAGCCCGCCCACTACGGCTTCGCGGTGCGGTGCCGCGTTCGCCGCGCCGCCGTACACTTGTGGAGATCACTGACCTGGCGCGCGTGTCGCGCGCCCATGGGCGATCTTGCGGGCGATTCGGCGGCAATGAGCTGCGGCGGGCCATCGCGAAGATGCGCCCCGCTCGAAAGGCATTTCTTGACCACCTTTGCTGACCTCGGCACGTCCCCGTCCGCATCCGACACCCCGGTGGAGCAGACCACCGCTGTCGACACCCCCGACTTCGCCGCGCTGGGGCTCCCCCGGCCGCTCGTGACCGCGCTCGCCCGGCAGGGCATCACCACCCCGTTCGAGATCCAGCGGGCCACCGTGCCGGACGCCCTGGCCGGCCGGGACGTCCTCGGCCGCGGCCAGACCGGCTCCGGCAAGACCCTCGCCTTCGGCCTGCCGGTGATCGCCCGGCTCGCCGACCGCAACCGGGCCCGCCCGCTGCACCCGCGCGCCCTCGTGCTGGTGCCCACCCGGGAACTCGCCATGCAGGTCAACGACGCGCTGATGCCGCTCGGCAAGTCCGTCGGCATCTTCCTGAAGACCGCCGTCGGCGGCGTGCCGTACGACCGGCAGATCGACGCGCTCCGCCGGGGCGTGGAGATCATCGTGGCGACTCCGGGCCGGCTCGGCGACCTGATCGAGCGCGGCGTCTGCAACCTGGACGACGTCGAGATCACCGTGCTCGACGAGGCCGACCAGATGGCCGACATGGGCTTCCTGCCCGAGGTCACCCAGCTGCTGGCGAAGACCCCCGCGGACGCCCAGCGGCTGCTCTTCTCGGCCACCCTGGACGGTGACGTCGACTCGCTCGTCAAGCGGTTCATGACGGACCCGGTCACCCACTCGACCGCGCCGGCCACCGCCGCTGTCTCCACCATGGACCACCACCTGCTGCTGATCCCGCCGCACGACAAGTTCGCGGTGGCGGCCTCGATCGCCGCCCGTTCCGGCCGGACCATGCTCTTCGCCCGTACCCAGCTCGGGGTCGACCGGCTCGTGGAGCAGCTCGCCGCGGCGGGCGTACGCGCCGGTGGGCTGCACGGCGGCAAGACCCAGCGGATGCGGACGAAGACCCTGGCCGAGTTCCGGGAGGGCCGGATGAACGTGCTGGTCGCCACCGATGTGGCGGCCCGCGGCATCCACGTCGACGGGGTCACGCTGGTGCTGCACGTCGACCCGCCGAAGGACCCGAAGGACTACCTGCACCGCGCGGGGCGTACCGCCCGGGCCGGTGAGTCGGGCGCGGTGGCCACCCTGGTGCTGCCGAAGCAGCGCCGGACCACCCTGGCCATGCTGGAGAAGGCCGGCGTCGAGCCGGAGGAAACCCGGGTCCGCGCGGGCGACCCGGCGCTGGCCGAGCTGACCGGCGCGCGGGAGCCCAGCGGGGTGCCGGTCCGCGAGGAGCCGCAGGAGCAGCGCCGGTACGGTGACCGCCCGTCCGGCTCGCGCCGCTTCGGCGACCGGGACGGCCGCGGCGAGCGTCGTTCCTTCGACCGGGAGGGCCGCAGCTCGTTCAACCGGGACGGTCGGGGCTCGTTCAACCGGGACGGTCGGGGCTCGTCCGACCGGGACGGCCGCGGCGAGCAGCGCTACGGCCGCCCGGCGGGTGAGGGCCGCTTCGGTGACCGGGACGCGCGCGGTGAGCGGCGCTTCGGCGACCGCGAGGTCCGCGACGACCGGCGCTACGGGGACCGGCGCGCCGGCGGTCGGCCGCGCGGAACTCCCCGCCACGCTCACCGAAGCGGCGCTCGCCCCGGGAGTCCCGGT
>NZ_QGGF01000009.1 GCF_003857015.1 Micromonospora globispora | reverse complement strand
GCCGGGGCCGCCGCCCGGCTGGCCGTACCCGACCGGGCCGGGCCGCCCGCCCGAGCCGCGCCCGCACGGGCTGGCGCTCGCCTCGTACGGCGCCCGACTCGTCGCCCGGCTGATCGACTTCGGCATCGTCTTCCTGCTCAACGCCGCGGTGAACGGCTGGTTCGTCTGGCGGTACATCGAGGAGATCTCGCCGTACCTGCGGGAGTCGGTGCGCCGATCGCTGGCCGGCGAGACCTCCACCGAGGGGCTGCCCCAGCCCGGCGAGCAGGCGGCCGGGCTGCAGATCGCCATCCTCCTGATCGCCACCGCGCTCTGGTTCGCCTACGAGGTGCCCGCGATGGCCTCCAGCGGGCAGACCTTCGGCAAGCGGGTGATGCGCGTACGAGCGGTGCCGGTCGAGGCCGACCAGCCGCTCGGCTTCGGCCGGGCAATGCGGCGGTGGAGCACCCTCGGCCTGCCCACCCTGCTCTGGTACTGCTGCGGGCTCGGGCTGCTGCTCCAGCTGATCGACGCGGTCTCCCCGCTCTTCGACCACCCCCTCCGTCAGGCGCTGCACGACAAGCGCGCGCAGACCGTGGTGGTCCAGCTCCCCCGCACCGGACCCGACACCCGTACCACCCCGCGCGACCGCGCCAACTCCCCGGGAGACACCCCATGACCGAACGCCAGCAGCCACCAGTGCGGCTCACCCGCGCCGACCTCGACGCGCTGCCCAACTACGTGCCCGGGCGCAGCCCGGCCGACCTGGCCCGCGAGCTCGGCCTGCCCGAGGCGATCAAGCTGGCCAGCAACGAGGTGCCCTACGGTCCGCTGCCCGGCGTGGTGGAGGCGGTCACCGAGGCGGTCGCCGGTTCGCACCGCTACCCGGACATGGGGGTGGTCGCGCTGCGCCAGGCGCTGGCCGAGCGGTACGGCGTGGACGCCGACCGGATCGCCACCGGCTGCGGGTCGGTGGCGCTGGCCGAGCACCTGGTCCGGGCCACCTGCCTCCCCGGCGACGAGCTGCTCTACTCCTGGCGGTCGTTCGAGGCGTACCCGATCATCGCGGCGACCAGCGGCGCGACCAGCGTGCGGGTGCCCAACGACGCCGGGCACGGCCACGACCTGGCGTCGATGGTCGCGGCGGTGACCGACCGGACCCGGATGATCCTGGTCTGCAACCCCAACAACCCGACCGGTACGGCGGTCCGCAAGGCGGAGCTGGATCGCTTCCTCGACGCGCTGCCGGACGACGTGCTGGTGGTGATCGACGAGGCGTACCGGGAGTTCGTCACCGACCCCGAGGTGCCGGACGGCCTGACCTACCTGGACCGGCCGAACGTGGCCGTGCTGCGCACCCTCTCCAAGGCGTGGGGCCTGGCGGGCCTGCGGATCGGCTGGCTGGTCGCCGAGCCGACCGTCGCCGCCGCGGTCCGCAAGGTCGTCACGCCCTTCTCGACCAGCATGGCCGCCCAGGCCGGCGCGCTCGCCGCGCTGGCCCAAGCCGACGAGGTGGAGCGCCGCTGCGCGCTGGTCGTCGCCGAGCGGGAGCGGGTCACCGAGGCGCTGCGCAAGATCGTCCCGGACGTGCCGTCCAGCCAGGCCAACTTCGTCTGGCTGCCGCTCGGTGACCGGGCGGTCGAGTTCGGCAAGGCGTGCGAGGCGCGGGGCGTGATCGTCCGACCGTTCCCTGGCGACGGGGTCCGGGTCACCATCGGCACGCCCGAGGAGAACGACGCCTTCCTCGCCGCGGCGGAGCCGGCGCTGGCCTGATCGGTTCAGCTGCTCGCCGCGGCCGGCTCAGGTCGCGGCGAGCAGCACCGGCTCCGCCATCAGGAAGTACGCCTGGTCGTCGGAGTCCGGGCCGGCCTTCTCCCGCAGCCGCTCGACGGCGACGTACCCGTCCCCCGCGTACGCGTACCCGGGGACCCAGCCGATGCCGTCCTTCCCGAGGTCCATCGGGAAGCGGGACCGCTGGGCGCCGGTCCGCGGGTCCAGGGTGACCAGGTCGTTCCGCTCGGTCAGCAGGTGCACCCGGCCGGGCTGCGCGGCGATGATCCGCACCGGCCCGAGGTCGGCCCGCCGCCACAGCTCCTCGCCGGTCCGCGCCGAGCGGCCGGTCAGCACCCCGCCGGTGCTGCCCACCACCCGGTCGCCGACCAGTTCCGCGCCGGGCGCGTCGAGGGCGGGCGAGGCCACCGGCTCGCCGGGGCCGACCAGCCACCCCCGGCC
>NZ_QGGF01000366.1 GCF_003857015.1 Micromonospora globispora | reverse complement strand
GTCCGAGCGCGGGAGAGACGGCCGGGCCGGTGGACGAGCGGCTCACCGTGGTGCTCGCCGGCCGCCGGCTGGAGGACGCCGACCGGCGGGTCGTCGAGGCCTTCGCCGCCCAGGCCGCCGTCGCGCTCCGCCAGGAACGCCTCGCCGAGGAGGCCGCCGCCGCCCGGCCCCTGGCGGAGGCCGACCGGATGCGCACCGCGCTGCTCGCCGCCGTCAGCCACGACCTGCGTACACCCCTCGCCTCGGCCAAGGCCGCCGTGTCCAGCCTGCGCAGCCACGACGTGGAGTTCGACGCCGACGACCGCGAGGAACTGCTCGCCACCGCCGACGAGTCCCTCGACCGGCTCGGCCGCCTCGTGGCGAACCTGCTCGACATGAGCCGCCTCCAGGCCGGCGCGCTCGGCGTCGCCTCGACCGCGATCGGGCTGGAGGACGCCGTACCGCGGGCCCTGGACGAGCTGGGGCCCGCCGCCGCGGACGTCACCACGGACATCCCCGCCGACCTGCCAGCCGCGGCCGCCGACCCCGGCCTGCTGGAACGGGTGCTGGTCAACATCGTGGCCAACGCCCTGCGCTACAGCCCGCCCGGCCATCCGCCGACGATCACCGCCAGCGCGCACGCCGGGCAGGTGGAGCTGCGGGTGATCGACACCGGCCCGGGGATACCCGAGGACCAGTGGGAGCACGTATTCCTGCCGTTCCAGCGCCTCGGCGACCGGGACAACCAGACCGGGGTCGGGCTCGGTCTCGCGCTGTCCCGGGGGCTCACCGAGGCGATGGGTGGCAGCATCACCCCCGAGACGACCCCAGGGGGCGGCCTCACCCTGGTGGTACGCCTGCCGGCGGCCACCGGAGGGATCGAGTCGGAAGGGCCGCAGGAATGACCCGAATCCTGGTCGTGGACGACGAACCGCAAATCCTCCGGGCCCTCCGCATCAACCTGCGGGCCCGGGGGTACGACGTCGAGGTCGTCGACAGCGGCGCGGCCGCGCTCAAGGCCGCCGCCAGCCACCCGCCCGACCTGGTGGTGCTGGACCTCGGCCTGCCCGACCTGGACGGCGTCGAGGTCATCCGCGGCCTGCGCGGCTGGACGGCAGTGCCGATCATCGTGCTCTCCGGCCGGGCCGGCAGCGAGGACAAGGTCGCCGCGCTCGACGCGGGCGCCGACGACTACATCACCAAGCCGTTCGGGGTGGACGAACTGCTCGCCCGCATCCGGGCGGTCACCCGCCGCCTCGCGACCCCCGCCGACGCGACGGCACCGGCCACCGCCACCCAGCGGATCGGGCGGCACACCGTCGACCTCGCCGACCGGGTGGTCACCCGCGACGACGGCGTCGAGGTCAAGCTCACCCCCACCCAGTGGGCGATGCTGGAGAAGCTGCTCCGTCATCCGGGCAAACTGGTCAGCCAGCGGCAGCTCCTGCACGAGGTGTGGGGCCCGGAGTACCACAACGAGACCAACTACCTGCGCCAGTACATGGCCCAGCTACGCCGCAAGCTCGAGAACGACCCGGCCCGCCCCCGGCACCTGATCACCGAGCCCGGCATGGGCTACCGCTACCGCCCCTGACGGCAGTACGCGTCCTTTACGGGTCAGCCCGACGGCTCCGGCGGCAGCTGCACCACCAGGAGCCGGTCGTCCGGACCGACCTGGACACCGTGCCGGCGGGCGTACGCGTCGGAGGCCGGGCCGAAGACCGGGTCGTCCGGCGGGACGATCCGGCCGAGACCGGTGCGGCAATGGCCGCCCCGGCACACCTGCACCGCGTCGGGTCGGCGGAAGTGCCGCCACCACCGCTTGTCCGAGGCGTCGCCGACGAGCACGACGTACCGGTCGTCCGTCACGGCGTAGAGCACCGGGAGGCTGACCGGGCGGCCTTCGCCGGCGCGGTACCGCAGCTCGCAGAGCTGCCCGTCGAGCAGGCCGTGCAGGCGGCGGGAGCGCAGGACGGCCAGGATCGCCCGGTTGACAACAGCCGGTGGCCGGTGGGCGTGCCGGTCCCGCCGGACGGGAGGTGGGTCGGTATCCGCCACGGTCTGCCTCCTCTTCCTCCTCGTCCACCCCGATCCTGCGCTGCGGGGAGGCGGCGGCGCAGTGCCGTCCGGCCCGAGGTACCCGTCCGTCGGACCCGACCTCAGTGGATCAGCCCGTGTGCACGTGCGGCCGCAGCGCCCGGTCCGGCTCCTGCCGGCGCAGGATCTCCCGGGTGACCGGGGCGATCTCGCCCTGCCCGAAGATCAGGTAGCGCAGGAAGTTGCCGGCCGGGTTGCCCTCGGTCCACTCGAAGTAGATGTGTGGGCGGCAATGGGTGAGGTCGCGGATGTGCAGCAGCAGCGCGGCGAGGGCATTGGGCACCGAGGAGCTGGCCAGGCGCAGCAGGCGGTACCGGCCGTGCACGATCGTCCCGGTGACGTGCAGCTCGGTCTCGAAGTCCGACGGGTCGGTGACGGTGACCTCGACGAAGATGACGTCGCCGCCGGCGGGGAAGTCGTTGTCCTTGACGATCTGCGCGAGTTTGTCGCGGTACTCCGCGGCGTCCCCCGTGCTCGACTCGTGGGCGATGAGCCGGATCCGACGCCGGGCGCAGTCGGTGATGAACTGCCGGGCCGTGGCGTCCAGTTCGACCGTCTCGACCCGGAGGTCGAAGGCCCGGAACAGCCGGGAGAGCAGCGACACCACGATGATGCCCGCGATGAAGGCGGCGGCGATCTTCACACCGTCGGGCCGCTCGACGACGTTCGCGATCGTGGTGTAGACGAAGATCACCGTGATGATCCCGAACGCGACCGTACGAACGTGCTGGCGTCGGCGCCGGGCGGAGAGCGTCACCGCGGTCGCCGCAGAGGTGATCAGCACGAGCACGCCGGTGGCGTACGCGCCGCCCTGGGCGTCGACGCTGGCCTCGAAGATCACCGTGATCAGGAACGCCACGGCGGTGAATACCAGCGCCAGCGGTCGCACCGCGCGGGCCCACGTGGGCGCCATGCCGTAGCGGGGCAGATAGCGCGGGACCAGGTTGAGCAGGCCGGCCATCGCCGAGGCGCCGGCGAACCAGAGGATCGCGATGGTGGACAGGTCGTAGACGGTGCCGAACACCTCGCCGAAGTGCTGGTGCGCCAGGTACGCCAGGGCCCGCCCGTTCGCCGGCCCGCCCGGCTTGAACTCCTCGGCCGGGATGAGCACGGTGGTGACGAGGCTGCTGGTGATCAGGAAGATGCTCATGATCACGGCGGCGGTGGTGAGCAGCCGACGCGCGCCCCGGATCCGCCCGGTCGGCTTCTCCTCGGTGTCCTCCGGGTCGCCCTTGACATGCGGCATCACCGCGACGCCGGTCTCGAAACCGGACAGGCCGAGCGCGAGCTTGGGGAAGACGAGCAGCGCGATGCCGACCATGAGCAGCGGGTCGCCGTGCTGCGCGGTCAGTGCGGTGGTCCAGTCGCCGACCATGGTGGGGTGGGTGAACACCCGCCAGAGCGCGTCAACCACCACCACGGCGTTGAGCGTCAGGTAGACCCCTACCAGCCCGACGGCGATGCCGATCGCCTCGGTGAACCCCTTGAGGAACACCGTGCCGAGCAGCGCCACGAGCAGCAGCGTGATGATCACCGGATGGCCGCGCAGGCTGTCCGGCCAGAACGGGTTCTCGTCGATGTGCGCGGTGGCGTCGGCCGCCGACAGGGTGATGGTGATGATGAAGTCGGTCGCGGCGAAGCCGAGCAGGACCAGCACGAACAGCTTGCCCTGCCAGTAGGTCAGCAGCCGAACCAGCATCGCGATGGAGCCTTCGCCGTGCGGGCTGTCGTGCGCGACCCGCAGGTAGACCGGCAGCGCCCCGAGCAGGGTGACCAGGACCAGCACCAGGGTCGCCACCGGGGACAGCACGCCGGCGGCCAGCGCCGCGATGCCGGGCTGGTAGCCGAGGGTGGAGAAGTAGTCCACGCCGGTCAGGCACATGACCTTCCACCAGGCGTGATGGCGCGGCTCCGGCGGCTTGGCGTACGGGCCGTCCGCCTGGGTCGGACGGGCGGCCGTGTCGGCCAGCAACCAGTCCCGCAGTTCTCGTTTCTTCCGGTTCCGTACCCGGTCGCGCGCGGCGACGCTCATCGTGCCTCCCCAGTTCTCCGGTCGCCGGGAGAGTGGGCCCAGCACGTACCTGCTGGCCGGAAGAGATCCCGGGCGTTGCGCGCGCACGGCTACCGGACCATCGCCCGGTCGGCCACGACGTTCCGTCGCCCATGATCGGGCCGGCAGGGCGGACCGGCGGCCGCTGCTACGCGGATTTAACGCGTACCGCCGGCTTTTTCACGCCTTTTTGACGCCGATGCCCTTGACCCGTCGCAGGCCGACACGGTTACGGGCCGTCGGCCCTCGGCGTCGCCACCGGGGCGGAGCAGCCTGGTCGACAGCGCCGCCGACGGCGCCGGCGCGTCTCCCCCGTCAAGCCACGACCGGTCCCGTGTTCAGGCCGTGCCGGCAGGGCTGCCCACCCTGCCGGCACGCCAGCGTTGACCGCGGGGCAGGAGGCGAGAACGCCACGGCCCGCAGTAGGTGTCAGGGCTTGAGGATCAGCCGGATCGGGCTGCCTTCTTTCTTCACGAGCCGTTCGACGCCTCGGGGTGCCTCGGACAGCGGCAGCACATCGCTGATCGACCCGGAGAGGTCGAGGCGGTGGTGGCCCACCAGGGAGACGAGCTGCTCGACGTGCTCGGGTGCGCTGCCGTAGTGCCCGCGGACCTGCTGCTTCAGGTAGCTGAACAGGGTGGTCTGGTGGATCGTCAGCGGTTGGGGCGCCAGCCCGACCAGGACGAGCCGGCCCTCGTTGGCGAGGACGTCCTGGGCCTGGGTCCAGACCGGCGGGGCACCGGCGAGGTCGAAGGCGACGTCGAGGCCACGGCCGTGGGTGATCCGGCGTACCTGCTCAGCGAAGTCGTCGGCGCGGGGATCGAGGGCGTAGTCGGCGCCCAGGGCGAGGGCCCGGGTCCGGGCATCCGGGATCGGATCCACGGCGACGATCGGGGCGGCCCCGACGAGACGCAGCAACTGCACCGCATGGGCGCCCAGACCGCCCAGCCCCCACACGCCGACGGCCTGGGTGGGGCGTACGTCACCGGTGCCGACGATGGCGCCCCACGGGGTGGAGACCGCGTCGGGAATGATCGCGGCCTGCTCGAGGGGAAGGTCGTCGGGTACGGCGACGAGGGTGAAGTGGTCGGCGATGGCGTACTCGGCCCAGCCACCGTCGTAGTCGACCCCGCGGGTCAGCGGGTGCTGGCACTGGCCGACCCGGCCGAGGAGGCAGGGCGGGCAGGCGCCGCAGGGCTGACCGGCCTGCAGCAGCACGTGCCGCCCGACCTGCCATTCGGCGGGTACCTGCGGGCCGACGGTGTCGATGACGCCGGCGACCTCGTGCCCCAGGGTCACCTTGTCGACGGTGGTTTCCAGTCGCAGGCTCCCGTCGATGAGGTGGACGTCGGACAGGCAGATGCCGGCCGCGGCGACCTTGATCCTCACCTGGCCCGGTCCGGGCTGCGGGACGGGTACCTCCTCCATCGCGAACCGCCCCGTCTTGTAGTCGAGCCGGCCGGCAAGCATGGTGGACATGACATTCTCCTTGTCTCGCGGTGCGTACGGTCGCCCCCACCGCGCGGGGCATGGTGTCCGGATGTGGTGCTCTCGCGCCGCATCCGGCATGGGTGATCAGGCGAAGACGTCCTGCTGGTAGCGCCCGTCGTTCTCGAGCTGGTCGAGCCACTTCTCGGCGTCGTCGGCACTGCCGCCCGTGTGGCTGCGGTAGATGCCGGCCAGCGCCTGGCGTACCGACGGGGCCATCCGCCGGCCGTCGCCGCAGACGTAGATGTGGGCGCCGTTCTCGATCGCGTCCCAGATGGCGTCGCCGTCGGCGGTGAGGGCGTCCTGGACGTACTTGTGCGGGTGATCGGGCACGGTGGAGAACGCCAGGTGCACCTCGGCGCCGCTGGCCTGCTCCCAGGCCTGCATCTCGTCGCGGTAGAACCAGTCGTGCTCCGGGTGCCGGCAGCCGTAGAACACCTTCGACAGACCGACCTCGACACCGCCGGCCTGCTGGGCGGCGCGCTCCTCGAGGAAGCCGCGCAGCGGAGCGAACCCGGTGCCGGGACCGACGAGGATCATCGGCGTGGTCGGGTCGGCCGGCGGGTGGAACGGCGGGACCGGGACGCGGACGTAGCCGAAGAACACGTCGCCGGGCCGCAGCCGGGCCAGGTACTGGGAGGCCAGGCCGCGGTATTCCCCGTCGCCGGACAGTGCCGGACCCTCCACCAGGCCGACGGTCAGTCGCGGCCGGTTCGGCTCGACCATGGCGGCCGAGGAGATGGAGTAGAACCGGGGCCGGATCGGCCCGGCCAGCTCCAGGAAGGCGGCCAGCGGCAACTCGACGGCGGGGAACCGCTCCAGCAGGGCCAGGACCGAGACCCGCTTGGCGAGGATCTCGTCCTGGTAGCGCTGGCTCGCCTCGTCGGTGTCGTCGAGGTACCCCTGGAGCTGGCCAGTGGTCCACGGGCACTGCGTGTGCTCGGCCAGCGCCCGCAGGTGCATGCGGGTGGCCACCTCCTGCAACTCGACGAACTCCGTCAGCAGCAGCTCCGCGGTCACCGGCACATCGATCGGCAGGTGGGTGCCGGTGCTGGCGTCCTCGCGGCGCAGCCGGACCACCTGGTCGCGGGGTACCCGCAGCAGCCGCAGCGCCCGCGCCACCAGCTCGGGGTCGTTCTTGCCGAAGACGGCCAGGTGGTTGCCGGTCTCGTAGCTGACCCCGTCGGGCAGCTCGACGGTGATCGACAACGCCTGCGGGCGGGGCGCCTCCATGCTGAAGTCCCACAGCCCGGTCGGGTCGCCGACCAGTTCCTCGCTGGCCACGACGGTGATCGGGTACGCCTTCTCGGAGACCACTGCCGGGCGAACCTGCGCCTCGGTGAGGACCTCCAGCGACAGCCGTGGGCCGGTGGTGGCGCTGGTGTCCGCGCCGTACTCCTCGGCCAGCGCCGTCCACAGTGCGTTCATCCACGTGGTCGCCATGCCGTCGAAGTCGCCGTTCGCGTCGACCTCACCGCGCGGCACGATCGGGGTGGCACCGGCCGCGAGCAGCGCCGCCTCCACCCGCTTGGGGAATGCCTGGTAGGTGATCCAGTGCGTGTTGCCGTTGCCGAGCACCGCGAACCGCACGTTCGACATCGATCCCGCGGTCAGTCCGCCGGCGGCGGCGAGGGCGTCGAAGCGCTGCGCGTTGTCGGGGGCCTTGCCGTTGTAGCTCGGCGTGACCACGACGAGGATCCCGTCGCTCGGTGGGTTGTCGGCCAGTTCGTCCAGGGTGAGCACGGTGGCGTCGAAGCCCGACTGCTCGGCCCGGCCGGCCAGCTGCCGCGCGAGATCCTCCGACGCGCCCAGGTTCGAGCCGTACGCGACGCGCAGCGTGACGCCGACGGCGTTCACCGCGACCGTCGCCGCCTGCGCCTCCTGCACCGACCGCACCTCGGTGTCGAACCGCTCGTACGGCTGGCGGGAGCGCACCCGCACCATGAAGTTCTCCGGCTTGCGGGTGAGCGTCTCCTTGACCTTGATCTGGTAGTCGCTCGGGTCGGTGATGGCGAAGTTCTGCAGCACCAGGACGAGGGCGAGCCGGGCCTCGGTGAGGGCGAACTGCCGGCCGATGCAGGCCCGCTCGCCGTTGCCGAACGGCTTGTAGGCGTGCGGGTGGTGCTGGGAGATGTTCTCCGGCAGCCACCGGTCGATGTCGAACTCGGTCGGCCGGTCCCACGCCTTGGGGTGCTTGTGCAGCGCCGGAATGACGACCATGACCTGCTGGTCCTTCGGCAGTGCGTACCTTCCACCGATCATGGTGTCCTCGTACGGCGCCAACGCGATCGCGGGGATGGGCCCCCACAGGCGCAGGGTCTCGTCCAGGACCCGCGGGATCACGTTCAACTTCATGATCGTCTCGTAGGTCGGCACCGTGTCACCCGGCAGCAGCCGGTCGACCTCCGCGTACGCCTGGGCCAGCACGTGCGGGTTGCGCAGCAGCTGGTACAGGGCGTACGAGAGCAGACCGCTGGTGGTCTCGTGCCCGGCGATGAGGAACGTCACCACGTTGTTGCGGATGTTCTCGTCGGACAGCGGCTCGCCGGTCTCGGGGTCGACCGCGTTGAGCATGAGGCTGAGCAGGTCGCGGCGGTCATCGCCCCCACCGGCGCGGCGCTCGCGGATGACCTCCTCGACGAGCGAGTGCATGACGCGGACGTTCTCCTCAAAGGTCCGGATCTGCCGGCGCCGCATCGCGGTGACGAAGGGCGGCTGCTTCAGCCGCCCCATGGCCTCGTGCAGAGAGTCCGCCAGGGCCTGCAGGAACGGATGCACCTCGTCGGTGCCGAAGGAGTCGAACCGGTAGTCGAAGCCGGTGATCCCGATCGTGTCGAGGGTCAGCCGGGTCATGTCGGCGACCACGTCGAGGTCCTTGCCCTCGTTGCGCCGCCACTTGCCGACCAGCGCGTCGGCAACCTCGAGCATCTCGGGGAAGTACGACTTCATCGACCGCTGGCTGAACGCCGGCATGAGGATCCGGTGCGCCTTGCCCCAGTTCGGCTCGTCCCCCCTCGCGGTGAACAGGCCGTCCCCGGCGATCGCCCGCACGTCACTGTGCGGCTTTTCGATCGGCTTGTAGAAGCGCGACTCGTCGCACAGCTCCGCCACCAGGTCCGGGTCCGATACGAGGACGAGCTCGCGGCCGGGCAGCGCGAGCCGGTAGATGCCCTCGGGAAACCGACCGGCCGTCTCCTCGAAGAACGCAGCCGGTCCATCAGACGGGATCTGCAGCGCGTTCCCGACGACGGGGATCCCGGGCGGGGCGGGAATGGTCTTGAGGTTGCTCAACAGGTTGACCCCTTCCATCGACGTCGGCGGCGGTGGCCGGCCAACGAAGGTGAGTTCCCGGACGTCAGCCATACACCGTATGGCTCCTGCTACCATACGGTGTATGGCTACGAGTGGACAGGCCTCAGGGGGCCGACGAGACGCACGTCTCACCGAACAGGGCATCTACACCGCGGCGCTGCGGCTGATCGACGCGGACGGAGTCGGCGCGCTGAGCATGCGGAAGCTGGCCGCGGTGCTGGGGGTGAACCCCATGTCGCTCTACCACCACGTGCCCAACAAGGCCGCGCTGCTGCGCGGCGTCAAGAACCTCATCGCCGCGCAGTTCCGGCCTCGGGTCGACGGTGGGATCTGGCAGGAACAGCTGTACCGGTTCGCGAGGGACTTCCGCGCGCTGGCGCACCAGCACCCCAACCTGATCGTGCACAGCCTGGCCAGCCCGGACTTCATCGAGCCGGAAGACCCGTTCTGGACCGGACTGACCGGCATCCTCACCAGGGCAGGCGTGCCGGCGACGGAGGTAGCCGCGGTCGGAGCGGTCCTCACCAGCCTCTTCTCGGGCTTCCTCCTCGCCGAGGGCAACGGGACCCTGGGTCGCCTCGCTGTTCTGCAACCCACGCCCACAGCAGGGCCGGCCACTGCATCGAGCGCAGACGCAGGCGGCGACAGGAACTTCACATTCGCAGTCCAGACCCTCATCGCGGGCATCGAGGCTCACCTCCCCCGATGACCTCCCGCTGAGCGGGACCGCGCGCGGCCCGCCGAAGCCACCGACCGGGCGATCCCCGGGCGGGGTCGGTTTTCGGGCGTAGCCCTCAGCAGGCGCGGCGGACGTCGGATATGGCAGGTTTATCGCCCGCCGCCCCGGATACTCCGCGTCGTGTTTCCTGGCCGGAAGTCTGGGATTGCCGAGGCAGGCGAACGCCTGCGCGCCTGCGGCGGCGAACCAGACTCATGACGGATGGATGAGCCGGGCCGCGAGCGGCGCGTACGGGAGGAGGCCAGCTGGCAGCGGGCGACCATCCTGGAGCTGTTCTTCGATCTCGTCTTCGTCTTCGCGCTCAATCGGATCAGCTTGCGGCTCCTGGACGACTTCCACTCCGGGGGGCTCGGGCTCAGTGAGTTCGCTGAGACCCTTCTGCTGTTTCTGGGGCTCTGGTTCATGTGGCAGACCACCGCCGCGTTGACCAGCCGAGTGCGTCCGGATTCGCGGCCGGGTCAGTTCTTCGTGTTCTCCTCGATGGCCGGTGCCACCGTCATGGCGGTTTCGGTGCCGCAGGGGTTCGAGGAGCGGGCTCTGGTCTTCGCCGGTGCCTGGGTCGCGGTGCGGGTCAGCCGCCTGTTGGTCTATTTCTTGGTCAGGCAAGTGCGGACCAAGGGGTCCGCACTACCGGGGTTACTGTCGCTCGGCGGAAGCACAGTTCCGTGGATCGCGGGGGCGTTGGTGCACGACCCGCCTCTGCGCGGTGCGCTCTGGGCACTTGCGCTGGCCATCGAGTTCCCCGGGTTCGTGGTCGGATTTCGCCAATGGGCCGGCAGTCAGGTCGCGGGCGAGCACCTGGCCGAGCGGTTGCAGCAGATTTTCTTGATCAGCTTGGGTGAGGCAGTCTTCGTGTCCGGCGGGGCCTTCTCCGACAGCGACCTCGCCCTCCCGCACGGGATGGGGTTCGCCCTAGCCTTCGTCGCCATCGTGCAGCTCTGGCGAATCTACTTCTACCGGGCCGGCCTGGTCCTGCCGCAGGCCATCACCGCCGCCCGGGATCCGGCCCGGCAATCCGTGGCGGCCGCATTGAATCACCTGGTCATGATCTCCGGTGTTGTTCTTTCTGGTGCCGGCTTCGAGCTTTACATCATCAATCCCACCGGCCGTTCGGAGCCGAACTGGCTCGTGGCCATCCTCGGCGGTCCGGCGCTGTTCCTGCTCGGTCGGGCTCCCTTCGAACTGCAGGTCTTCGGTCGGATTTCCCGATCACGGCTGATCGGGCTCCTCGCCCTCGGCCTGCTGATCCCGGCCGTGTGGCACGCTCCGCCGCTGGTCGCCGGTGCCGGCGCCACGGCCGTGCTGGTCGGAATCGTCGTCGCAGACGCGAGGCGCGCTCGCGGGCGAGAGCCCGAGCCACCCGCCCCCCTGATGTGATCTCCTCGCGGAGCATGAGCCTCATCCGCTGCGTGGCGGACGCTTCAGCCGCGCGTACCGGTTGGTTGACCTTCGCTTCCTCGAACCATCAGCTCCGGCTGAGGTCGAGGGAGATGTCCAGGATCATGTCCTCCTGCCCACCGACGAGTTTGCGCCGGCCGACTTCCAGCAGGATGTCCCGGGCATCGAGACCGTAGTGTCGTGCGGCGGTTTCGGCGTGGCGCAGGAAGCTGGAGTAGACGCCGGCGTAGCCGAGGGTGAGGGTCTCCCGGTCGACGCGGACGGGCCGGTCCTGCAGCGGCCGGACGAGGTCGTCGGCGGCGTCCTGGAGGGCGAACAGGTCACAGCCGTGCTGCCAGCCTTGCACGGTGGCCACGGCGATGAACGGTTCGATCGGACAGTTGCCGGCGCCGGCCCCGTGGCCGGCGAGTGACGCGTCGACGCGGGTGGTGCCCTCCTCCACTGCGACGACGCTGTTGGCCACGGAGAGGGACAGGTTCTCGTGGGCGTGGATGCCGATCTCCGTGCCCGGGTCGAGGACGTCCCGGTAGGCCCGCACCCGGTCGCGGACGCCGTCCATGGTGAGCCGCCCGCCGGAGTCGGTGACGTAGACGCAGTGGGCGCCGTAGGACTCCATGAGCTTGGCCTGAGCGGCGAGCTCCTTGGGCTCGGCGAGGTGGCTCATCATGAGGAATCCCGACACGTCCATGCCCAGCTCGCGCGCCGTGGCGATGTGCTGGGCGGCGATGTCCGCCTCGGTGCAGTGGGTGGCGACGCGGACCGACCGTACGCCGAGGGCGTGGGCCTGTTTGAGGTCGTGGATGGTGCCGATACCGGGCAGCAGCAGGGTGGTGAGGCGGGCGCGGGTGACGGCGGCCGCGGCGGCTTCGATCCACTGCCGGTCGGTGTGGCTGCCGGGGCCGTAGGTGAGGCTGCCACCGGCGAGTCCGTCGCCGTGGGCGACCTCGATGCCGTCCACGCCGGCGGCGTCGAGGGCGGTGACGATCCGGGTGACGTCGGCCGGGGTGATGCGGTGCCGGGTTGCGTGCATGCCGTCGCGCAGGGTGACGTCCTGGATGAACAGGCGGCGGGCGGGTGCGGTGGCGGTCATCGGATGGCTCCCTGGGCTGCGGTGAGGCGTTCGGCGACCCGGAGTGCCGCGGACGTCATGATGTCGAGGTTGCCGGCGTAGGCGGGGAGGTAGTGGGCGGCACCTTCGACCTCGAGCAGGACGCTCACCTTGGTGGTGACCGCCGTCGTGTCGTCCGGCAGCAGGGTGTGGACCGGCTCATCCGGGGCCAGCGGGGTGAACTGCACGGGCTGCTTGAGCCGGTAGCCGGGGACGTACGCGGCGACGTCCGTGATCATCTGCTCGATGCTGGCGCGGACGGCGTCGTGGTCGGCGGGGCCGATGAGGCACTGCACGGTGTCCCGCATGATCATCGGCGGCTCGGCGGGGTTGAGGATGATGATCGCCTTGCCGCGCCGGGCACCGCCGACCTGTTCGATGGCGGCGGCCGTGGTCTCGGTGAACTCGTCGATGTTGGCGCGGGTGCCGGGACCGGCCGACCGGGAGGCGATCGAGGCGACGATCTCGGCGTACGGCACGGGCGTCACTCGGGACACGGCCGCGACGACGGGAATGGTGGCCTGCCCCCCGCAGGTGACCATGTTGACGTTGCCGGCGTCCAGGTGCGCGTCGAGGTTCACCGCGGGTACGACGTACGGGCCGATCGCCGCCGGGGTGAGGTCGACGAGCCTCTTGCCGTACGGGGCGAGGGCGGCGGCGTTGGCCCGGTGCGCCCCCGCCGAGGTGGCGTCGAAGACCACGGCGATGTCGGCGAAGTCCGGCATCGCGATGAGGCCGGCAACGCCATCCGCGGTGGTGGGCACGCCGAGGCGGCGGGCCCGGGCGAGGCCGTCGGAGGCGGGGTCGATGCCGACCATCGCGGCCATCTCGAGGTTCTGCGACAGGCGCAGGACTTTGATCATCAGGTCCGTGCCGATGTTGCCGGATCCGATGACGGCGACCTTCGTACGCGACATCAACTGCCGCCTTTCGTGACGGGGGTGGTGAAGGTGGCCTCGACGCTGCCGAGGCCGGTGAGGTCTGCGCGAACATGCATGGCCTGGTCGACCCGGACCATCGGCCCGAGTGCGCCGGAGAGCACGACGTCGCCGGCGCGGAGCGGGTCGCCGTGGACCAGGGCGGTCCGCGCTAGCCAGGCGAGGGCCTCCAGCGGGTCGCCGAGGCACGCTGCGCCGGAGCCGGTCGAGGCGGGCACACCGTCCACGAACATGGTCATCTGCACCGCGGCCGGTTCGACGGCGTCGAGGGGGACCCCGTCGGCGCCGAGGACGAACAGGCCGCTAGAACCGTTGTCGGCGACGGTGTCGGCGAAGCTGATGTCCCAGCCGGCGATGCGGCTGTCCACGATCTCCAGCGCGGCCACGGCGTAGGCGACCCGCCGGCGCACGGTGACGGCGGTGACGCCCGGGTCGACGACGTCGTCGGCGAGGACGAAGGCGATCTCGGCCTCGACGCGGGGTTGCAGCAGCCGGTCGAGCCTGATCACCGCCGACTCCACGCAGGCCATGTCGTCGAAGAGCATGCCGAAGTCGGGCCGGTCGACGCCGAGCTGGCGCTGCACGGCCGGGGAGGTGAGCCCGACCTTGCGCCCGACCGGCCGCCTGCCGTCCCGGACCCCGGCCTCGGTCAACTGGCGCTGAACGGCGTAGGCGAGAGCCTCGTCGTCGGGGCCGATGAGGTCGCGGACCGGCGGACACGGCGTGCGGGTCCGCGCGGCGGTGCGCAACCGGTCGACGGCGGCGGCGACGGGATCGGTGGTGCCGGTGGTCATGGGGTCTCCGTGGCGGGACTGCCGCCGGTCAGGCGGGTGAGGCTGTCGTACAGGCTGCGGCCGAGCAGTTCGAACAGCCGCAGGAGGTCGACGCTGTCGCCGCCGATCTCCTTGGCGATGAACAGCCCGTCGGTTGCGGCGATGGCGTACGTGGTGATCGTTTCGATCGTGTCCCGGTCGGCGTCCGGGGCGACCCTGGCGAGCACGGCGGCGAGCCGCGCGCGGGCGGTTTCCCGGACCTGCAGGAACACGCGCCGGGCGCTGGGCTCCTCCGGGCGGCGCTCGAGGGTGAGCATGAGCCCGAGACGAAGGAAGTCGGGCGAGTCCAGCAGGGTCTTGGCGACCCTCACCGCCATCGCGGCGAGGCGTTCCGGCATCGGCTCGCTGTCGTCGCCGGGGAGGGCGAGTACGTCCACCCAGATGTCGAAGCTGCGCTCGATGACGGCGGCGATGAGGTCGTCCTTGTTCTTGAAGTGCCAGTAGATCGAGCTGGCGGGCAGGCCGCACTTCTCGCTGACCAGCGCGATGCTGGTGCCCTCGTAGCCGCGCTCGCCGGCGATCTCGGCGGCGGCGTCGAGGATGCGCCGTCGGGACTCCTCGCCGTTGGCCCGGCGCTTGCGTTCACCCCGAGATTCCGTCATCGCACCCTTCCCGTGTTTCCGGCCGATGTCTTGACGATGTCTGCAGTGAAGCTTACCGTAGCGGCCACTACAACTGTAACGATCATTACATTAACAGCGCGGGGTTGCGGGAGGTCAAGTGAGCGTCGAGGAAGTCACCACCGATCAGCGGCTGGTGCGAGTCGGTGCGCGGGACATCGCCGTCACCGAGCGGGGCGCCGGTGAGGCGGTGGTGCTGCTGCACGGCGGCGGGCCGGGGGCCTCCGGGATGTCGAACTACGCCCGCAACGTCGATGCCCTCGCACAGCGGTTCCGGGTGATCGTGCCGGACCTGCCCGGCTACGGCCGGTCCAGCAAGCACATCGACCAGTCCGACCCCTTCGGTGACCTCGCCGGCGCGGTTCGTGGGCTACTCGACGCGCTCGGCATCGACCGGGCCCACCTGGTCGGCAACTCCTACGGTGGCGCCGCCGCGCTGCGGCTCACGCTGGACCGGCCCGACCGGGTCGGACGCCTGGTCCTCATGGGCCCGGGCGGGATCGGCACGACCCGACGTCCGCCGACTCCCGGCTTGAAGCGGCTGCTCGCCTACTACGGCGGCGAAGGCCCGACCCGGGCCAAGCTCGAACGGTTCATCCGCGACGACCTGGTCTACGACGGCACGGCCGTCCCCGCCGAGATGATCGAGGAGCGGTACCAGGCGAGCATCGATGCGGAGGTGGTCGCCAGCCCGCCGCTGCGGCGCCCCGGCGGGCTACGCACCCTGCTGCGGATGGACCTGCTACGCGACAAGCGGCTGTCCCGGGCCGCCACGCCGACGCTCGTGCTCTGGGGCGCCGACGACAAGGTCAACCGGCCGTCCGGCGGGCTGCTCCTCGCCGAGCGGATGCCCCGCTGCGACCTGTACCTGGTCGCCGGGACCGGCCACTGGGTGCAGTGGGAACGCCCGGACCTGTTCAACTCCCTCATCGCCGCGTTCCTCTCCGAGGAGTCCAAATGAACGTCTTCGGCAAGGTGCACCTGGGCTACCTGTGCATCGAGACCACCCGGTTCGCAGACTGGCGCCGCTTCGGCGCCGACGGCGTCGGCCTGCACGTCGACGAACTCGACCGCGACCGGATGCGCTTCAGGCTGGACGACCACGAGTGCCGCCTGCTGCTGCAACGGGGCCCCGCAGAGGACGTGACCACAGTCGGCTGGCACGTCGACGACCACGAGGCGTTCGACGACATCGTCGCCCGCATCACCGCCCGCGGCGTCACCGTCGAACAGGGCCATGACGAGGAGGCGGCGCTGCGCGGCGTGCAACGGCTGGTGCGCTTCCCCGGCCCGAAGGGCCTGGTCCAGGAGCTGTACACCACTCCCGTCACCACCACGGCCCCGCTGCACATGCAGGCCAGCGGCTTCGTCACCGGCGACGCCGGCATGGGTCACATCGCCATCAGCTCACTTCAGCCGGACGCCATCCACCGCTACTACGACAACCTGCTCGACGCCCGGCTCAGCGACTTCATCGTCGAGACGATCAGCAGCGTGCGCTTCCGGATCCGGTTCCTGCGGGTCAACGGCCGCCACCACACCGTCGCCGTGGCCAACACCGAGGGCCTGCGCATCGATCCGATCCGCACCGCGATCCAGCACCTCAACACCCAGGCCGCCACGTTGGACGACATGACCACCTCCTACCAGCGCCTCAAGCAACTCGGCTTCACCATGGCCCTGGGCATCGGGCAGCACACCAACGACAAGGAACTCTCCTACTACGTCCGGACGCCGTCCGGCTTCGAGTGGGAGGTCGGCTGGAATCCCATCGTCGTCGACGAGGCCACCTGGGAACCCACCACCCACCAGGGGATCAGCATCTGGGGGCACACCCCCGAGGGCCAGACCGTCATCGACAAGCTCAACCAGTTCCGCCACGGCGTTGCTTCGCTGCGCCGTGCGGAGATCACCGTCCCGGCACTGAGCGGAGCCACCGCATGACCACCGAACTGCACGACTACGACGTGATCATCGTCGGCTACGGCCCGGTCGGCGTGACCGCCGCCAATCTGCTCGGCGGCATGGGCGTACGGGTCGCCGTCATCGAGCGCGACGCCTCGATCTACCCCCGCGCGCGGGCGATCTCTACGGACGAGGAGACGATCCGGATCTGGCAGGGAATCGGCCTCGCGGAGCGGCTCAAGGAGGACATGCTCGCCGGCCTGCCGATCGACTTCGTCGACACGCGCGGCCGGTCGTTCCTCAGCCTCGCGCCGGCTCCTCGGGGCAACGGGCACCCGCCGCAGCTGTTCATCTACCAGCCGGCAATGGAGCAGGTCCTCCGCGACGGCGTAGACCGCTACCCGAACGTCGAGATCCTCCTGGGCCACGACTGTGAACTCGTCGAGCAGGACAGCGACAGTGTCACCGTCACCGCGCGGGACCTTACCGACGACACGCTACGTACCCTGCGCGGGGCCTACCTCATCGCCGCCGACGGCGGCTCCAGCTCGATCCGGACCGGGCTGGGCGTCGGCTTCGACGGCCGCACCTACCACGACCGGTGGGTCGTCATCGACACCAAGGTCAAGCGGGGCTGGGACACTGTCGACCGCCTGCGCTTCCACTGCGACCCCGCCCGGCCCGCCGTGGACTGCCCGACCCCGCTGGACCACCACCGCTGGGAGTTCCCCGTCCTGCCCGGCGAGGACGAACAGGATCTGCTCAGCCACGACTACATCTGGCGCCTGCTGCGCCGCTACGGCCGGACGACCGACGAGGTCGAGATCCTCCGCGCGGTCGTCTACAGCCACCACGTCCGCTTCGCCGCCCAGTGGCGCGTCGGCCGGATCTTCCTCGCCGGCGACGCGGCACACGCGATGCCGCCGTGGATCGGCGAGGGCATGTCCTCCGGCGTACGCGACGCGGGGAACCTGTGCTGGAAGCTGGCCGCGGTGCTGCGCGGTGAGCTACCCGATGACGTTCTGGACAGCTACGAGGTCGAGCGCAAACCACACGTGCGGGAGATGACCGCGCAGGCGGTGCGGTTCGGGCGCATCATCACCGAGCGACGCCCCGGGCTGACGTCCGTGCGCAACGCCGCGTTCCGGGTCCTCATGCGGGTCCCGGCCTTCCGCGCCTACATGCAGGAGGCCGGGTGGTTCCCGGACACCAGCTACCGGAAGGGCCTGCTGGACCACACCGGCGGCAATCGGGCGGTCGGCAAGCAGCTCCCACAGCCCTGGGTCCAGACGGACGGCGGGGACCACGTCCGTCTCGACGACGTACTCGCCGGTCGGTGGGCGCTGCTGCACACCGGCCCGGCGCGACCCTGGCCGGCCTGGGCGGCCAGGGGCATCAGCTGCCTGCAGGTCACGCCGGCGGGCTCGGCCCCCGCGCCCGGCACGATCGTGGACGACGAGGACGTGCTCATCCCCTGGATGCGCCAGCACCACGCCACCGTGCTCGCACTGCGCCCCGACGTCGTCGTCTACGCCGCCGCCACCGGTGAGGCCGACCTGCCCCGTCCACCGTTCGGCTCCGCGCCCCAGACGCCCGTCGGCGACCAGACGCTCCCGCCCGCCGCGACGACGACGCCCTGACCCACGCCACGCCACGAAGGAGAGCCGCAATGCTCAACCTCGCGCTGATGCTCGAGGGCACCGCCGAACGGCTGCCGAGCCGGGAGGCCGTCGTGCTCGGCAACACCCGCTTGTCGTACGCCCAACTCAACGGTGCGGCGAACCAGGTCGCGAACCTTCTCATCGAGAGCGGCATCCGGCCGGGCGACCGCGTCGCGCTGTCGTGCCCGAACCTGCCGTACTTCCCGATCGTCTACTACGGGATCCTCAAGGCGGGCGCCGTCGTCGTACCGCTGAACGTGCTCCTCAAGGCCGGCGAGATCGCCTACCACCTGCAGGACTCGGGCGCCAAGGCGTACTTCTGCTTCGAGGGCACCCCCGAGCTGCCCATGGGGACCGAGGGCTGGCAGGGGTTCGGCGGTGCCGACGGGTGCGACCACTTCTTCCTCATCACCGCGGACCCCCAGGCGCCGAGCCCGATCGAGGGCGCCCGCACGTTGGGCTCCGCCCTCGCCGGCAAGGCCCCCCGGTTCGAGACCGTGGCCACCGAGGCCACCGATACCGCGGTGATCCTCTACACCAGCGGGACGACGGGACAGCCCAAGGGCGCCGAACTGACCCACGCCAACATGGTCATGAACGCCCTCGCGTGCTGGCGCCTCTTCGGCGCCGTCGATGAGGACGTCCATTTGGTGACGCTGCCGCTCTTCCACTCATTCGGGCAGACAGTGCAGATGAACGCGGGCCTGTACGGTGGCGCCAGGCTGATTCTCCTGCCCCGGTTCGACGCCGCAACGGCACTGGCGCTGATGGAGCGGGAGCGGGTCACCTTCTTCGCCGGAGTGCCGACGATGTACTGGGGCCTGCTCAACGTCGGTCAGGAAAGGATCACTCCGGCGATCGCGGCCAACCTGCGCATGGCGATCTCCGGCGGCGCCGCCCTTCCCGTGGAAATCCTCGAGCAGGTGGAGAAGGTCTACGGCGTCCGGATCCGGGAGGGCTACGGCCTCTCCGAGACCAGCCCCGTCGCGTCGTTCAACCACCCCGGCCGCGTGACCAAGCCCGGTTCCATCGGGCAGCCGATCTGGGGCGTGCAGCTGAGGCTCATCGACGCGGAGTGGAACGAGGTCCCGGAGGGCGAGCCGGGCGAGATCGCGATCCGGGGGCACAACGTCATGATGGGCTACCACGGTCGCCCCGACGCCACCGCCGAGGTGCTCCGCGACGGGTGGTTCCGCACGGGCGACGTCGCCCGCCGCGACGAGGACGGTTACTACTTCATCGTCGACCGGGCCAAGGACATGATCGTCCGGGGTGGTTTCAACGTGTACCCCCGCGAGATCGAGGAGGTGATCCTGACGCACCCCGACGTGAGCCTGGTCGCCGTGGTCGGTGTGCGGCACGAGTCGCACGGCGAGGAGGTGAAGGCCTTCGTGATCCGCAACCCGGGATCCCCGCTGACTGAGGGCGAGCTGGTGAACTGGTGCAAGGAGCGGATGGCGAGCTACAAGTACCCCCGCCTCGTCGAGTTCCGGGACGAGCTGCCCATGACCTCTACCGGCAAGATCTTGAAGCGCAGTCTCCGCCACGAGGCGTGAACTGAACCCACCGGTCTCGACGGGAGGCACGGTGACAGGGTCGGTAGCACCGTCATGCTCCCATGACGACTGCCGGGCAGTGATCGGGGCGATGGGGGCGAGCCGGCCGAAAGGGCTGTGCCCAGCGGGACGCTGGTTTCCACGCTCCGTGGGCACAGCCCCTAGGTTCGAGCCAGCTCAGGAGCGTGCGGTGCTGGCCAGTTCGTCGGCGTAGGCCCGGGCGTCGATGGCGTCCAGCACGGCCAGCTCAGCGTTGTAGGCCGCCCACTCGGCGAAGTCGAGGGCGTCTGCCGCGCCGGTCTCGGCCCAGTCCGCGTCGCCGGCGGCCGCCTTTGCGTCCAACTGCCGAGTTCGGCTGTCGATCTTGGCCTTGATGTCCTCCGTCTTTGCGGCGGCGTCGGCCTTCATCTGCGCCCACTGGCTCCGCTTCTCGGGGGCGGCCTGCTGCACGCGCTGCTGTGCCTCGGCTGCGGACCGATTGAGCTCGCTCTGGGCTTGCTCGATCCGCTGCCGGAGTTGCTCACGGGACTCGGCGGCGGCCACCTGCACCTCGGCCTTGGCCGTCGCGGCACGCTGTTGCAGTCCGTCGAGTCGGTCGGAGAAGTCCATCGTCGCTCCCTCAATCCCGTCATTGCCGGTCAACTGCCTCTCCAGCCGACCCTCCCCACCGCCGGGGTGAGCTGGCATCACCCGATCCGGATGATGTGGGGCCCGCTTGCAACCGCCATCACGCCGGTCCGTGCGGGCCGGACCCCCTCGGACGTACGACTTGGCTTTTCGTTGGGCTCGCAGAGGGTAGTCGCGCCCGATGAGCACTGCCGACGACCGTTTCACGGCCCGCCGGACTTTGATCGTCATCGGTCTGGTCCTCGCCACCCTGGCCGGGCTGGCGTTGGTGTGGGAGACCCGGCGGGTGCTGGGCTGGGTGGTGGCCGCAGTGTTCTTCGCGGTGGCCCTGAATCCTCTGGTGGACCGGGTGCAGCGACGGCTCGTCCGGCGTCGGGCGGCCGCCACGCTGCTCGTGTTCCTGGCCACCTTGGTGGCGCTCGCTGCGCTCACCGTGGTCCTCGTGGTGCCCCTGGTGAACGAGCTGGCCCGGTTCGCCCACCAGGCACCGGACCTGTTGCGCGAGACGCGGGCCGGGCGCGGGCCGGTCGGCGAACTGCTGGAGCGATTCCACGTGCGCCGGTACGCCGAGGCCCACGCCGACGAGTTCCGGCGCCTCGGCGGCCGACTCGGCCGCTCGACGCTCGGGCTGGCCCGCGGGACGGCGCAGGGCATCGCCGGAGCGCTGAGCGTGGTGGTGCTGGCGTACCTGATCGTGGTGCAGGCCCCGCAGATCACCGCCCGGACGCTGGCCCTGGCCGGCGGGGGCGCCCGGGCCGAGCGGCTGCGCCGCATCGGCCGAGAGTCGGCACACACCATCACCGGCTACGTAGGCGGAAACCTGCTGATCAGCCTCATCTGCGGCCTGCTGACCTTCGTGGTGCTCGTGCTCACCGGCGTGCCGTACGCCGCCGTGATCGCGCTGTTGGTCGCCGTCGCCGACCTGATCCCGATGGTGGGGGCGACCCTCGGCGCGATCGTCGCGGGCGGCGCGGGCTTCCTGCACTCCCCCACCGCCGGGGCGATCGTGCTGGTCTTCTTCGTGGTCTACCAGCAATTCGAAAACCACCTGCTGCAACCGGCCATCATGTCCCGCGCGGTCCAACTGAACCCGCTGATCGTGCTGGTCAGCGTGCTGGCCGCTGCCGAGCTGGGCGGCCTGGTGGGCGCCCTGCTGGCCATCCCGGCCGCCGGCATCGCGCGGATCCTGCTGCGGGAGTTCGTCCCCTTGGGACGGCAGGCCGAGTCCGTACCGGCGGAGGCCGGCCCGGGAGACCACACGGGGGAACCTGCACCGTCTGAGCGGCCGTCGTCCGGGCGGCCCGGACCAGCCGCCGGGGAACGGCCCCGAAGACCACGGGACGGCCGGCAGCCGGCGCCCGGTGACCAGGACCGGCTCCCGGGCGGCGAGTGACCGGGGTGATCGGCGGCGTGCCGCCACCTCCGGAGAACGGGTCGGAGGTTTGTGAGGGCCGCGCCGGGTAACCCCCGCCATGGCCGCTGACCGGAGCCCCGTGCCCCGCCCTGAGGAGGTAGCCGAACAGGCCAGACGCCTGGCGGCGCGGGCTGCACACCACGGTGGTAAGGCCGGCAGGCTGCGGCTGCGTCAAGCCGAGATCATCCTGATCATCGCGGCGCAGTGCGGGCTCGCCGCCACCCTGGCCTGGGGGCTCGCGCACGAGGTGGCGGGACGGCCCGCGCCGGTCTTCGCGCCCAGCGCGGCCGTCGGCACAATCGTCGCCGCACTCGGACAGCGCACCCGACGTACGGCCGAACTGATGCTCGGTGTCGCGCTGGGCCTGCTCGTCAGCGACGTCATACTGCGTCTCATCGGGTTCGGGGCCTGGCAGATCGGCTTGGTGGTGGCGCTCGCCATCGCCGTCGCCCTGCTGATGACCGGGCACAGCGGTGCGCTGGTCGGCCAGGCGGGCGGCACCGCCGTGCTGATCGCCACGCTGTCGCCGGTCCAGCACAATCTGGAATTCGCGCGGCTCATCGAAGCCGGATCAGGCGCCGTCGTCGGGCTGGTGGTGGTCGCGTTGCTGCTGCCGATCGACCCGATGCGCACTCTCGACCGCGCCGCCGCACCCCTGGTCGAGACGCTCACATCGCAGCTTCAGGAGGTCGCACAGGCGCTCAGACAGCGGGACCCGGACCGCGCGGTGCGGGCACTCGACCATCTCCGCGGTATGGACGCCGACGTCACCCGGCTGCACGAGGCTCTGGGTGGCGCCGAGGAGGTGACCACGATCTCGCCGGTCCGCTGGAAGCGGCGACGCGATGTCGAACGCTACCAGCGCGGCATCCAGTACATGGATCGGGTGGCCCTCGAGTGCCGGGAGATAGCCCGCTGGGCGGCGACCTCGCTGCAGTACGACGAGCCGGTGCCGGAGGAACTCATTGCCGCCGTGGAAAGGCTCGCCGAGACGGTCCGGGTGCTGCAGCGGGAGGCACGAAAGGCTGGGCCGTTGGAGCAGACCCGCCACGGGGTACTGGACGTCGCGGGGCTGGTCGGCCAGGCGTGCCGCAAAGGCCTGAGGTTGTACGGGAACGCCATGGTGATTCAGCTCCGCACGGCGTCGAGTGACCTGCTCCGGGCGACTGGATACGAGACGGACACGGCCAACCGCATGGTGCGCGAGGCCGTCAACCTCTAGGCCGGTCGAGTCGACGGCTAGGACGGGCAGAAACGGTTCCAGCAGTTCTTCATCATCGCGCTCGGCGAGCCGATCCTGGTGACCGGACTGACGTTCGGAACCGGCGAGTTCACGGCCGACCGCAGCGCGGCGACCCTGGTGGCGTTCGCCACCACGGCACTGCTGTGGCGCATCTACATCCACCGCGCCGGAGCACTACTGGCCGACGCCATGACCGCGACCCCCAGACCAGGCCGCATCGTTGTCCTGACGAACTACTCCCACGTGATCATGGTTGCCGGGATCATCACCATCGCCGTCGGCGACGAACTCGTCATCCAGCATCCGCTCGGCCACACCCACCCGGCCTGGATCCTTGTCATCCTCAGCGGGCCCGCCCTGTTCCTCGCCGGACGAGCCACCTTCGAGTACGCGGTGTTCGGCCGCGTGTCCCTCCCCCGCGCCCTCGGCGCACTCGCCCTCGTCGCCCTCACCCCAGCGATGAGGCGGGTGCCGCCGCTCGCGGTAGCCACCGCCGCCGCCCTCATCCTCGCTGGCGTCGCCGTGGCCGACGCGCTTCGTACCCGAAGATTCCCAGCCGAGCCAGCGTCACCCCCCGTTAGACGATCGTGGGCGGGCAGGGGTA
>NZ_QGGF01000642.1 GCF_003857015.1 Micromonospora globispora | reverse complement strand
AGAGCATCGCCGCCAGCCAGACGACGGCCAGCGGCGCGAACACCACCGCGCCGGGCGCGAACGCCGCCCGGCCGGTGCCGTCCGCCGTCGGGTCGACCGCGTCCGCCGCCGGGTCGACGGCGTCGGTCGGGGTCGCCTCGGGCTGGTCCGGCTCCGCGGCCGTGAAGCTGCCGGGCTGGTTGCTCATCGTCTCCCTTTCGACGGACACCGGATCGGCCGCGACAGGCCGGGCAGGTCACCGGCCATCCAGGGTACGCGCCGGCCCGGCCGCCCCTCCGCACCCGGCGCGCGCCGACGATTCGCAGGAGTCGCGGACCGCTGGCCGATGGTCCGCCGGGTGTTCGCGGCCGTCTGCCGAAGGTCCGTTGTGCGGTGGTCCGTCCGGGTGGCGCGGGGCGGCGGCGGGTTCCACCGGGGCGGTGGGGTTCCGCTCCGGGGGCCGCATGGAAGAATTAGCCGAGGTCCCGCCGCCGCGACCGGTCCACCGCGCGGTGTCCGGGCGTCCGGCCGTCCGGTCGGTGCCCGCGGGTCCGATTTCGCCACCGCTGTCGAGATCGCACAGGAGCCTGTGATGGACGCCGTGTTCTCTGTACCCGAGCCGCGCAACGAGCCGGTACGCACCTACGAGCCGGGCAGCGCCGACCGGGAGCGGCTCCAGCGACGGCTGACCGAGCTGGCCGCCGAGCGGATCGACCTGCCGATGACCATCGCGGGCGAGCAGCGGATGGCCGGCGGCGAGCCGATCAACGTGGTCCAGCCGCACAAGCACGCGCACGTCCTCGGCGTCACCGGCCACGCCACCCGCGACGACGCCCGCGCCGCGGTCAAGGCCGCCAAGGACGCCGCGCCGATGTGGCGAGCGCTGCCGTTCGAGGAGCGGGCCGCCATCTTCCTGCGCG
Source organism: Micromonospora globispora (assembly GCF_003857015.1). GTDB lineage: Bacteria > Actinomycetota > Actinomycetes > Mycobacteriales > Micromonosporaceae > Micromonospora > Micromonospora globispora. The sequence continues at coordinate 1,329 of NZ_QGGF01000642.1, read as the reverse complement.
CCGCCGAGCTGCTCGCCGGCCCCTGGCGGGACACCCTCAACGCGGCCACCATGCTGGGCCAGTCCAAGACGGTGGTCCAGGCCGAGATCGACTCGGCCTGCGAGTTCATCGACTTCCTCCGGTTCAACGTGTACTTCGCCCGGAAGCTGCTGGCGGAGCAGCCGATGTCCTCGCCGGGGGTGTGGAACCGGTTCGACCACCGGCCGCTCGAGGGCTTCATCTACGCGATCACCCCGTTCAACTTCACGGCGATCGCCGGCAACCTGCCCTCGGCGCCGGCCCTGCTCGGCAACACCGTCGTCTGGAAGCCGGGCCCGACCCAGCAGTTCGCCGCGCACTTCACCATGCAGCTCTTCGAGGCGGCAGGCCTGCCGCCCGGCGTGATCAACATGGTCACCGGGCGCGGCGAGGAGGTCTCCGACGTCGTACTCGCCGACCCGGACCTGGCCGGCATCCACTTCACCGGCTCCACCAAGGTGTTCCAGCACCTGTGGCGGACCGTCGGGCAGAACATCGCCACCTACCGGGGCTACCCGCGACTGGTCGGCGAGACCGGCGGCAAGGACTTCGTCGTCGCGCACCCCAGCGCCGACGTGGACGCCCTGCACACCGCGCTCATCCGCGGCGCGTACGAGTACCAGGGGCAGAAGTGCTCGGCGGCGTCCCGGGCGTACATCCCGCGGTCGCTCTGGGAGGGCGGGCTGCGGGACCGGCTGGCCGCCACCGCGGACTCGCTGACCTACGGCGATGTCACCGACTTCAGCAACTTCGGCGGCGCGGTGATCGACGAGAAGGCGTTCTCCCGGCACACCGCCGCCCTGGAGCTGATCTCCGACGACGACACCTGCCGCATCCTGGCGGGCGGCACCGCCGACGACTCGGTCGGGTACTTCGTGCGACCGACCCTCTTCGAGTGCACCGACGCCGCGCACGAGACCTTCACCACCGAGTACTTCGGCCCGATCCTCGGCGTGCACGTCTTCGACGACGCCCGCTTCGACGACGTGGTCCACCAGGCCGAGTCGATCGCCCCGTACGCGCTGACCGGGTCGATCTTCGCGACCGACCGCCGGGTGGTCGACGCGGTGGCCGAGAAGATGCGGTACGCGGCCGGCAACTTCTACATCAACGACAAGCCGACCGGCGCGGTGGTCGGGCAGCAGCCCTTCGGCGGCGCCCGGGCCAGCGGCACCAACGACAAGGCGGGCTCCTGGCACAACCTGGTCCGCTGGATGTCGCCGCGGACGATCAAGGAGACCTTCGTCCCGCCGACCGACCACGGGTACCCCTGTCGCTTATACACATCCCCGAGTCCACGAGACCGGAGCC
>NZ_QGGF01000723.1 GCF_003857015.1 Micromonospora globispora | reverse complement strand
ACGGTGAACGCCACCGCGGCCGCCCCGCCGAGCGCGAGCAGCACGCCCACCCCCCGCAGCGCCCGGGTGCCGGCCGGGGCCAGCCCGGCCGCCCCGATGGCGAGGAAGCCGAGCGTCGCGGCGACCCACCACGGGTACGCGTCCGGCGGCGGCATCCAGTCCAGGGTGCCCCGGACCTCGACCGTCGCGTCGCCGTCGCGCAGCGGCACCACCCAGTCCCGGACCCGGTGCCGGCGTTCCGGGTCGGCGGCCACCTGCGCGGGCGGGGCGGACTCCAGCCACAGTGCCCGCTGGTCGTGCCAGCGCACCGACTGCCCGCCGGAGATCCGCTGCCAGACCGGGGTGGCCGCCGGGTCGGCCTCGGGCGGGAGCTGGGTGTCGCCGGAGATGGTCCGGTTCAGGTACGTCGCGGGGGAGCGGGTGTTCTCGTACACCCCGTTCGGCCCGACCCGCAGGTACGGCTCCCCGGAGTAGCCCAGCACCTCGACGTCGCGCCCGCTGCGGTTGATCAGCTCCAGCCGGGCTCCCGCCTCGACGGTCCGGACGGTCAGCCCGCTCCGGGCCGGGGTCAGGCCGGTCACCTCGGTGCGGTAGTCGGTGCCGTCCGGGGCGTCGGCACCGTGCGCGAAGGCCGGCCCGGCCAGGGCGAGGAGGGCGACGAGCGCGGCGGTGACGACCAGCCCCGCCCGTCGGAGCAGTGCCGGGATCACTTGCCGGCCGCCTCCACCGCGGCCTTGATCCCCTCGGGGGAGCGGTCCTCGACGTCCTTGCCGTTGACCCGGATGGTCGGCGTTCCGGTGACGCCGGCCTTGCTGGCGTCGTCGGTCACGTGCTCGGTCCACGGCTTGTACGTGCCGTCCTTCACGCAGGAGCCGAAGTCGTCCCGGTTCAGCCCGACGCCAGCCCCGATGTCGATCAGCTCGTCGTTGCTCAGCCCGGCGCTGCCCTCCGCAGGCTGCCGCTCGAAGAGCGCGTCGGTGAACTCCTTGAACTTGCCGCCCTTGGCGGCGCAGCCGGCGGCGGCCGACGAGCGGGTGGAGTACTCGGTGGTGGAGAAGCGGTTGAGGAAGGCCACCGGGTGGAAGACCACCTTGGCCTTGCCGTCGCTGACCAGTTGGTTGATCGTCGAGCCGCTGGTCTGCTGGAACTGCTTGCAGACCGGGCAGAGGTAGTCCTCGTACAGGTCGATGGTGACCGGTCCGTCGCCGATCACGATGCCGGTGCCCGGGCCGTTGGCACCGGGCGGCGCGGTGAACTCCTTGGCCCGCTGGCTGGAGAAGACACTCCACCCGATGAGGCCGGCGATCACCAGCACCGCCACCGCGGCGATGGTCGTCCAGAGCGTCCGCTTGCGCCGCCGCTCCCGGGCGATCTGCTCGCGGACCACCCGCGCCGCGGTCTTCTGCTCCTTGCGACTACTCATCCTCGCCCTCCACGGGTGGTTCGCCCGCCAGCCAGCCGTCCACCGAGACGGGGGTGCGGGGCCAGATCAGCAGGAATCCGGCCAGCGCCAGGAATCCCAGGTCCCGGAGGATCTCCGGGAGGTAGCTCGGGGCCTGCCCGGCGGCGAGCTGGCCGCCGCTGCCGAAGCACCCGCAGTCGATGGCCAGTCCGCGGCTCCAGGCCGAGGCGATGCCGGTGATGAAGACCAGCAGCAGCGCCGCGGAGAAGCCGGCGGCGAGTCGGGTGGCCAGCCCGACGAGCAGCAGTACGCCGAGCGCCAGCTCCACGAAGGGCAGCGCCGCGCCGATCACCGTCGCCAGCTCGTACGGCATGACCTGGTAGGCGTTGACTGCCCGGCCGGAGGCGGCCAGGTCACCGACCTTGGTGGCGCCGGCGATCAGCCAGACGGCGGCCAGGCCGAGCCGGGCGGCGGTGCCGAGCCAGGGCCGGAGGGTGGGCCAGCGGGCGGCCCGGTTGCTCGGTGCAGTCACGGTCATTGGTCGTCCCGTATCCGAGAAAAGTTCCGCGTCAGCCGGTGAGGGCATCGCCGACCGCCTCGACCAGGTCGCAGCGGGCCCGGGCCACCCGGGAGCGGATGGTGCCCACCGGCACCCCCTCCACGGCGGCGGCCTCGGCGTAGGACAGGCCGAGCAGTTGGGTGAGCACGAACGCGCCGCGCCGCTCGGTGGGGAGGCGACGGACCAGGTGGCCGGCCGGGTCGGGGTACGGCCGGTCGGCCGCGGCCTCGGCGGCGAGCCGTTCGTCGAGCCTGCGGACGGTGGTGCGCCG
>NZ_QGGF01000305.1 GCF_003857015.1 Micromonospora globispora | reverse complement strand
CGCCGTGGCCGCGGCGACCGGGACGGGTGTCGAATGAGGCGCTACGAGCCGCCGCCGGGCTGGACGGTGCAGGCGTACAAGTTCGCGCTGGACGCGACACCGGCGCAGGTTCAGAATCTGCGTCGGTATGCCGGCGCGGCCCGGTTCGCCTACAACCACATGCTCAGGCGGCTGTCCGCGGTCAAGGCGCAGCGCGCATCTGAGGCGTCGTACGGGGTCGCCGAGACCGACCTGACACCCTGGCAGAGTTGGTCGCTACCGAGCCTGCGGCGCACCTGGAACGACACCAAGCCGTGGGTCGCCCCGTGGTGGCAGGAGTGCTCCAAGGAAGCGTTCAACACCGGCCTGGACAACCTGTCCCGAGCATTGACCAACTGGTCGGACTGCCGCAACGGCAAGCGCAAGGGCCGCAAGATGGGCTGGCCCAAACTCAAGCGCAAGCACGCTGCCCGCTCTGTCCGGTTCACCACCGGAGCGATCCGGGTGGAGCCCGATCGACGCCACGTGGTCCTGCCTCGACTGGGGCGCATCCGCACCGACGAATCGACCCGCAAGCTGGCCAGGCGGCTGGAAGCCGGCACCGCGAAGATCCTGTCCGCGACCGTGACTGAAACCTCCGGCCGATGGTTCTGCTCCTTCCAGGTGGCCGTGCGGCGTGCCACCGGTCGACCCGCGCACGCACCCCGAACGGGCCGCGTCGTCGGGGTCGACGCCGGCGTGAAGCACCTCGCGGTGCTATCCACCGGCGAGATGGTGGAGAATCCGGCCCCGTTCAAGGCCGCGCTCAAGCGGCTCGGTAAGGCGCAGCGCCGCGCCAACCGGCGGGTCGGCCCGTTCGATCCGGCGACCCGCAACCGCCGTGACCCGTCGAACCGCTGGCGGCGGGCGCAGGACCGGGTTGCCCGGATCCAGGCGACAGCGGCCGCGGTACGCGAAGATTCGTGGCATCAGCTGACCACCCGGCTGGCCCAGCGTTACGACCTGGTCGTGGTGGAGGACCTGCACGTCGCCGGGATGAAGCGCAACCGCAGGCTGGCCCGCGCCCTGTCCGACGCGGCACCGGCCACCCTGCGGCGGCATCTGGCCTACAAGACCAGTTGGTACGGCAGTGCGCTGCACGTTGCCGACCGGTGGTTTCCCAGCTCCAAGACCTGCTCTGGCTGCAAGACAGTGAAACCCAAGCTGTCCCTGGCAGAGCGCACATTCACCTGCGTTGCGTGTGGCCTGTCCCTGGACCGGGACGTCAACGCCGCACGAGACCTTGCCGACCTGGCTCGGCATGTCGACCTGGAGTTGCCGGGCGACGGAAAAACAGGACGTGGAGCCTACGTAAGACCCGTAAGACCCGCACCCGTGCGGGCTGGGCAGTCGGGCGTGGAAGCGTCAAGACCGCTTCCGGTCAACGCCGTCAGGCAACTGACAGCTGCCGATCATGAGCTATCTATCGCTTCATGAAAGACATCCCAGGAGCTTGAATGTCAAGCAGCAGCCTCGCCGAGGTGGTGGGACCAGGCGGTCGCCTCGTTGTATGGGGTGCCGGTTTTGAGGCATCCGTGCAGGATGCCGACGAGCCGGTTGGCGAGCTGGCGCAGTGCGGCGTTGTAGCTGGCGCCGCGGGCGCGTTGCCGGTCGTAGTAGGCGCGGGCGCCCGGCGAGGCTTTCAACGCGGAGAACGCCTGGGTCATCAGGGCGTCGATGAGCCGGTCGTTGTGCACGAACCGGGCGGCGACGGTCTTCTTCTTGCCCGATGCGCGGGTGATCGGGCTGGTAGCGGCGTAGTTCTTGCGGGCCTTGGCCGAGGCGTAGCGGCCGTGGTCGTCGCCGAACTCTGCGAGCATCCGGGCGCCGAGGACGGCACCCAGTCCAGGCTGGGACAGGATGGTCTCAGCGTCCGGGTGCCGGCCAAAATGGGCCTCGACCTGCCCTTGCAGGGCCTTGACCTGCTCGTTGAGGGTGACCAGCAGCGCGACCAGAGCGCGCACGGACGCGGCGTAGGCGGCAGTGACCACGGCCGGCTGGCCGAGGTGCTCGGCGCGCAGAACGGCCTGGATCGCCGTGGCCTTGGCAGCGATGTCGCGGCGGCGGGCCCGTTTGAGGGCCGCGCTGATCTGCGCCAGGCTCAGCTTCGCCGCGCTCGCCGGGTCGGGTGCCTTCGCGAGCAGTTCCAGGGTGTCGGCGGCGTCGAGGTCCTCGAAGGCGGCCAACGCGGCGGGGAAGTACTCCCGCAACGCGTGCCGCAGCCGC
>NZ_QGGF01000012.1 GCF_003857015.1 Micromonospora globispora | reverse complement strand
GGCGAACGCGGCGGCGGCGAGCAGCAGCACGGCCAGCACCGTCAGCAGCACGGCCAGGCCCCGCCCGCTGGTGGCGCCGACCAGATGCCGCCGCGCCCCGCGGGCGAACGGCAGCAGGACAGGCAGCAGCAGGCCCACCGCGAGGACCCCCGCGACCCGGTCCACGCCGACCGCGGTGGCCGCCGCCGGCACCGGCAGGCCCTGCTGGCGCAGGTAGCGGATGCTCAGGGCGGCACCGCCGAGGGCGCCCGGCGCGAGCCGGTTGACGAACGACGCCGCCACCTGGACGGTGACCGTGCGGCCGAGTGGCACCCGGTTCGCCGCCGCGAGGCGCAGCGCCAGCGCGCTCAGCAGGTAGGTGGCGGCCGAGGCCAGCAGGGTGCCGGTCACCGCCAGCGGGTCGGCGTGCAGCACGGCGTGCAGCGCGACCCGCACCTGACCGATCTGCGGCAGCAGGAAGTACACCAACAGGCCAAGCATGACCAGCAGGAAGACGTCCCGGCGGGTGATCCGGACGACCCGCGCCAGGCGCCCCCGGCGTTCGGGACAGCGGCCGGTGATCTCGTCGCGGAGGTCGTCGAGCAGGCCGGGCCTGCTGTCGGCCAGCCGACGGCCGGCTCGGGACAACAGCGCCGGTTGCAGCCACGGCAGGGTGTCCGCGACCGGGCCGACACCGAGCTCCCCGGTGGCGGCATCGACGGCCGGCCGTACGCCCGCCAGCGCGGCCAGGGTGACCAGGAGCTCCACCAAGTCCCGGGCCCGCTGGTCGGTGGAGGCGTCGTCGGTACCGAAGCTGAGGTCGACCAGACAGGCCGAGGAGTCACCGACCAGCACGTTGGCCGCCCGCAGGTCACGGTGAGCCAGGCCGGCCCGGTGCAGCCGGGCCACCTGCCGGCAGACGTCGTCGAGGGTATCCCGGTCCAGTTCGGCCGCGTCCAGCGGTCGCCCGGGCACGAACTCCTGGACCAGCAGCGCATCGCCGACCTCGTCGGTGGCGGTCGTGAGCAACCTCGGGGTACGCACCCCGGCCCGCTCGGCGAGCAGCAGGAGGTACGCCTCGTGCTCACTCTTCTGCTTCGCGGTGACGTACGGCGGCTCGTCGACGATGCCGCGGTAGCGAACCCGCCGATAGAGCTTGAAGAGCCAGTCCGCGTCCCGCTGGCGGCCGCCGGTGACCTTGAGGAAGAGGCGTCTCCCGTCCGCGGTGGTGGCCTGCCAGGGGCGGGAGCCGCGGGCATCGCCCGGGACGGGTGCCAGGTCGACCACCTCGATGCCCCGGCCGAGCAGCACCTGGCGGAGCCGCCTGGCCGAGTCCTCCGGGCCCACGTCGCCGACGATCAACCGGGTGAGGCCGGCGGCGAACCAGCCGACCAGGAACCCGCCCAGCACGTCGACCGGCAGGTGCGCGCCGACGTAGATCCGGGCGGTCCCGACCGCGGCCACCGCGAACCAGACCAGCCAGCGCACCCGGTAGGGCAGGGCCGGGGCGAGCACCATGCCGAGCGCGGTCGCCACCGCCATGTGGCCGGACGGGTACCCGAACGGTCCGGTCACGATGTCGTGGAACCGGATGTCGGCCAGAAAGTCCTTCGGTCGTCCCCGTCCGACCACGGTCTTCAGGACGCGGGCGGACCAGTAGGCGAGGTTGCCGGCGATCAGGAGATCCCGGGCCAACCCGAACCGACGGGCCGCGACGGCACCCGCCGTCGCCACCAGGACCGCCGGGTACGCGCCGAGCTGCATGACCAGCACCAGCGCCGGTCCGACCGGCCCGGGTACGTGGTTGACCAGCGCGAAGAGGTCCCGCTCCCAGCGGCCGGGGGGCCGGTGCCGGGCCCAGCGGCTCACCACCACCAGCAACCCGCCGGACACCAGCAGGCTGAAGACCAGCCCCGGTGACGGCCGATGGGTCCGAGGCACGGCCGGCCCTAGCGGGCGGTGGACCGACGGGTTCCGCCGGTTCGCGGGGCAGCGCCCGACCGCGACGTCGTCCTGTCGGCTGCGCTGTCCCGCATGAGTCGACCATAGGGCGAGGCGCCGTCGGACCGGGCGGCAACGCCGCCGATCCGCCCGGTCGGTACGCCGCCCGCCCGTCGGCGTGGATCAGGCCCGGCGGCGACCGACCCGGCGGGGACGTCGCCGCGCCGCCAGCGCCGTCACCAGCACCCCGACCACCGCCGCGACGGTGCCGGCGACCGGGACGATGACCCGCCAGTCCCCCTCGACCATCCGCCGACCGGCGGTCGCCATGGGCC
>NZ_QGGF01000640.1 GCF_003857015.1 Micromonospora globispora | reverse complement strand
CCGGGTCCAGGTCGAAGGTCCAGCTCCGGGCGTCGTGGGTCGGCCCGGCCACCGCCATCGAGATGGCTTCCTCCAGCCCGGGCGGCCGTTCAGGGCCTCGCGGCCGTGTGGGGTGAGCCAGTTCGACAGGTCGGGGCCGAGCGGCACGATTCCGGTCGGGTTGATGTCCCGGTGCACCTCGTAGTAATGCCGCTTGATGTGGTCGAAGTCGATGGTGTCGCCGAAGCCGGGGGTCTGGAACAGGTCCCGGGCGTACGCCCACAGCACCGGCATCTCGGTCAGCTTGCTCCGGTTGCACTTGAAATGGCCGTGGTAGACCGGGTCGAAGCGGACCAGCGTGGTGAACAGCCGCACGTCGGCCTCGGTGATGGTGTCGCCGACCAGGTACCGCTGCCGGGTCAGCCGCTCGGTCAGCCAGTCCAGCCGGTCGAAGAGCCGGTGGTACGCCTTCTCGTACGCCTCCTGGCTGCCGGCGAAGCCGCACCGGTAGACGCCGTTGTTCACGTCGGCGAAGACCTTGGCGTTGACCTTGTCGATCTCGTCGCGCAACGGCTCCGGGTAGAGGTCCGGCGCCCCTTCCCGGTGGTACGCGGTCCACTCGGTCGACAGGTCGAGGCTCATCTGCGCGTAGTCGTTGGTGACCACCTGCCCGGACGGCACGTCCACGATCGCCGGCACGGTGATGCCCCGCTCGTAGCCCGGGAACCGCTTGAAGTACGCCTCGGCCAGCCGTTCGATGCCGAGCACCGGGTCCCGCCCGCCCGGGTCCAGGTCGAAGGTCCAGCTCCGGGCGTCGTGGGTCGGCCCGGCCACCGCCATCGAGATGGCGTCCTCCAGCCCGAGCAGGCGGCGGACGATGATCAGCCGGTTCGCCCAGGGGCAGGCCCGGCTGACCGCCAGCCGGTACCGGCCGGGCTCCACCGGCCAGCCGTCCCGGCCGGCGGCGGTGATCCGGGTGGCGATGTAGCGCTGGTCCCGGGTGAACTCGCCGCCCGGCTCCACGTACTTGCCCCCGGTCCGGGTCAGGACCTCGTCGCCGCTCTCGGTCACGGCACGACCTCAGTTCGCGACTGCGGGGCTCGCAACCCCGCCTCACTCCTCGCGCTCACGATGCCTCCTGAAGCTGTCGTCCCGTCCCATCATGGTCGCTGCGGGGGCCGGCGGCAGGCCGAGCGCGTCGACGGGGGGCTACGCTGCCGCGGTGACTGATCTGGAGGCGGCGGCCCGACGCTTCATCGCCGACGTGTGGAACGCCGGCCGCGAAGACACGGCGTACGAGGTGGTCGCCGAGGACTGCCCGGGGCTGGGCGGGACCGGCCCGGCGGCGACGCTGGCCTGGCACCGCGACCGGCGCGCGGCCTTCCCCGACCTGCGCTACAAGATCGTCGAGGTGGTGGCCGACGGGGACCGGGTGGCCGTGCACTGGCGGGCGGCCGGCACCCAGGCCGGGCAGTTCGGGCCGGTGCCGCCGACCGGCCAGGTGGTCAGCTACTCGGGGGCCACGTTCCTGCGCTTCGACGACACCGGTCGGATCGTCGACGTGTGGAGCGTCAACGAGCTGTTCCAGCTCCTCCAGCAGCTCGGCGTGGAGATGCTCCCCCCGCTCCCCGGCGGCCGCGGCTGATCGGGTCCGCCCACCGGGCCTATCCCCCGGGTGGTGGTCGCGCGGGTCGAGGGCACAGGGCAGGATGGGCGGCATGACCGAGCGGAGCGAACGCGGCGTTCCCGGTGAAGGGCTGGTGAAGGGGCTGGCGGTCACGCTGAAGACGATGACCCGCCGCTCGACCACCCAGCAGTACCCCGACGTCGCCCCCGAGCTGCCACCCCGCTCCCGCGGCGTGATCGCGCTGCTGGAGGAGAACTGCACGGTCTGCATGCTCTGCGCCCGGGAGTGCCCGGACTGGTGCATCTACATCGACTCGCACAAGGAGGAGGTGGCGGTGCCCGGCGCCGCCCGCCCCCGCCAGCGCAACGTGCTCGACAAGTTCGACATCGACTTCTCGCTCTGCATGTACTGCGGCATCTGCGTCGAGGTCTGCCCCTTCGACGCGCTCTACTGGACGCCGGAGTTCGAGTACGCCGAGTACGACATCAAGGACCTGCTGCACGACAAGGACCACCTCGGCGAGTGGATGGCCACCGTCCCGCCGCCGCCCGCGCACGACCCGAACGGCGAGCCGTCCAAGGAGGAGACCACCGCCGCGCGCAAGGCCGCGGCCCCGGCCCGCCCCGCCCCCTGGTGTGCCCCGACCCGGACCGCCT
>NZ_QGGF01000641.1 GCF_003857015.1 Micromonospora globispora | reverse complement strand
TAGGCATTCCGCCGGGCGGGGGCCCGTCGTGGCGCGGGGGAGCGCCGGTGGGTATGCCATGTTCAACGACCCGGGGGTGGGCATGATTCCGCCGCACGGGTGGCCCCGCCCACGGGACACCCACCCCAGGACCGGACAGCCCACGCACCGGGACCGGACATTCGACGCGCCCGGGCGACCGACCGTGCGGGCTGCGCGATCCGCGGTTTCACGGAGACGGTGGCCTCCCGGCGCACCGAGGCCACTCGTTCCGGGCAATTGCGGGGTCGCGGGGCGCTCGGCTTTGTCAGGACGGCGGCGCGTGGCTTTCGGCGAGCTCCAGCTTCTGCCCGACGCGGCCCAGCCGACCCGCCCCGACGCGGCCCGGGCTCGGTAGCGGCCACTCCGCGTGATGCCGTTCCCAGCCGGCAGACCGCGCGCTTCTCCCTTTGCTCTGCTGCCCCGGACGCAACAGTCACCTTGCGTGCCTGTTGCGTCCGCTGCAGCAGAGCAAAGCGTGGGTGACAGCATGCCGCGGCCGGTGGGTCTGCGTCCCAACGGTGCTGGTCAGACCCGGCGGGGAGGGCGCGCGCCTGAGCGATCACCGTGTCGTTCGGTAAAACCGGTCACCCTGCGTTGCCGTCGCGGGGCCGATGGAACCGGTCACCCTGCGTCGCAGTCCGCTGGGCCGCCGGAACCGATCACGGGGGCGTTGCAGTCCGCCGGGGCGCAGGAACCGATCACGGGGCGTTGCAGTCCGCCCGACCGCTGGAAGCGGTCAGCCTGGGTGGCAGTAGGCCGGGCCGCCTGCGGTCACGCTGCCTCGGCTGCTCCCGTCGGCTGGGCGGTTTCGGCATCGCCGGGGCGTGGGGCCGGGATCCGGTTCCTCACCTCCGGCTCGGGCAAGTCCGACGTGGCGGGCTCGGCCGGCCAGGGGATCTCCGCCGAGGGGTGGAAGGAGATGCCGGCGGTGGTCCAGCGCGGGCCGTGCCCGGCCAGCCGGTCCCGGAACGCGGCCCAGTCGTGGGTGGCCCGGGGCGACCAGCCCAGCTCCGCGATGGCGGGGAGCCGGGGCAGCAGCATGAACTCGATCTCCGCGAGCGAGTTCACCGACTCGGTCCAGAGCGGCGCCTCGACGCCCAGCACCGCCTCCACCGGTACGCCCGCCACGTGCGTCGCCGGGTCCCAGTCGTACGCCGTCCGGACGTCGATCAGCCCGGCCCAGTCGTGCCCGATCGGGGTGTCGGGGGCGTACTTCATGTCGAGGTAGGCCCGGTTGCCGGGGGAGAGGATGAGTCGGGCGCCGCGGCGTACCGCGTCGGCCACCACCGGATCGTCGCCGTCGGTGCCCCACCACTGGAGCACCCGCCCGTCGACGTGCCCGGCCGGGGCGAGCTGGTGCCAGCCGACCACCGTCTTGCCGGTGCCGGCCACGATCCGCTGCGCCCGCTCGACGAAGCCGGTGTACGCCTCGCCCTTCACCTTGAACGCCTCGTCGCCACCGATGTGCAGCCACGGCCCGGGAGTGAGGGCGGCGACCTCGCCGAGCACGTCCGCGACGAAGTCGTACGTCCGCTCGTCGGCCGGGTCGACGTAGCTGAAGCCGACCTCGGTGCCGGTGTACGGCGGCGGCCCGACCTTGTCCGGCGCCAGTTCCGGGTACGCGGTCAGCGCGGCGTTGGTGTGCCCGGGCAGGTCGATCTCCGGCACCACGGTGATGTGCCGGCGGGCGGCGTACCGGACGATCCGGCGGTAGTCGGCGGCGGTGTAGCAGCCGCCGGGGCCGTCGCCCACCTCGGTCGCCCCGCCGACGGCGGCCAGTCGCGGCCACGAGTCCACGGCAATCCGCCAGCCCTGGTCGTCGGTCAGGTGCAGGTGCAGGTGGTTGAGCTTGTACCGGGCCAGGTGGTCGATCACCCGCAGCACGTCGGCGACCGCGAAGAAGTGCCGCGCCACGTCGAGCATCGCGCCCCGGTACGGGAACCGCGGCCGGTCGACGATCACCCCGCCGGGTACCGCCCAGCGCTCGGCCATCGGGGTCGGGCTCTCGATCGCGGCCGGCAGCAGCTGCCGCAGCGACTGCACGCCGTGGAAGAGCCCCGTCGCCGTGGCCGCGCTGATCCGTACGCCGTCCGCGGTCACGGCCAGGCGGTAGCCCTCCGCCCCCAGCGCGTCGACCGGCTCGGGCGCCTCGGCGGGACCGGGTGTGGCGTCGGCGCGGGTGGCCGAGTCGGGGACGGCGGCGGGCGTGGTGCCGGCGAGGGTGAGCACGACCCCGCCGGTGG
>NZ_QGGF01000633.1 GCF_003857015.1 Micromonospora globispora | reverse complement strand
GGCCCAGCCGATCCGGGCCAGCGCGCCGGCCGGTGGGCGTACCGGTGCCGCCGCGCCGAGCGCCCGCAGGCCCGGCTGCATCAGCAGCACCGCCGGCACGGCGACCGCCGGCACCGCGAGGAAGACCCACCGCCAGCCGAGGTGCTCGACGATCAGCCCGGCCACCGCCGGGCCGACCAGCGACGGTACGACCCACGCCGCCGCGAACGCGGCGAACACCCGCCGCCGCAACTCCTCCGGGTACGCCTGGCCCACGATCACGTAGAGCGCCACCGAGAGCAGCCCCGAGCCGAAGCCCTGCACCACCCGGCCGGCGACCAGCACCCCCATCGTCGGGGCGCTCCCCGCCACGATCAGCCCCACCACGAACCAGGCCACCCCGTGCCACATCGGCGCCCGTGGTCCCCGGGCGTCGCACCAGATGCCGGAGACCACCATCGCGACCACGCCCGAGGCGAACGGGCCGCCGAAGGCGAGCGCGTACAGGGCCAGCCCGTCCAGGCTGCGGGCGACCGTCGGCATCGCGGTGCCGACCGCCAACGCCTCGAACGCCAGCAGGGAGACCAGGGCCACGCTGCCCACCGTCATGGCCCGCAGGCGCGGCGCGTACAGGTGCTCCCGAGCGGCGGCGGGAGCGGCGGTCGCGGTCACCGGCGGGCCGGAAGCAGGTCGATCAGCATGGGCTCAGCCTCCGACCTCAACCCGGATTTAGGTCAACCGGAGGGTGGGCCGGATCACGCCGACTGCAGCGCCTCGCCCAACCCCTTCACCAGCCCCGACATGTGCTGGTCGGCCAGCACATGACCGGCGGTGATCACCAGGGCCAGCGGCCACTCGATGACCTGGAGCGCGGCCAGCACGCCCAGCCCCGCGTAGTAGGCGAGCTTGTCCGGTGGCGGTACCGCCACCTCGCCGAGCATCGGGACGCCCACTCGTCGGTTGTACGTCCGGACCATCTCCCTGCCCCCGCTGAGCTGTCGCGTCAGCGTGCTCATCCCGGCCTCCCCACGGTCTGCGGAACATCGACGTCCGACCGGCATTCCACCGCCCACCCGGTCCATGCCCCGGCCAGCTGGCGAAACTTCCCCCGCCCGGCGGGCATAACGGACTCCCCGTCGGGAAGCCAGGCCGCCGGGACGAAGGGCGTGGGAGGCGAGATGGCGTACGGAGGGCGCGGCGGCAGCGGCACCGGGGAGCAGGGCCGACGGTTCGGCCGTACCCCTCGATGACGTCCCTGGGCCGGGTTGCCGGCCGCCTCCTGCCGCCGGTCGGCGTGCCGGATGCCGTCGCCGGCGCGGCCCGGTCCGTCGCGTCGGTCGTGCCCGCGGTGGCCCGCACCGCCGGTGCCGCCGTACCGCGCGCGGTCGGCCAGGTCACTCGGACCGTCGCCGCCGTACCGCAGGCGGTCGGGCAGGGCACCCGGACCGTGGGCGATGCCGTACCGGAACCGGTGGCGGGCGCGGCCCGGAGCGCCGGTTCCGCGGCGGCCCGGCTGGCCCGGATGGCGGGGGTGACCCGGCGGCGGGTGTGGTCGCGCGACGGACGGCACCACATCGAGGTGCACGGCGTCTGCCAGGACGGCGGCGACCGGCTGGCCCGCCAGGTCGAGCAGGCGTTGGAACGACTGCCCGGGGTGGCCTGGGCCCGGGTGAACGCCCCCTCCGGCCGGGTGGTGGTGGCGGTCGAGGAGCCGAAACCCAAACTGCGCGACCTGATCGCCACGGTCGCCCGCGCCGAGCGGGTCTGCCCGCTCGAGCCGGACCCGGAGATCCCCCCACCACACCCGCCCGAGGAGGGGCCGCGCACACCCCGCACCCTCGGCGCCCTCGTCTCCGACGCCCTCGGCCTGACCATCTCGGCGGCCACCCGGATCCTGCCGTTCACCCCGGTCCCCGCCGAGGTGGCCGGCTTCCTGGCCGCGATCGACCTGCACCCGAAGCTGCACGCCCTCGCCGACCGGGGGGTACGCGCCGACCCCCGCGCCGACGTGCTGTTTCCGCTGGCCGAGGCGGTCGTCCAGGGCCTGAGCGGGGGCTGGACCGGGATCGTGGTGGACAGTGCGCAGCGGGTGGTGCAGTGGGGCGAGGCGCGGGCGCAACTCTCCGCATGGGCGAAGGCCGAGCCGAGACTGACCGGTACCCCGGAACGGGCTGTCGCCCGGGTACCCGACGGCGAGCGCCCCTGCCCGAAGCCGGACGGCCCGGCGGAGCGGTACGTGAGCCGGACGCTCGCCGCCGGGGCGGCGGTCGGCGCGGCGGCGGTACCGGTGG
>NZ_QGGF01000499.1 GCF_003857015.1 Micromonospora globispora | reverse complement strand
GTGTGGGCCGGTACGACCAGCCCGGCGGCGCGCAGCTCGTCGAGCAGGACGCGCGCCTCGTCCGGCGCCACGTCCGCGGTCGAGGCGTACGCGAGGACACTGCGTTCGCTGCGGGTGCCGTCGAGGAGGTCGAGCAGCCGGGCGGCCCGGGGGTTGGCCACCTCCAGCAGGACGGCCCGGCCCGGTTCGACCCCGAGCTGGAGGGTGTGCCGATCGCGCCAGAGGCGGGCGAGCCCCGGCAGCAGGGTTGGCCGAGGAAGGGGAGCGGGGCGGGTCATGACACGAATCGTGACCGCGTCCGTGCGTTCCGTCGATCGTTGTCCACAGGTGCGGCGGCTCCTGCCGAGGGTTGTCCACAGGAAAGCCGGGGATATCCACAACCGCTCGGTAACTCTGTCGTCGAGCCGACAGTCGCCGCCGACCTCCGGAAACGGGTCGGGGGAGAGGCGGCCGTGGCCGCCTCTCCCCCGAGGTCCGTTCGGGTCAGACCTTCGCCTTGCCGAGAATGCGGTTCACTGTTGTGCCGCACACCGGGCACTTGCCCTTGGCCATGTTCATGCCGGTCTTGGAGACCTCGACACGGCCCTCGAAGTCGCGCTTCTCCTTGCACTTGACGCAGTAACCGTTGTAGGTCTGGGCCTGGTCGGCCACGGTAGCCCTCCTCGTCTCGTCCGCCGGACACGCCGTCCCGACGGGTTTCCCGGCGGCGGGCCACGCGGGGCGCCGGCGCTGGGTCGTTCTCCGCGGCCACGCTCATGACCGCTGGTTGGCGGACCCTACCCAGGTACGGGCAGTTCCATGTCTGATCTGCATCGCCACTGTGAGCTAGTCGACGTCGAGAGTGTGCATGCCGATTAGGTCGGATACGTCGGTTTGGCGGGGACACGCCGGGTGAATACGCTCAGATCCCCCTTCCGGCGGCCCCCGGACGGCGCTCCGCCAGTTGATCACCTAACGTGTGGGGAGGCCGGCAGGTGACGCGCCGGAGCCCCGCCGGGTCGCCACGAAGAGTGACCCGGGGCAGGTCGGCCTGCCTCCGCAAAGAAATTTTTCAGGACTCCGGGCAACCAACCACCATTTTCCGGGCGTGCCTCCGCGGGTTGACTCTTGCGGACCCCTGGCCAGTACGAAGTAGCTTTCGTTCGTGACAGTCATCCGAGGCTGCGCGGGTCAGTGATGGCCGCGACGCGGAAGCCGGTCGTCGAGGTACGGCGCAGTCAGCGCCGGCGACGCACGGTGTCCGCGTACCGCGACGGTGAGCGGGTCGTCGTGCTCATCCCGGATCAGTTCTCCCGGGCCGAGGAGAGCGAGTGGGTCGACCGGATGCTCGCCCGGCTCGCCGCCCGCGAGGGCCGGCTCGCCCGCTCGGACGCCGAGCTGTTGGCCCGCGCCACCCGGCTGATCAACCTCTACCTCTCCGACTACCGGGTCCATGCGGCGCCGGTCAGCGTCCGGTGGGTCACCAACCAGAACGGCCGCTGGGGCTCCTGCACCCCGGCCGACCGGACCATCCGGATCTCGCACCGGATCCAGGACATGCCGGACTGGGTGATCGACTACGTGCTCCTGCACGAGTTGGTGCATTTGATCGTGCCGAGCCACAACGCCCAGTTCTGGGCCCTCGTCGGGCGCTACCCGAAGACCGAGCGCGCCCGCGGCTATCTGGAGGGCGTCGCCTCCGTCGCCGGCGTACCCCTCGCGGACTGACGCCGCTCTGCCGTACCCGAGTGGATCATGTCGCCCGGCGGGCGGCCCGGGCCGGGGTTAGGGTCTTCAGCGTGGCTCGACGTGTGGTGGTGGCGCTGCTGAGACCGGTGGGCTGGACGCCGCCGGGGATCGATCCGACGCGGTGGCGCACCGCGCTCGCTGAGGACGTGGTCGACCTGCTCGCCACGCTCAACGAGGTGGAGACCGCGGTCGCCGTGACGCCGGACGACCGCTGGCTGGCAGACGCCGTGGTCTGGCCGGACACGGCGGTCCACGAGGTGCCCGCGCCCACCGTCAACGCGGTGCTCGCGGCGCTCACCGGGTACGACCAGGCGGCCGTGGTGGCCGCCGACGCCCCGGACGTGCCCGGGCTGACCCTCGGCAAGCTGCTCCGCCCGCTCACCAGCCGACCGGTCGCCGTCGCCCCGGTCGAGGGCGGCGGGCCGGGGCTGCTCGGCGTCGCGGCCCGGCTGCCCGTACCGGAGTGGTTGCCGCCGCTGGACCTGGACACCGCCGTACCCGCGGACGTGCGGGCCGGTGCCCCGCGGCCCGGCGACGTGGCCG
>NZ_QGGF01000198.1 GCF_003857015.1 Micromonospora globispora | reverse complement strand
GACCTGGGCGCCGTGCGCCCGCTCCGCCGGATACCGGGCGGGCAGCACGGCGGCCACGGTGGACACCTCGGCGGCGAGGTCGGCGTCCGCGACCAGCGCGGCGGTACGCGCGGCGGCACTGAGCACCGGCCACCCCTCCCGGGGCAGCTCGGGCAGGCGGTCGTCGGCCAGCGCGGTGCGCGCCGCCCGTACCGCCTCCACCTTGTCGTCCGCCGCCAGGGCGGCCTCGATCCGCAGCTCGTGCAGCGGGAGCCGGTGGTTCGGCCAGAGGTACGGCCGGGCCAGGAAGGCCAGCGCGCGGCCGACCAGTTCGTCGGCGGCCGGGTGGGCCCGGGCCAGCCGCAGCCCGGCCCGGAGCTGGAGCCAGTGCAGCCCGGAGACGCCGGGCGGATCGATCCGGGCCGCCTCGGCGCAGGCCGCGTCGGCCTCGTCCCAGCGGCCCAGGGCGATCAGCGCCTCGGCCCGGTTGGAGAGCAGGTACGCCCCGGTGGAGCGGCTGATCCCGACCCGCCGCGCCTCGGTCACCCCGGCCGCGGCGGCCTGCTCCGATTCGGCGTAGCGGCCCAGCTCGAAGAGCACGTCGGAGAGGTGGACGAGGGCGCTCACCAGCGCCGGCGCGTTGCCGGATTCGCGGGCCAGGACCTCCGCCCGACGCAGTTCGGCCAGCCCCAGGTCGGGTGCCTTGTCGGTGCGGCAGAGCATGGCGATCCGGGTGGGCAGCAGCGCCACGTCCTCGCCGACCGCCTCGGCCGCGGCCATCGCCTCCGCGGCCACCGTGGCGGCCTGTTCGGGGTCGATCTTCACCAGATGGGCGGCGATGTCGGCGAGCAGCCGGACCCGCTCGGGGCCGTCCGGCACCCCGGCCGCCAACCGGTACGCCTCGCGCAGCTCGGTCCTGCCGTCGCTCTTGCCGAGCAGCGCCAGCAGTCGGCCCCGCTGGTCGAGCAGCCGGGCGGCGCGCAGCGGCTCGGCGTCGGTGTCCACCTCGGCCAGCGCGGCCCGGGTGAGGGTGACCGCCCGGTTGTAGTCGCCGGCGGTGGTGGCCGCGGCGAGCGTCTCCTCCAGCACCCGCAGGTGGTCCATGCCGAGCCGGTCGGCGGCGTCGGGTACCAGCTCCCAGAGCTCCAGAACCCGTTCCAGCAGCCGGCTCTGCTCCGCGTACGCGTACCGGTCGGCGGCGGCGCAGGCGGCCGCGCGGGCGGTGACCAGGGCGCGGGGGTGGTCGTGCGCGGCGTACCAGTGGTGGGCGATCTCGGCGGGGGCGCGGCCGGCGGCCACCAGGTGCGGGTGCGCCTCGATCGTGGCGGCGTAGCGGGCGTGCAGCCGGGCGTGCTCGCCGGGCAGCAGCTCGTCGTGGACGGCCTCGCGGACCAGTGCGTGCCGGAACTCGTAGTCGCCGTCCGGGTCCGCCACCACGAGCTGGGCCGCCACGGCGGCGCGCAGAGCGTCCTCCAGCTCGTGCTCGGGCAGGCCGGCGACCTCGGCGAGGAGCTCGTGGGCGAAGCGGGTGCCGCCCGCGGCGGCGATCCGCAGCACCCGCTGGGCCGGTTCGGGCAGCCGGTCCACTCGGGCCAGCAGCAGGTCGCGCAGGGTCTCGGGCAGCGCGGCGCAGCCCACCGGGTCGCCGGCGGCGGCGAGTTCCTCGATGAAGAACGGATTGCCCTGGGTCCGGCCGTGGACGTCGTCGACGGCCCGGGCGGTCGGCTCGGCGCCGAGCAGGTCGGCGAGGATCGCGGCGGTGCCGTCCCGGTCGAGCCGGCCCAGATCGACGCGTTCGACGCCGCGGGCGCGGTCGAGCTCGGCGAGGAAGGGGCGCAGCGGGTGGCCGCGGTGCAGCTCGTCGGTGCGGTAGGTGCAGATCAGCAGGAGCCGGCCGGTGCGGGCCGCCCGGACCAGGAAGCCGATGAGGTCCCGGGTGGAACGGTCGGCCCAGTGCAGGTCCTCGATCACCAGCACCAGCGGCTGCCCGGTGGCGATCCGCTGGAACAGGTCGGCGACCAGGTCGAACAGGTAGCCGCGCGGGGTGTCGGAGACGGGCAGACCGGTGGGCGCGGCGACGCCGGCCGGCACCCGGGCCAGCTCCGGCAGCAGGCGGGCGAACTCCGGCTCGTACCCGGAGAAGACGCCCGGGCCGTCGCGGCGCAGCACCTCGCGCAGCGCGGCGGCGAACGGCGCGAAGGGCAGGCCGGCCTCGCCCAGTTCGAGGCACTGGCCGACCAGCACCCGGGCCCCGCCGTCGGTGGCGAGGCGGGCGAACTCCTCCAGCAGCCGGGT
>NZ_QGGF01000496.1 GCF_003857015.1 Micromonospora globispora | reverse complement strand
TACAACGCCACCGCGTCGGCCTTGAACTCCGCGGGGTAGTGCTTGTTCACCATCTGTCAGGGACTCCTGATCTCCCCGGACCATCACGATCCAAGGTTCAAGTGTCCAGGACCAGGGGGCAACTCCCGGGATCGTCGGACTGGCCGTTTTGGGGGTGCTCGCCTGGGCAGTTCGACGGCGAGCGCGGCGGTCTCGCGGTGGTGTATGGCTGGCTGCCGGGGTGCTGTCTTTTGGGCTGATGGGTGGGGCGGCTGTCAGTGTGAATGTGGACGCAGCCGTCTCCCCGGACGCTTCCCAGCCAGCGCCGTTTCGAGCCGATCTGCAACAGCTAATACCGACCTGGTACTCCCCAACGCACAGTCTCATCATCGGTGCGGTGATCGTAGGTCTCGCCGTGGCGGTGTTCCTGTTGGCGCGCACCAGCGACCTTGACTTCTATCAGTAGACGGATATCGGACCAACCATGGGGCCGCGGTAACGCCAGGCTTGCTTTGGAGGACAACCAGTTGTGCATCGAGCAACTGCGCAACAGGGGGCGGCAACGGCCAATGGCAGTGTGGGGGTCACGCTTCGCCTGACATCCGCAGCTGACATCAACGGAGCCGAACGCCGGCGAACACTAGCGGACGGATGAGGGGGAGGTCGCGGACGTCCCGAACGACGGCGGACGCCGTGACGATCGCCGGACGCGCCTTACAAGCGAGGGGTCAGAGCGCCGGCTCGGGGCGGGTCGACGAGGACCAGGTCTAGGCCGTCACCGGGCCGTCGGAGGCCGATCGTGAGCGACCAACGACGACCACTGGTGACGACGTCTGCGCAGGTGGCGAGGCGCGCTCGGCCCGATGGCCAGGTCGGCCGGGCCTCCTTACCAGTAGCTGGTGAACTGCATTGATGAGGCCACCCCCAACCCTCGGTTCGCTAGCCGAGCGGCGATCCATTGGCGAGATCGCGGGCGGTTTGCCGGTAGTGGTGGGCCAGGTTCTCATCGATACGCCTGTTGTCGGTGTGGTCGAGAGTCAGCGCGGGCGGGGTGTCGGGTCGGGAGGCGAGCATGCTCGCCCGCAACCCAAGCGGCAGCCGGGTGCCAAGCGGTGAGATCTCCCGTCGTGCGCTCGACCGGCGACGGTGGACACGCTCGTCACCGTCGGCGAGGATCTGCCCTGTGGCGTCCGGCCAGGCGCTCGTCGGCTGATTGGCTCGGGCCAATGCGCGCAGCCGTGGCACCAGCACCTCAGCGGACAGCATCGCGTCGAGCACGTCGATGGTGGAGGCGGTGCCGGCGACCGCCGCAGCTACGGCGTCGGAGAAGTACTCGGTGCGATGCGCGGTTGGTCGCACCAGTGCAGCGCCACACAGCCGCAGCACGGTGAGACCGCTCCGCAGCACTGTGGCCACTGGCATCCAGACGAGTTCGCTTATCCATACCAGGCCGCCGTTGAGATTCAGGCCGAGACCGCCTGTGCCTATGCTCGCTCCCATGCTCGCGGCGACAATTCTCGTGTCGTGAGCGGCGCGTGGCGTACGGGCCGGGCCGGGCGTCAGGACAGCGGTCAGCGCCTCCAGGGTGGCGTCGGTCCCGCCGATGAATGGCCCGTGCAGCAGGTCGCGGGTACGGAACCGGGCGAGCTGGACGGCGAGTAGCGCAACGCGGTGCGGCGGGGTGAGGGCGGCGAGCAGCGGGATGCCGAGAATGAGGTGGCGCCGCCGAAGGGGCCCGTGTGTCACGACGTCCGCGCCGAACCGGTCGTCGACGTGGATGACGTGCGGCGCGGGCGCGCCGAGAGCTGCCGCGATCCGGCCGGCCAGGGCGTACAGGTCGGGTGCCTCCGCACGGTCCAGCGCTGCGGCATACCGGGAGATCCGGGGCGCACGCGGCCATAAGAACACCGCCCCGCCGCACAGGACCAGGCCGGGAATCACATTCAGGCTCGGGAAGTGGCGGGTGCACAGCCAGCCGCCCAGCGTCAGGCACACAGCGAGCCCGAGTCGTACCGCCAGTCCGAACACGGCGGCGGCCACGCAGCCCACGACCCATTCGGGCGCGGCGGGTGGTCCGGCGGCGTAGCGATCGTAGAGCGCGATGGCTTGCCGGTAGCTGCGCCTGCACAGCCAGCCGTCAAGGCGTCGCCATCCGGTGCCAAGTGCCGGTACTTGCTCGGCCATCGCGGCTCTCCCGCTGTTACGTAGGCTGACGCTGGCTCGCTGCTCGCAGCCGACGGGACGAGGACCACGACCTCGGCTGGCCTGCACAGTACAAGCAACGATCTCGCGGCCAGGTACTCTGCCTGGTTGCAATCGTGTGGGTAGACGATGCCGCGAACGCCTGAGCGGTGGCGCCTTCCCTGTGTCCCGGCTAAGCAGCCGACGGGGCAGCCAAGCCGGCGAACAACGGCGGATGTAGGTGGACCCAAGCGTAGGTCGACGAGGACCAGGAGCACGCCGACCAGCAGGCTGCGGCCGACTCGCAATGAGCAGGTCAGCGGCCGATGCGGAGCGGACCGACGGGGTAGAGGTCGTGCGAGTCGCGCGGCCTGGCTGAGGGCCAGGTCGATGCAGGCGGGGTCTGGTCGGAACCGTCGCCGCTGATCTGGGTGTGTCGCATGAGGTCGGTGGCGGTGACGGGTAGGTCAGTGGTGGTCCATGTGCAGTCGTAGATGATGACGCCCTGGGCGCGGCGGGGGTGGGTCATGGTGGGGACTGGTCGACGAGCGCGCCGGCCGGCGCGCCGAGGGCCGGGTGCTGTCGTCTACGCGCAGGTGTCGGCAACCCGTCACCGCTGCTGCTGTTTCGGCCCAGTGACCATCGGCAATGCATCATGCAAACGTGAGTAATGAGCACGAGCGCGTCCGTTCTAGTCATCATCAGTGTTGCGATCGGGTTTCTGGCCGGGCGTGCCTATCAGGTCGCTCACCGGGCCTGGTCGGACTACAAGAAGGCGAAGGCGCTCGTGCCGCAGCTGTTGAAGGCGTTCTGGGCGGCTGTGCGGGGGGCTATCGTGATTCTTGCCGTCGCCCTAGCATGGATGGTTGGTTCCGCATGGGCGGCCGCATCCAGCAACTCGACGGAGGGCCCGTCGCCATCGCCGTCGCCGTCATCGCCAGCTCCGTCGCATGGTCGGTAGAGCGCGGGTGACGCCGCCGACGTGTCGTGCTCCGACATGGGTGGGTGACAGCCGGTTACCCGACCGCGGCCTGCCCGGCGTCTGGCCTGTGCTCTGAGTATTTGGCGGCAGGCAGCGAGACCGCCAGCAGCAGCTGGCCTAACACGTCGACAGGCGGCATCGTGAAGGTAGTCAGGGCCGGCGGTGTTTGCGTCGTGCCCATCGCAGGAACCGGTCCAGGGCGTAGCTGGCCAGGTCGGCGAAGGTAGCGGCGGCCACGCCGGGTCTGAAGTGGGCGCACCAGCCCGCAGCGCCGGGTTGAGGTGGCGGATGAGGGTCTGGAGCGGCTGGTTGACGTTGCGCCGGCAGATCGTCTTCACCTTGACCGTCACCGCTCTGATCGCTTTGCGGGACGGGTATATGTAGATGTGGCCCGGTTGGTGCCTCGTTTGCGGTGGCGCTGGATGCGCCAGCCGAGGAATTCGACCTTCGTCGATGTGGGTGGTCTTCGTTTCCTCCGCCGACAGGCGTAATCCCATCGGGGCCAGGACCGCCGCCGCGTGCTCGCACATCTGCTGCGCGTGCTCGCGGGTTCCCGAGACCATGAGCAGCCAGTCGTCGGCGTAGCGGACGAGCCGATAGTTGCCCAGGGCTTTGCGTCGGCGGGTGGCCCGCTGGCCTTGGGGTGCTGCCCGGCTCGCCGGGAGTCTGGGCGATGTACTCGTCCAGCACCGACAGGGCCAGGTTGCCAGCACGGGGGAGGGGATCCCACCTTGCGGCACGCCGGTGTTGCTGTCGCGCAGCGTCCCGTCCTGGCCGAGGGCGCCGGCCTTGAGGAACGCCGTTACGTCGTTCTGGTCGCCTCGCCGGCGGCCATGACGAACCGGCTCCGCCCGTGGGGACGGGCGGTGGACGCCGCCCACCTTGCTGGCTCGGATGATCTCTGGGACCGGAGGATCGCGAACGCGAGCCGGTGCGCTCGGTGCGCGACGGCGATGGTCGCGACCATCGGCTTCTTGCCGGCGCCGATGAGGCGGCGCTTGGAGGCGGCGAAGTCGGGGTGCAGGGCGATCCCGACGCCTAGGGCGATGATCGCCTGGCGCAGCTCGACCGAGCCGATCTTGCTGATGTAGACCTTGCCGGAGCGTCGCCCGGCCGACTCGTAGCTGGTCGGGGCCAGGCCGTATTGGCGGCCGGGCAACTGGCGCAGGCGAAATGGGACTGGGTGTTTCTGTTCTCTCTTCCGCTCGCGCCGCCCTCCTCTAGGCTTCGTTCAGTTGCCGCAGGTGATAGGCGTGTTGCTGCCCACCGACACCAGCGCGGCGCGGCCTGATGGCCAAGACGATTCACATTGGCCGACCCCGATCCGAGCGGCCGATGGCCACGAACTACGGGGTAGAGGTGTACGCCATGAGCCACCAACCGCGGTCTGCCAAGCTCATCTCCCGCCGCATTGTCCTGGCGGGCATTGGAGCCGCCGCCGCCGTCGCGGGACGAGCCCCACGTGCCGCAGCGGCGACCCGCGATCGGCATCCTGAGGACTTCGATGCGTCCGTTCCGCTCGCCTGGTTCGACCTGGCGCTGGCGCTGACGCGGACGACGCCTGGCTTCACGCCGCCGGTGACGGCGCGCGCGTTGGGCTACGCGGGTGTGACGCTGTACGAGGCCGTCGTTCCCGGATCCCGGCAGTACCGATCGCTCGCCGGGCAGTGGCCGGGTCTACGCGGGCTGCCTCGTGACGAGCGGGGCGGCAACTGGCCGGTCGTGGCCAATGCCGCGCTCGCCGGCATCCTGCGCTCGCTGTACGACAACACGAGTGCGGCCAACCTCGCCGCGATCGACGCATTGGAGGCCGAGCTCAGCGAGCGTGCACGCGGCCGCTCCTCCCATTCGGAGGTCGCCGCGTCGGCGCGGCGCGGTGCGCAGGTGGCGCGCGCGGTGTTCGACTGGTCTCGCGGGGACGGCGGCCACGAGGGCTATCTGCGCAACTTCCCGCCGGACTACGTGCCGCCCTCCGGCCGTGGCCTTTGGGTCCCCACCCCACCGGCGTTCCAGCCCGCGCTGCAGCCGAGATGGGGCGACAACCGCCCTCTGGTGTTGCCCGACGGCCGCAGCTGCGCACCCGACGATCCCACCCTCTACTCCGAGCAGCGACAGTCTGCCTTCTTCGGAGAGGCGCGGGAGGTGTACGACGCGGTCAACAACCGCACGCCGGAGCAGGAGGCGATCGCGCTCTTCTGGTCCGACGACCCGGGTGTGACGGCCAGTCCGCCAGGTCACTCGATCTCGGTAGCGACGCAGGTGCTGCGCCTCGAGGACGCGTCGCTGATGCTCGCCGCGGAGACTTATGCCAAGGTCGGCATGGCCGTGTGCGACGCATTCATCGCCTGCTGGAAGACGAAGTACATCTACAACCTGCTCCGCCCCGTCACATACATCCAGCGGCTCATCGACCCGACCTGGTTGCCGCTGCTGAACACGCCGCCCTTCCCGGAGTACACGTCGGGCCACTCCGTACAGTCCGCCGCCGCGTTCGGTGTGCTCGCCGACCTGTTCGGTGACTCGTACTCTTTCGACGACCACACGCACGACAACCGGGGACTCGCGCCGCGGCGTTTCGACTCGTTCAGTGCGGCCGCTGAAGAGGCGGCGTTATCCCGGTTGTACGGCGGCATTCATTTGCGCCCGGCGATCGAGCGAGGGCTCACGCAGGGACGATGCCTCGCCGAGGCAGTCAACGGGCTGCCCGTGCGCCGCCTGAAGCGGCACGGACTCCGGTTGGGCACCCTGGGAACGCGGCGCGATCGAGCGTAATGGCCGTGAGCGTCTCCGGCGACCATCCGAACCGCCCGATCCCGCAACTCACGCGGATAGGGGACTTCCATGGCATGACTCATCCTCTCAATCGAGTCTCCACCGGGGGTGGTTCACCCAGATGGGGGACCGCCACCTCAACTTCCACGATGACCGGGACACGCTCCACCGGCAGTGCCTATCGTCTGATGGTCGATGAGGGAGGCAGCCATTGGCGGCCACCACGCCGTCCGCTGCAACACCGAAATCGTCCGTGAGTACGCGCAAAAGCTCTACGAACCCCATCTGCACTTTCCCACCACAACGATCGAAGAAGGTAATATGAACATCCGCAGGAAATCGGCTCGCGCGTTCATCTCCATCCCTCTTGCGTTGCTGCTCTCCATTTTGGGCACAGGGGTGGCGCACGCAGCAAGCATGAACGGTGCTGCTGGTCAGATGCCCGCTTTCTACGACGGTACGCAGTTCACCGTCAATATGAAAGAGATGCCGCTCAATGCCTCAGCCGCACTGATCGCGCACAACCCGAGCATCAACATGATCTTTGCATCGAACGACCTGGACGAGGAACAGGATTTCATTCCTGTGATCGATGCCATCCAGGGTGACGGGTTCAACCCCCTGTGGCAGCAAGTCCTCATCGTTTTCAACGCGGGATTCACGCCTCACCAGTTCACCTCCGACGAGGCGGTCCTGGCGGCTGCGGCCGGAGCCCATCCGGAAATCCATCTCGTCGTGACGGACGAGGTGTATCGCTGTTCAGTTGTTGGTCCTGGCCCGAAGAGGCCCTAATAGCGTCGCACAATGAACCTGCCCGCCTCGCAAGCGGCGGGCAGGTTCTGCGGCTCCTTCAGCCTTTGGACGCCACGCCCGTTCCGGCCTTAGGGGATCCAAGGCCCGGAACAGAGGTGTCTCGTTGGTCAGAAACAGTCACCTTGCCGCCGACGTCACCGGCTTCTTCGGCACGGGATTGGAGCACCAGGGAACTGTGGACGAGCCCTCTCCCGTACAGCAGCCGAGTACAGCAACCAACCGCACCGAGCCAGGCCGCGAGCGACCGCAAGGAACCGTGTTGCCTCGCACGAGACCGCATCCGACCCGGTTGCCGGTAGTTCACACCGAAGAGGTCACTGGTTCGATCCCAGTATCGCCCACCATCGATATAGCGCAGAAGAGCCACCCTCGCGCGAGGGTGGCTCTTGCCGATTCCATCGTCAGTTGTCGTTGGGCGTCAGCGAGGCGTCCCGGGCCCTCGTGGTCAGCTCATCGTTGCGGGACCCACGCCACCGCTCCGCGTACCTCCCGAACAGCAGGCGACCGGCGTGCGGATCGACGTACCCACCGCGGGCGATGGCGGCTTCCGTCTCGGCCAGGAAGGACGCTGCCTGCCGGCGGGTCGGAAAGGTCTTGGCCTTTTGCCGGCCGCTGGCGTCACGCCAATTCGCGCGGAAGGTACCCGCTGGCGCCTTGACGATGTGTCCTATCAGGCCCAGCCCTCCGGGCCATGGCGGCTGGGATGATTTCCGGCAATTGTCCACTTTGACGGCCGATGCGGGTTCGATCGTCGCCGGCGTGGTAAATCTTTCTTCAGTCTTGACGATCGCACCGGCATTCTGTTACAGCCGACTTTAGGGCTGTTCAGGAGGCTTGGCGGGCGCTTTCCCATTGTGGTCGGTGTTGGCGGAGTACGAAGAACACGCGCATTCGGCGGGCCCGCCTCATCATCGCGAGCAACGACGATCCGAGACCCTGCGCAGCGAAGCGGAGGAGGTGCAGAGGCGTCACGGGGGAGGGGCTGTGGAGTTTCGGCTCTTGGGAGCGGTGGAGGCCTGGGCGGGGGACCGACAGATCGATCTTGGACCACGCCAACAGCGGCTCGTGCTGGCGATCCTCGCGTTGAACGTGAATCAGCTGGTCCCGCTCGACCGCCTGGTCGACCTGACGTGGCCTGAATCGCCACCCCACACCGCCCGTCATGCGATCCACGTCCGCGTCTCGCAACTGCGCACCATCCTGGCCACGGCCGGCGCGGACCATGGCAACGTGAAGATCAGTACGCGCGGCCCGACCTACGTCCTGCAAGCCGACCCGATGTCGGTGGATGCCCACCGCTTCCGAGCTCTCCTTGCCACGGCCCGCCTTGAGCCGGACGACCTGGAAAGGGCTTCGATGCTGCGGCGCGCGCTCGACCTGTGGCATGGACCCCCGCTGGCCGACGTGGCGACGCCGCGAGTCGAGGAGCTGTGCTGGGGGCTGGAGGAGACGCGGTTGACCGCCCTGGAGGAGTTGTCGGACGCGCAGTTGCGGCTCGGGCGGCACGAGGAGGTTGTCGACGAACTCGCCGAGTACGCCCGGCAGCATCCGTACCGCCAACGACTGCTCGCGCAGCTCATGCTGGCCCTCTACCGCGCCGGCCGCCCCGCCGACGCGCTGATCGCCTACCGGCATGCGCGGAGCCGGCTCGTCGACGAACTCGGGCTCGACCCCTCACCGCAGCTGCAGCAGCTGGAACGAGCGATCCTTCGCGGCGACCCTTCGCTGGACCTGCCATGACTCGCCGGCCCGTGGACCGTGACCGCCGACCCGGCCCCCTGCCGCAGCCCGACCAGGTCAACGACGTGGAGTCGCTGTCGGTCAGCGGTGGGTGGCAGCTTCTCGGCCGGCCCGGGCGGCACGAGAGTGTGCCGGTGTCCGGCGCCGCCCACCTCGCGTACGACACCTTCCGGGTGCCGGCCGGCGCGGTGGCCGTGTTCGAAGTCGGGATGCGGGCCGGGTGGGGCGGGTACGACGGTGGCGGGTTCGCGGACTTCCAGTCCGGCGACTTCCGGGTGGTCTGCTCGCATGTGCAGTTGGAATCCTGACCGCCCCACCGGTGGTGAGTCCCTGACGGTGGGGCGGTCGGCGGCCGGTACGGCTCAGCGCAGGCCGGCGGCGACGAGCTGATTGCCCTCCGGCAGGGCGGGCAGCGCCCGACCGAGGGCCATTGACCTTTGCCGGGAATGTGCGGGGGGCTGGTCGCTGTGGTGATTGGGGCTCTGGTCGTGGGTGCCCACGGTACCCGGACACAGTGAAGGGCCCTCAGAAACGTTCTGAGGGCCCCTACACGGGTGGGCTAGCCGAGCTGCGATACCCCGGCCCCTTGCGCCCCTGGCTCAGTGCTCGCCCATGGTTGTGGTGGTGGGAATTGGGCTGGTTGTGGTCTAGGCGGTTGGTGGCGGGGGACCAGTCAAAACTGTGAAAGGCCCGTTGTCAATGATGGGGTACTCGGATTCGCCTGCCTCCAGACAGTCCGTGCTAAGGCCCGGGGCGGGCCCGCGGCCGGTGCATACCTTCTCGTTCATGTCCACGAAGAGGGTGCTGGTGTGAGTGCCGGGGCGAAGCGGATGAAAGACAGGAGACACGGGTACGACGAAGGGCAGCCCGCGGGTTGCCGGCGGCTGCACATCATCGGGAACGATCCCGGATCGCAAGATTTCCGGGCCCGCCGTGACGGACTGCTCTTGGGGGGTCCCGGCGTCGATCACATAGCGGGCGCTCTTAAAGTTGGTGATGAAAGCTTCCTGTTCGGTCTCCGTCGCCGTGATCCAGGGCGGGACGGCCCGGACCCACTGGTCCCCGACCAGCGCCGTGCGGCAGCCAGGCCCCCCGGGGGGGTCAGCTATATCGTCGGTCGCGGGCGCAGGAGGGCCGATGATCCGTTCGCTGACGCCGTAGCGCTGGTTTAGATCCCGCCATTGCTCGCTCCCTCCAAGGAAAATGGGGCTGATGCACTGGTGGTTGCGGGGTGGCCCTGCCTCCGCGACGCCGGTCACAAGACCCACGCTTAAAAACAGCGTCGTCAGGATTGCCCCCGCTTTTGCGGACCGCAAGACAGCAGTAGTCATGGTTTTACCCCCTGTAACTCGTACGTTGTTTCCCTGTGGTCGTGCGCCTCGGCTGGCGCGTGAGGCACCGGGGGCGGGACCTGGCTTACGCCCGCGCCGCCCGGTTTAGGTGTCTTTGCCCGAAGCTAGCCTGCTGCCGCCTTCCCGCCGAGGATTTCGGGGGCATTCACTCCCGCGAACCGACTCGGATGGCCGCCGCCGAGGCGAGGTGGACAGCGGCCTGGACCTGTCCACCTCACCCTCGCCTGCCTAGGGAATGGTGCCGTCCTGGGTGTCGCCTTCGGCGGCAGTCAGGTCGGTCGCGGTGTCTGTTCCCTTCCCGCCGCTGAAATGGTCCGCGCCGGCGCCGCCGGAGAGCACGTCGTCGCCGTTCGCGCCGTACATCGTGTCGTCGCCGGCGTTGCCGATGAGCTTGTCGTTGCCACTCCCGCCGCACAGCAGGTCGTTTCCGGCTTGGCCGGAGATGGTGTCGTCTCCTTTCTTGCCGAAAATCATGTCGGCGCCGGTCGTGCCGCTGATCGTGTTCGGTTGGTTGCCTCCGGCAGTGACAGTGATGTCAACGGTGCTGGTGGCGAAGCCATCGCTGACCTGCGCGGTCACGATCGCGGTTCCAGTCTGGGCCGGGACCGTGGCGACCGTCAGCGTGCGGTTAGCGTCGGAACCGCCGACGGTGATGTTGGCATCCGGAACCAGTGCCTGGTTCGATGACGTCGCAGTCACGACGAGATCCCCAGGTGGGCTTTCCGCATCGCCCACGGTGAGGTTGATGCTGCCGGACGTGTCAGTCACGCATTGCCCGCCGGCCGCGACGGTGATGGTGGGCGGGGTGTTGGGCGTCGTGGTGTTCAACAACACCGAAACCGTGTTAGCGGTGCGGTTGGCGGTTGCCAGGTCGGGGCGGCCGTCGCTGTTGAAGTCCCCCACCGCCACTGATCTGGGGCCTGCATCGACGGGGAAGTCGGTGCGGTTGGTGAGATTACCATAAACATCGTCCAGCAACACCGACACGGTATTCGCGACATTGTTTCCGGTTACCGCGTCTGGGCGGCCGTCGCTGTTGAAGTCCCCGACCGCGATCGACTGCGGGCTATCGCCGACCGTGTTGCTGGACTGGGTATAGAAGAATCCGCCGCCGAAAGTGAACTGGAGTAACGTCGTCACCGTATTCCTTGGGAAGCTGGCGGTTGCCAGGTCAGGGAGGCCGTCGCTGTTGAAGTCCCCCACCGCCACCGAGTACTGGTCGGAGACGGAGGCGCCGATGTGGTTGGCGAAGCTACCAGAACCGTCGTTGAGCATCACCGTCACCCGATCGATTCCATTGGGGGCTACCAGGTCGGGGTGGCCGTCGCTGTTGAAATCCGCTACTGCCAAGGAGAGCGCGGAAGTGCCGACGCTGATGTCGGTGCGGTTGGCGAAACCACCAGAACCATCGTTCAGAAACACCGACAACACCGAACCAAATGAAGCATAGTTTGTTGCCAGGTCGGGGTGGCCGTCGCCGTTGAAATCCCCCACCACCACCGAGTCCGGGACGCCGCCGAAGGCGGAGAAGTCAGTGCGGTTGGCGAAACCACCAGAACCGTCGTTCAGCAAGACCGACAGTCCCTGGAACCCAAAGGAGACAGCCAGGTCGACGTGGCCGTCGCCGTTGAAATCCCCCACCGCCACGGAGCTTGGGCTGGTGCCGACCGGGAAGTCGGTGCCGTTGGTGAAACCACCAGAACCGTCGTTGGACAACACCGACACAGTATTCGCGGCCTTGTTAGCCGTTACCAGGTCGGGGTGGCCGTCGCCGTTGAAATCCCCCACCGCCACCGAGCGCGGGTCGCCGCCGACGGGGAAGTCGGTCGACGGACTGAAACTCACCCCATCCGATTGTGCCATCGCCACCGACGGCACCATCACCATTAGGCCAGCGAGCACGGCGGACGCCGCACCGCCAGCCCCGCCACACACCAAGCGCTTCCTTAGCATGTGCCACATCCTTTCTACTAGCGAAACGGTGGCCCCGGCCCATGCCCACCCAGCAAATTTCCGATCTTCACGCGGGCGTGATCTCGCCCCCTTCGTCCACCACCGAGCCGCCATTGGTCTGGTCGTCAATGGCCTAGCGCTTGAGCCAGCGCTGTGACAGCTTGGGTAGGACCTCCGCCTACCGTTTCCAAATAATCGACTGCCCGGCGCACGCGTAGTAACGGTCGTCGGTGGCACGGTTGCCACCAATCGCTATCCGTTGCGGGCCGTATTCCCCTCCCAAATCAGGCTCGTCCTGCTATCGGCGTTGCCGCCCGTGCCGCCCGTTGGTTTCCACAAGGCACTGACGAGGATGGCATCCCGCGCTCACAGCTGGCTCATCCCGCGCTCACGCGGGCGCATGGTCGGCTCAAGATTCAGGGGCTTCAGCGGCGGGACTGTGGATTTAACGGTGTTTCCGGCCTGACCGCTGGGCGTGGTGCTTGGCGAGGAGGGTGCCGTGATGACCGCGACACTGAACGATGTGACCCCACGGAAGAGGAAGCCTGAGCCGCCGGCGGAGGAGCAGGCCGCCGCCGAGCTGGGCCGGTTGGCCAAGGAACAGGGCTTGTCGCTGACCCGCCCGGACGGGCTGCTCAAGCAGTTGACCAAGACGGTGCTCGAGACCGCGCTGAATGAGGAGATGACCGAGCACCTGGGCTATGAGAAGTACGATCCGGCCGGCGCGGGGTCGGGCACCATCCGCAACGGCACCCGGTCCAAGACGGTGCTGACCGAGGCGAGTGATCATGTCGAGATCGACGTGCCGCGTAATCGAGCTGGGACGTTCACCCCGCGCGGTCAGGCCGCTACGTCAGCGAGAAGTCAGCAATTGGTTCCCCTTCATGCCTCCCTGGCCGACGTCAAACGCTGGCCGGATCGCACCCGACGGCATTAGATCGCATCGCTTGAAGCACCTCGACGGACGAGATCAACATTCACACCGAAGAGGTCACTGGTTCGATCCCAGTATCGCCCACCACCGATATGGCCAGAAAAGGCACCCTCAGGTGAGGATGCCTTTTGCTGATTGCATCGCTAGTCGTCGCTGGAAGTCAGCGGATCGTCAGCGAACGCCTCGCGGATGCGTTGATCCCGGCCGTCCGATCGGTGCGTGTAGAGGTTGAGGGTGGTCGACGGCTTCTCGTGGCCCATCACCGCCTGGACGTCGTTGACCGGGACGCCGCGCGACACCAACTCCGTCGCGTACGAGTGCCGAAGGTCTGCGACGTCTGGGAAGACTCGATCTCCGGCCGCCGCTGCGGCCGGAGAGATGGTGTCGAGCGTGAGGAATCCGTGGACCATCCCGGCCTCGCACCGGTGCCTGGCAGGAACGTCCGCGGCGGCCAGCCGGGCCGCATACGCGTCGCCCTCATCCCGCAACGGATCGTGCTCCGCGGTGACGACAACGGTGGGCGGCAGACCGCCGAGGTCCGCGGCGAACACCGGACTGACCTCGGGCTCGGCGCGCCGGGACGGGTCCGGAACCCACTGTTCAGCGCCCCACTCGGCATCGTCGGTGGTCAAGCCCCAGCCCGTGGCCTTCGTCTGCGTACTGGGATAGGAGTGCGTCAGATCGGTGTTGGGATACACAAGGACCTGGGCGGCCGGCAGCGGCCCACCCCTCGTCGCATAGGCGCAGGCAGGTGAGCGTGGCAAGGTTCCCGCCAGAGCTGTCGCCCATGACGACGGTAGGTCCTGCGATGCCGAGGCTCGAACCACCGCCGGTTGCCGCCCACCGGACGACGTCCACGCAATCATCGACGGCTGTCGGCCATGGGTGCTCAGCAGCCCGGCGGAAGTCGACGCTCAGCACGACCGTGTCGGTCGTGAGCGCCAATCGGCGGCACGCCCGGTCGTACGACTCAAGGTCGCTGATCGTCCACATCCCACCGTGGAGGAACACCACCAGCGGCCCGGCCGCAGCCGACGGCCGGTAGAGGCGGGCTCCGACGGCTGCCGAAACCGACCGTCAGATCCTCGGCCCAGGCGATCTCCGGGCCCGGGGGGCGGGCTTCGGCACGCAACCGTTGGGCACGCCGTAGCTCTGCTGCTCCCACAGCGCGGGCAGGAGCTCCGGGAGCCTGCCGAGCGGCCTGGATGCAGGCGGGCAGCTCGGCGTCAGCAAGCGAGGGATCGGTCTGTTCGACCATGCGGGCAAGGATGCCATGATCCCTCGCTCCGGACGATTCAGTCTGGAGGTGGGTTCCAAGCTCGGGGGCTTCGTGGCCGTGCCTACCCGACTCCCGCCGATCCACAACATTTGACGATCTCTCTCGTGAAGATCCTGCGCCGCGGCATCCCGCCGAATCGGCTACCCTCCGCCCCGGGGCTGCTGAAGAAGTCAGACGGCACCCCGGATGTCGGCGTACTCGTACGTGCCGAGGTAGGTACGCATGCGCTGACGCCGGCGGGGTCCATTCCGCGCGGCACTTGCTGCTGAAGTCAACGGGCCATGTTGGCATTACGCAGGAAGGCAGTCCGCACAGGACTTCCTTCCCGCAGTGCTACGCGACGCGGGTGGCGACCCGGCCGGCCAGGTCGACGCCGACCACCACGCCGTGCTCGTCGCGGGTGAAGAAGCCGCGCTGCCCCTTCATGCCGCCCTCGGTGATGATGTACTCATCCCCGTCACCGGGCAGCCGGCCGATGGCGGCCGGCGCGTAGCCCGGCGGCAGTTCGGTTACGGCCGCGGCACGGATCTCCGGCTTGATGTCGACCTCCAGCGTCAGTCCCGTCCCGTCGCCGGCGATGGTGACGTACATGGAGTCCATGTCATAGTCCCCGACGACCTCGCGGGCCCACGCGGCGTCGTGCGGGATCGGCTGCGGGTCCCGATCGACGACCCCCACGTGGTGCTCCAGCGCCCACTGGACGACGGCCTGGTTGAAGGGGATGCCGTTGGGGCCGGCGTTGGACAGCGAGACGACGGCGAAGTCACGCTCCGGTACGAGGAGCAGTTCGGCGAACTGGCCGTTGGTCGACCCGCCGTGCCCGACGGTGCGTACGCCGTCCACATCACGCAGGAACCACGCGATGCCGAACGCGTCACCGAGCGAGCTGCCGCGCAGCTCGACGGTCGGCTCCTTCATCCGCTGCAACATCTCGGCGGGCATAACCTCCTCGCCGCTTTCCGTGCGGCCGTCGCCGAGGTGAAACCGGGCCCAGCGCAGCAGGTCGGCCGCCGAGGATTCCAGGCCGCCGCCCGGGTTGTCGCCGCGCCATCGCTTGCGCAGCCGCGCGACGGCCAGCGCGCCATCCTCACCGGGGTTGTGCCCCACCGCGAACCGGCGGCTGAGGACGTCGCTGGCCGGATAGAAGCTGTGTTCCAGGCCGAGCGGCTCGAACAGCAGCGAGGCGACGGCACGTTCGTAGGTCAGGCCGGTGACCTTCTCGATGATCCGCCCGATCAGGTTGAACCCGGCCTGGCTGTAGGAGGCCCGCGCACCGGGCGGGCCGATCAGCTCCAGCTCGGGCAGCTGCGCCACATAACGGGCCAGGGCGTCGTCGCCCTCACCGGTGTCGGCGATGAACCCCAGTCCGAGACCGCCGGTGTGGTTGAGCAGGTTCATCACCGTGATGCTCGCCGCGGTCTGCTCTTCGGCGAGCCGCAGCTCCGGCACGTAGCGGCGTACCGGCGCATCCAGGTCGACCCGCCCCTGCGCGACCAGGCACATCAGCGCGGTCGCCGTGAAGGTCTTCGTGACCGAGCCGAGCACGAACATCGTGTCCCGGTCGACCGGCAGCGGGTTGTCGACGCTCGTCACGCCGTAGCAGGCGTACATCTCCTGGCCGTTGACCCATACCCCGACGGCGACGCCGGGGATTCCGAACTTCGTAGCGGTGGCCTCGACGAACTCGGCCAGCGTGTTCTGTGACATTCCGTTCCCTCCGTGGAACGACTTGAACTGTGTGCAAGTGGAACCTAGCCCACGACCTGAACGCTGTGCAAGTGATTCTTGAACTAAGTTCAAGACCTCGCTATCTTGGACGTATGC
This sequence comes from Micromonospora globispora, assembly GCF_003857015.1. Taxonomy (GTDB): domain Bacteria; phylum Actinomycetota; class Actinomycetes; order Mycobacteriales; family Micromonosporaceae; genus Micromonospora; species Micromonospora globispora. Next base: position 38,756 of record NZ_QGGF01000496.1, on the reverse strand, counting down.
CGCGCGACACGCTGAACCGCGACCAGATCGTCAAGACCGCGACCGATCTGCTCGACGCCGAGGGCCTGGACGGCCTGAACATGCGCGCCCTGGGCAAGCGACTCGGCTCGGCGGCCACCGCGGTCTACTGGCACGTGGGCAGCAAGGAGAACCTCATCGCACTCGCCGGCGACCAGGCCTGGAACGAGATCACGCTGCCCGACCTGGCCACGACCGACTGGCGTACGGCCGCCACACAGATGGCCACCGAACTGCACGCGATGTTGACCCGCCACCCCTGGCTGGTGCAGGCTTTCGGCTCCTTCGTGGTGTTCGGCCCCGGCAAGGCCCGCCACGACGACCGCAGCCTCGCCGTCTTCGAAGCGGCCGGCTTCACCGAAGCGCAGGCCGACCAGGCGGCAGCCAGCGTCTTCACCTTCGTGCTCGGCAACGCCCTCGGCCCGGCCGCGGCCGACTCGCTCGCCAAGAGGCTCAGCCGCGACAGCGGCAACGCCGAGGAACTGATGCGCGCCAGCATGGCAAAGGCCCACGAGATCGCGGCGCAGTACCCGCGCTTGCGGGCGCGCCTGGAAACCGCCTCCGCCGAGTACGCCGCGGCACCCGCCGAAACGTTCGAGTTCGGCCTCGCGGCCCTCCTCGATGGCCTCGAAGCCCGGCTCGCCCCGAGCACTTCGGTCCGACCGGGAACCTCCGCAGCCCGCGAAGAATCGTAGACATGTGAACATGTCCCGAAGCCCCACGATCACCCTGGCCGGGGCCGCACTGGCGGCGACCTGCACAGCTGCCTCGGCGCCCACGTCCCCGGCGCAATCGGCCGGACCGGCCTGCGCGCCGCAACCCACCACGATCAGCTGCCCGAGCGGGCGCGCAGTGGTCAGTGTCGGCGGTGTCGGGACGTAGGGGCCGCCAGATCGACTGACCTCACCTTATCCGCATGTGGATCTTGCGCGTTGCCACGTACCTGGCTATGTACGTTGGGCTGTACGCCGACAAGCATCTTCGGTTGCGCCGAAACACGTCTCAAGGCAGGTCCTGACCTCCTCCGAACGCGCCGGGGCCAGCTCGCCGGCAATCATTACAAGTCGTGCACGGATCTGGTAGCCGCGATGAGTGCGGTCATAGTCGATGAGCGGACACCAGTCACGCCTTGGTTTGGGGCGCATCGGGAAGGTTGGCCCAGATCGTGATGGTGGGTGTACGGACAGGTGGTGCTCCCGAGCGCTTGCCGGTGGGGCGGAACCTCGGGCGTCGGCTGGCCCAGCTTCGCTGCTCCTCGGCCGCGTCGAGGGCAGGCGGGAGGCTCGCCGGAAGACGAGCCCCAGGTCGGGTTGTTGATGATGCAGATTGGCTTCCACTGTGGAGTTTTCAACGAACCGCTGCCAAGCGGGATGTACCGGGCACGTCAGGGCCGATTGGTGGGTAGGTGGCATGGCGTGCGGCGCAGCGACGACGCACAGCGGTGTGACAAAGGGAAACGCGAAGGTTCAGCTGCGGCGCGACCCTCCACGGGTGCGCCGCTGACAACTCCACACAGCGGGGCCGCTGACTATGGCGCGTGTCCGCCGCCGACCTGCCTCAACGGGCTCGGTGGGCACCCATACGGACGTCTGGTGCGCCAAGCAAACGACGCGGCAGGCTCGCTGTCCGGTGAGGCGTCGTCGCCGACCGGCCCTCAGGCGGGTGGGCACCCATGCAACGCTGATCCATCAGACGCACAAACCCTGTGTGGGTGTGCAAGGTATTGCTGGTGATGCAAAAGCATCCTTGGATGTAGCGCACCGGAGGATCGCGCCATAGCCGACTGCAGGTTGTGCACGATCGGGCAAAGCCGCGCTAGCTTTGGGAATCCGGCCAAGCCCGAGCTTGAGCGAATCTGTCCGGAGGATTGGGTAATCCGGATGCCGCATCGGACGACGCCACTCGGCAGCCCAAGATCCCCGCCTTCGTCAGTGTCGGGCGAGCCGAGGCAGGTAGGTAGCCCGGGTGACCATGCGCGAACGGCGTTTTCAGCATGCGCCTGACGGCACGAGAATCGGAGGCTTCGGTCACCGGAGTCGGCGTTGCGTAGCCGCGGTTGGTGCCGGCGCCGCACTCAGGGTGCAGGCGTGAATCATGACTGCCGCTGTGTCCGGCGTGGTGGAGTCGGTGTCGATGCGGCGGGAGAAAACGTCATCGGCGGCTCGGAGGCCTGCAAGAGTTTCGTCCCAAACGGTGAGCCGCGCGTCAATGTCGGTCGACCCGCGGGCATGGGCGCGCTGGGCGGTCGACTCTCGGGAACACCAGAGGAGAACGGTGGTCCATGCCACGGGAAACCGGGTAACTGCCGTGACTCCGGCGATCTGGCCCAGGTGAAGGACCGGTACCTGTCCGGTGTCAATAATCGAGGTCAGGTGCGGCACGTCGATGACGTAGGTGTTGCCGTACCGGAGGTTCTCGTACAACACCTGACGTGATGCGCGAAGTCGGATGAGCTGTTCCGGTGTGCCGATGCGGTAGCCGTCGGTCTTGCCTGCGCCGATCTTTAGGCGGCGGAAGGGTGTGTACCGCGCGGCGAGGCGGGTGAGCGCGGCGGTGATGGTGTCCTTGCCGGGGGCTGGCGGGCCGTAGAGGATGACGCCGGTCGGGTTCACTTGCCGATCCACTCCGAGATCCGGCGAGCTTCGTCGGCCAGCCGGACTGCACTGCCCAGCGAGTTGTCGATGAAGAAGTGCGGCAGCGCAGGACGCAGGTCCAGGTTGATCGAGGCGAGGTACTCTTGCCAGTGATTGAGCTTCCAAGCGTCCCGAGCCGCGTCGCGCATCTGAAGGTAGGTGTGCATGGTCTCGACATCAGCGCTGACCCAGACGATTTCCGGGTGGGCGCCTGCGGTGTCGCAGCGGTGGAGCAGCCAGCGTAGCCAGTGCAGGTCGGAGACCTCGGCCAGGAATGGCGCGGTGACCACCGTGGAGATGCCGTTGTCGATGTTGGCAAAGGTGGCGTTGAGCAGGCTTCGGTATTCGACGGGGCGTACCTCAGCCCGGTACAGCTCGCTGTGCCGGTCATTGGGATCGCTCTTGAGGGCAACGAGCATACTCTCAACCATTGGCCGGGTGAGGACGTCCTTGTCCAGCAACGCCCAGCCGGTAACCGCACTGAGGAACTTGGCGAACTCGGTCTTGCCGGAACCGGCGAGCCCTGCGACCAGGATGAGGTTAGTCTCTCGCTGGCCGGTGTGTCGGCGATCCGCCCAGGCCTGACTCACCTGTGACTCGAAGCGGTCCAGGTCGGGCTTGCCGTGATCGGCTACCTCGGCCGGGGTGGCGCGTTCGATGGCGTTCTTCAGCGTCACGGTCATCTCGCCCGGAACGTCGTGGGTGCCGCGGCCGACAACAGAGCCAACCGCGACGGTGGGCTCGTCGATCGGACGTAGGCCGACGCCGATGTAGTCCCGTGGGATGTTGAGGCCGACTGCGACGCGCACGTAGACGTCGTAGTTCTCGATCCTGCGTTTCCCGTTGGCGATTTCACGTACGCGTTGTTCCCCGATGTCGGTGGCTTGCGCGATGGCGCCCCAGCTCCAGCCACGTCTGCGCAGGAACTGGAGGAGCGCCTTGATGTCCCGCTCGGCGAGGACCTGCCGCATGGGCACGCCATCGCTCTGCTCGGTGTCCCACCAAGCCGGATCGATCGCCTGTCGCGTAGCCATGCGGTCCACGTCCTGTAGGTGTCGCTGGCTGATTTCGGGCCATCCTATCGAGGAACGTACCGCCAGCCGAGCATTTTGGACCGTCGGCACATCTACCGATAGCCCGTCCGGCGGCAGTGCGGACCGAAACGAGTGGTCGCCGGACGCGCGGCACTGCCAGCGTGTCGCAGGGCCGCTGTGGGCTTGCTTCGCCGGCGCCATCAGCGGACCTCAATTAGAGAGCGACCGCACTTAAGAAACGTGCGTGCGGCGGGCTGGCTGACGAGGGGCGCATGGGCAGCTACAAGATCAGCAAGGGAGGTGTTGGCGTCCGCCAGGGGCACGGCCACCTGGTCTTTGCCGGGAACCTCAACGACTAACCGCAGGCCGCCGCCGCTGGCGACGCGTCGGACCTGGTTCAGGCTGGGCACGGTCTTGGTGGTCTTCGCGAAGAGTTCGCCCACAGAGGACGCGCCGTGCTCGGCGCGGTCGACCACGGGCAGGTCCGGCGTGTCGGAGAACCGTTTCTGCGAGAACTGGGCCCGGAAGGCGGCGCGGCTGGCGGCGGCGGTGTCGAGGCCGTGAATCGTGCTGGTCACATCCGAGGCGAGCAGCGTCGACGCTTGCGCCGACTCCGGCGAGGAAGGCGGCGCCGACCAGCGCACCGGGCGTCCCGCGCGCTTGTCGTCCAACATCGCGGTCGATGCGACAATCAGCATCCCGTCGACCGAGATCGGCAGCACGTAGGCAACCTCCGGACGGTCGCCGAATTTCAGCGCGACGTGGACCATGTGGCGCCAGGACGACCACGCTGCGATGGACGCCACCGCCACCGTGCTGGCATCCCGTGCGAAGCGAGTCGGGTTCATAGGTTCACCTCCTCTCCGATCCGCTGGCGGATGGTTCGGACCTCGTCCGGGTCGAGCAGGGGACGTCCGCCGATGACCACGCGGGTCTGGACATCGGTCCATCGCTCCCATCGGTGGACTACCTCGTCGGTGTCCAGTCCGGTCGCGGCGGCGATGTCCGCGACGGCAGCACCTACTCGCAGCGCAGTGTGGATCATGGATGGCTGCCACCGACTCCACCACGCCACCACGGCGGCGGACAGCGCCAAATCAGTCAGCGCCTCGTCGCGGGACGGCCGCAGCGGATGCCCTGTCGCGTGGTCGTGGAGGTCGATGAGGGCTTGGAAGGCATTGATCTTCTCGGCGTCGTCGAACCGGGTCGGCGGAGCCGAGGCGAGGGTTACCGGATCTTCCGGCCGGCGGCGGATGGTGTTCATCGGGCACCACCTCGCGCCCGTGACCTGGTCAAATGCGCCGGCAGCGGATCACCGGTGACCGTGATGGGCGGTGTTCGCGGCGACGCGTCCGGCCCACCATGACTCATGAGCTAAGCGGTCCGGCGCTGCGAGGAGGGCTAGCTGCCGCGCTGCCACCAGCGGCGCTTCCTGGGCGGCGGGGCCGGCTCCTCGTCGTCGTCGTCCTGGGCGGCCCGGGCCAACACTGCCGTCGCCAGCGCTCGGTCGTCCGCCCTGCATCCGGGCGTGACGATCATCAGTTGTGCCAGTGACTCCTCGATCGTGACCAGCCGGTTCGCCGCCACAGCCGCGTCGAGCCGGGCCCGGACGAGCTGGCGTACCTCCTCCCGTAGGTCCGGTTCCCGGTACGCGGCGGTGACGAGTGCGAATAGTGCAGCGTCGGCGACCCAGTCCTCGACGCCGAAGGCGAGGTCCACCAGTACCTGGCGCCGGGTCGAGGTTGGCCACGGCTCGTCCTTGGCATGGTGCAGGATGCCGAGGCACACCCACGGCTGCATGAGTCGATACCAGTACGTCGGCGTCGACTTGGCCAGGTGCTGCCAGCGCGCGGTGTCCGGAGGGCCTGGCAGGTGCGCGAGGAGCCCGAGCAGGTCGTCCAGCGGCAGCTCGCCCAGGGGGTCGGCCTTTACGTACCCCGAGAGCGGCGACTGCCACGGCTCGTCCGCGACGTCCTGCAGTAGCCGGACCGCGGCGGCCGACGGCGCTGGCCCTGCGGGCAGGGGCTCCGTGCCGTCGTACCGCCAGACCGCGTACCGGCCGGGCCGTACGGGCGCCCGGATGTCGGGGGGTGGGAACTCGGCGATGCCGATGTCGACTGGGCCGGCGATCCTGCGGCAGGCGGTCATGGCGCTGGCCGGCTCCGCCGAGGACAGCCCGAGACGGGTGACCTTGAGCTGCTCACCGCGAGCGCGGCGGCCGCCGATCTCGTTGGCGACGTTGCTAATCGCCTCGCTCGGCATCGGCACCCAGTTGAGCCAGGGCCGCTTCGATCCCGCCATGGCGAACACCACTTCCGTCATTCCGCACGGGTGCGGATCGTCGTGTACCGCGATCAGTTCCGCCACGTCGCCGGAGGCCCGGAACCGCACCGCGTGCCGGGCGGCATCGTGGTGCGGAAAGGTGGGGTCGTCGGCCAGCTGCCGCAGGTCAGCATCCGCATCGCCGGAGAACATGGCGCGGAGCCTAACAATCAAGACAGTCAGGCAGGGGGCAGAGATCATCGGCCGAGGCCGCCGTTCGGCGACACCTACCCCTTCTCGGGTCTGACTCTCATTGCTTGTACCGGTAGACCTCGAGATCGTCGATCCTGTTGGCGAGGACGTAGACGTGTTCGAGCGCGGGCGCAGGAACTCGCACCCATGTAGCAGCCAGTCTGAGGCAGCCTGACCACAGATGGCGGACACCGTCAGCGGCACCCTCCCTGGTTGACATCCATCGCCGACATCAACTGCCGCAGCCGAGGATGGACGCCCTCGTACATATCAGGAGAGCGACGCCCACGGTACGAACGTCTGCGGACGCAGCCTCATGCTGGGCACGCCTTGTAAGCGAGACGTCTGGGCGAGAGAGGGGTGAAGGAGCGGCCGTCACGGGGGGAACGGCCGCTCTGTCGCGAGAGCTTATTGGACCCGATGCGGCGATGCAGGGCCAGGGCGACGTCCCGCCCTGGCTAGCCCTGCTTGGCGTGGTCGAGCAGTCGGTGAAGGGCGTAGCGGAGGACGCGCGCCTGGCCGAGGTCCAGCAGGCACTGGCACTGTTCCTCGCCCATCCTGATGTCGAGGCCGATACCGATGAGTGGCTCGCCGGGTAGGTCCTGCTGCCACAAGAACGCCTCGACGTCGACCGAGTGGTGGCCTGGCCGTGAGGTGGCCCAGAAGCGAGAGCGGTGGATGCCGTTGCTGTGGCTGACGCACCAGGAGGGATGTCCGGCGGCCATCGGCCCACATGCCTTTCTGGTCATCGTCCGACTTGGACCGGTCGAGCTGCGCGAGGTGGCCGGGGTGGGTTGGGGTGACCCGTTCGGGGAAGCGCCCACCCCGGCCGGTGACCGGCCCGGCAAAGCCGATCGCTCTTGAGGCGACAGTCGGGCAGAGTCCGTTACAGCCAACCCGGAAAGGCCTGAATCGGGTAGCCGCGCGGTCACAGGCATAAAAGCCGCCGACGCCGACCGGACACGTTCACGGTGCAGGGCCGGGCCACGACCAGGCCGAGGCCGGAGGCCGCGACGAGGCAGCAAGGCTTCAATCCCAGAGGGTCACTGGTCCCGTAGCCGTCCGCACGGCCCACGAGTCAGCAGAGAATCAGCGAACCATGCGATACGTGACCGACGCCAATGGTCACAGCCGGCAAGACGCCGAGGGCGGGACCAGAGGAAACGACACAAGCCGAGACCGGCCGACAACACCGATCAGGCTCCCCCCGACGGGGGTCGTCCCTTTCTGGGGGAGGTACTCCGGCGCAGGTCGCAGGCCCTCTTCGTCCTCGTCGAGCGCCCCTTCCGCCGGCGTTTCCCTGCCTGAGTCAGCAGATGATCCGGCCGGCCCGCATACTCACGAGCCGTGCCTCATAGGTCACTCGAACGTCAGTCGTGCGTTCCAGGCGCTGCTCCAGGCACCGCGCCATACCGCCAGTCCGGCGTAGGTGAACACGCATCCCACCCCGATACCCCAGTCGAGGTCATCGGACCAGAGGGCGGGATCGGCCAGCGTATCGCGCAGGCGGCCCACCGCGATGACCGTGAATCCGTCACTGGACGGGTCGGGGTAGCGGCGAACCTCGATCAAGCCGTCGCGGACGAAGGGTGCCAGGGGGGCCAGCTGCCGATCGATCCAGTCCAGGCGCCGTCTGGCGTCGAGCTCAGCTGGCGGGCCGTCCAAGACACCGAACGGCCCCGTCAGCATCCCGCTGGCCTCAGCGGCGCAGACCAGGACCCTGCGCTGATCCAGGCTCAGCTCATCCCATCGGGGGAGGCCGGTGTTGTCCGCCGTCGGGTACGCATCGTCGAACCACCGCTCGTGCACGGTTCGAGGCGCGGACAGCTGGATCTCAGATGGCCGACGCGGTGACCAGACCCAGTTGTCCGCGGTTGCGAGGATCGCGCGCAGGCGGCTGCCGCCCACGCTGGCGTCGGAGCCGGAGGAAACCGCGCCGGCCGAATCGTGGATGGTCAGCAGGCCACGGTCGACCAGATCCGTGGCCACCGCCGCCAGCAGCGGAACCAGTGCGCGCTGCTCGTACTCGGTATAGCTGCGCGGCGGAGGAGCCCCGTCAGCCCCCGCCCACCGCAGATTCACCCCGTAGGCCTGCACCGTCCCGGCGAGCCAGCTGTCCGACATCGCGCGTCGCAGCAGGGTCTGCTCAGCAAGCGTGAACGACTCCCACGACGGCATCAGCCCTCGCCTCCCTTCCTGACCGCCGGCCGGTAGCGTCGACCACCACCCCGCCCGGCTCCTATCCTGCCCGGCCGCAAAGTGCAGGACCTGGCTGACCAGATCACACCTTCTGAGGCATCGTCCTGCACATGCTCAGGTGCAGCGCTGACATCGGTCCTTGCCATCAACGGTGGCGGCCGAGAGCGGACGAGTGCGGACGGGGGTCCCCTCGTAGCCGGACCCGGTGGACGTCGGCGGACACTGCAACTCTTGTCGAAAGCGCCTTGTAAGCGAGATGTCCTAGCCGCCGACCGAGCTCGAGAGAATGGGGCTGACGAGGCCACAGCGGTTGTGGGTCCCGCGGTGAGCTGCTTCGTAGACTCAGGCATGTCCTCCAGCTGGAGTCCGCAGAGTCGATGAGCAACCTCTACGGCGACATCGAAGAGTTTGTCCGCTGCCTGCGGCGAGGCGGCCGGGGGCAGCTTGCGCAGTCGCTGGAGGACGCTGTGCTGTACGGCGCTACCAGTGGTGAGATCCTGACCAACGTCGCGCGCCTGCTTGAGCGGACTCGTCGTGAAAGATTCAGCCTGCCCGAGGAGCTGGCATTGCAACGCGACGAGATTCTCCAGAGGACAGCACGCGCCCTGGGAGATGTTGGACAGCGCTGAGCTTCTCAGCCTGTCAAGAGCAGCCAAGCGAGCAGCCAAACCGGCGGACCGGCACGGACGATGACGGATCTGGACACCATGTGACGCACGGCGAGCCCCCCCGGGAGCACGAGCCGGGGACTGACTCGTAATGCGTGGATCAGCGAGCGCTGCGAATGCCTCTTCGGGATGCTCGCAAGGCATGGTCGCAACTCCAACCCCACCGCCTGGGCGGCGACCTGTCTCCGGCTCCCTACACCCCGCTCGCGCTCGGTCAAGGGTGCCGAGGCCGACAGCAACGCTGACAGCAACGACGCCGAACGGCGACGCACGGATCAGCCCACGGCGGGACGCCGCTCCAAGCAGGCGACCGCACTCGGATGGCTGTGGATTGGATGCACAGAGCTTAAAACGAGGGGTCTGCAACCCGCCGGTCGCGGCCACCGTTCGGGGGCTGTGTCAGGACCCGGATGCGAGACCCGTACGGCGGTGTCGTCGAGACCTGTGGAGCCTCTGAACGAGCACGATGATCGCCGCGACAAGGCCGGCGAAGAGGACGGCCGCGACAGCGCACGCGGCTCCCTCGGCCACATGATCAAAGGTGGCCAGAGGCGGATGGCCGGCGCGGCTGAGGCTGCCCGCGATGACATCGTCGGCGACGTCCACCGACTCCGCGCCGGGCGAGCTGGATGCGAGCAGCACCTGCGGCGGCCCCGCGGCGGCCAGGACAAGGACGCGGGTCCCGAAGACATTGTCGAGATTCTCGACGCCCGACATGTACAGGCCTGTTTGATCGATCCCGGCGTCGCTATGCGGCCGGAAATCGACGATCTGATATGACGGATCCAGGTCGCCCGCCGTCCCCGCGTCATACGTCGCCACCACTGGGCGGCCGGTATGTGTCCAGCCGAGGACCCGGATCGCCACCACGCCATCCACGATGTAGGCCGTGCCCATGGTCGCACCGGTCGACGCGTCGATTGTAGTGAGCGTCCATCGCGCGTCGTACGTCCGCCCACAGCCGCACGGCCGCTCAGCGACCACGGCGAGCGCGCTTCCGTCGCGGGTCCACGCGCCCTTGCCGGCGATGCGGGTGCCGGCGGGAACGGCGAATGCGGCGATCGGGGCGCCCGCCGGGGTAACCACGACGATCCGGTTGCCGGACTGGTACGCGAGCTTCGTGCCGTCGGGTGAAAACGCGGCGAGCCAACCGTCGAAGTTCGCCGTCATGTCGACGTCAGCGATCGTTGTCTCATGCCCGTCGGAGGTGTCAACAACCGACAGCACCGCGTGCGTCACCGGTGACGTCCACGCACCGCGGAACGTCTCGGGCGCCTCGAAGTCCGGCTGCGTGTAGGTCACCGTCGCGAGATACCGGCCGTCCAGTGACCACGCCTCAGGGTGGCGATAGTCGCCGCCGTCCGGCGGCAACCGCGTCGTCGTGCCGGTGGCGAGGTTAACGATCCCGTTCTCGACCGCGAGCTGCGTCCCGTTCGGGGACAGGATCGCCGTAATGCCCGCAGTGGAGTTAAACGACTCCGGTAGCGTCCGGTATGCATCGTTGCGCAAGCCGGTGAGGGCGATGTCGAATTCCGATCCGTCCAGACCCCACGCCCCGCCGGTAAACACGACGCTGGCGGCCCCGATCGGCGTATGACGTGCGTCTGGCGTATAGACGCTGGGCGCACCGAGGCGGCGTGGCAGGGACGGGGACGCGGTCACTGCCGCATCGGTAGAACCAAATAGGACGAAGCTGCCGATGGTCGCCACGGCCAGTAACGCGAGCCCGCCCGCGACCCACCTCGTACGCCAGATACGCCACCATCGGTTCCCGACCATGGCGATGTTCTTATCACCTGTCAGCGGGCCATGCGAATGTCCCCTTCCTGCTGGCCACCGAATGTCCCCACCCCGGTGGCTACCTCGACCAGGTCATCATCGGTGGCCGCAAGCCCGTCTCAGTTCCGCTTCAACGCCTGACGCACCCGGCTAAGTGACCGGCTGGGTGACGACGGACGCGCACAACGAACGGACGCCCGTGGACGCTGTCGCACCGTCCGCGCAGGTCAGGCCCCTTCTTCCCGCAGCTCATCGAGTAGTGATTGTTCCTTGACCCGGAAGATGTCTGCCCGGCCGTACCGGAGCAGCCAGGAGGCAGCGAACGCATCGACAACCGATGGCGACGAACGACACGGAACGCCTAGCTTCCTGCGGCGACGTGTACCGGACGACACCAGCCGTTGGCCGTTGATGTCGGCCAGCCGCGTTCGGGACGAAGAGGGTTCTCACCCTTGTCCCCGTACAGCAGAGAAGTACAGCAACCCATCGCACCGTCACAGCCCTTGATCGGCCGGCCGAGGCTCCCAGCCTGCGAACCGGGCCGTCAGCAACCGGCTCGCAGGTAATCCAAAGGTTCGCGGCAGCGGCAGTAAGGAAATGGCTCATTGAGTTACAGCGCGACTCCGGCTGGCCGCAATGATCGAGGCCGCTACCTCGTCAGCCCGAGTGTGCTTGCCCGTCCACTTGGCAAAGTTGGACTTCTGGACGGCCCACGCGACCTGTGAGACCTCCCGAAGCTGCGCGTTGAGGGTCTCGGTGAGCGGAGCGGCGGCGCCGGTCGAGAATGCGGATCGGATTGAACGGGATCAGCACGGCGACCACCACCAGCCCGACGATGGCGCCCACCACGGCGTCGACGATCCGCGCCCATTCGAGACCTTCCTTGCTCTGCGCCATCGTGGCGATCAGCACGGCGGTACTGCCGGCCTGACCGACCAGCGCGCCGCTCTTCCCGGTCAACAGCAGGGCGACGGCGATGGCGAGCGCCACCACCAAGCCGATCTGCCAGGGCCCGAACCCGATGTAGAGCAGCAGAAGGTCGCCGATGAAGAGGCCCAGCCCGACGCCGAGCAGCAGTTCAGCGGTACGTCGGGCGCGCTGCCCGAGCGCGGCCACGATCGTACCGACGGCCGCGCTGGGCGCGAAGATCGGCGAAGGACGACCCAGTACCTCGTGCGCGAGCCCCCAGGACAACGTAGCGGCGAGCCCGCACTGGGCCGCGACGACCAGGGTGACCTCAAGCTGACGCCGCCGCAGCCTGCCGGCCTCTCCACCGCGCCGGCGGGCGCGCGCTGCGATTTGATCGGCATACTGCATCGCGGTCCCGGGTTACCTCAGACGGTCCGCACAAACCCTCGCGGCCCGGCGCGCTCCCACCGGTTCGACCCGATGTCCGTGGCCGCGCCGCTGATCCTCACGGCATCGTCGTCGCGCGGGCCCGTCGGCGGGACCGCCGGTAACGGGCTTCTTCGCTCTTGCTCATGAAATCGAAGTTGCCGAGCAACCCCGACCTCGACGTGTGCTCGCAGCAGAGGAACCCCTCGGTAGCCCCTCAGTGTGCGCATGCAAATCGGGGTTGACGAGCCGTAACTGCGGCCCGTCAACCCCGACACGTGCAAGCCGTGGTTACCCAGCGCCGCCGGCCCGGAATGCCAGCCAGGCGTCGCTCATCCGGTCCGCCTGTCCTGCGGTGAACATGTTCATGCAGGAGTCCTGGGTGTAGTCCATGAAGTTGTGGATCGGGTCCAGCCCGGGTGCGGTGCAGGTGTGCGCGCCCACCGGGCAGTTGAACTGCGGCGCCGCTTCCCGCGGAGTGTCCGCGACGTAGTCCCCCGAAGCGGAGCACCCGTGCGCGAAGGTGTGCTCCAGCATCAGCCAGTGCCCGACCTCGTGCGTCAGCGTGTCACCCAGGGCGTACTTGCCCGCCGTTCCGCCCGGCATCGACTCGTCGAGCATCACCACGCCGTCGATGTAGTCCCGGCCGTTGTTGTAATCCTTCGGGAAGTACGCCCAGCCGAGGAGCCCGCCACCGATGTTGGCCGCGTACACGTTCAGGGTGCGGGAGTCCCCGGTGTACAACGCCTTCTTCATGTCCCGCTCATTCTCGCCCGGCACGACCGTGTACCAGTCGCTGTTCACCGTCCACGTCGTGTCGACGAGAGAGAACCGGAACGGCGCGTCGGAGGCGTCTGCCGCCGTGCGGCCCGCGAACGAATCGTTGAGTACCGTCATCTGCGCCACGATCAGGGTGTTCCACCTGGTCGTCTCGGCGGCGCTGAGGGGGTGGTCGGAGACCATGTGGAACACCGTGGGCACGGTGATGCTGCCGTTGGGCAGGCGCGGCGAGTCCTTGATCACGCCGTAGGCGTTCGCCTCGTTCTCGGAATACAGCGCGGGCTCCTGTGCGGTGGCGCCCTCGGCCACCCGCGCCGCGCTGGACCCTTCGGCACCCGGCTCACACGCCGCAACACTCTTCGAGGGGGTCACGGACGCTGCCGTAGCCAAGGTCATGTGACGAAGGTGCCGTCCGGGCTCATCAATTCGTCTCGAACCAGCGGTACCAACGCCGACAGGCCGCCATCGTCGACGGCGACCGACAGACGGATTCGACCTTCGCCGTCATCGATGGCGTAGCTGACCACGGTGTACCGCTTGCCGTCTTCGCCGACGACCAGGCGGCACTCCTTGTTGTCGAGCATTTCGCGCCACTCGTCATAGCCGGTGCGTCGCCATTCCGCCAGGCGTGCCTCGGCGAGCTGCGCTGCGATCTCCTTGTCCAGCCCCACGCGCTCACTTTCTCACCCTCGGTGTACAGCAAGGAGATGCAGCAGCCGGCGTTATCGTCGCTGCATGCTCGAGCTGATCCCGCCCACCGTCAGCCTGCACACCGCCTGGCTCGAGGCGCGTGAGGAGTGGGGTCCCGGCGTCCACGAGGACGGTTTCGGGCTGCGGCCCTCCGATGAAGTGGACTCGCCGGCCGGGTTCGCGGCCTGGGTGGCCCGGCTGGCTGAGCAGTCGGACCCGGCGAAGCCCCTGGGCGCGGGGCGCGTGCACTGCACGTACCGATGGATCGTGGAGGATGACCGGGTGCTCGGCGGGATCGCGCTGCGGCACGAGCTCAACCACTTCCTGCTACAGGTCGGCGGTCATATCGGCTACGGCATCCGGCCGTCCGCGCGCCGGCGAGGACTGGCCACCTGGGCGCTGGGGCGGATGCTGGAGGAAGCGCGAGTGCTGGGCCTGGATCGGGTGCTGGTCGCCTGCGAGGCCGGCAACGTCGCCTCGGCGAAGACGATCGAGCGCCAGGGCGGTGTCCTCGAGGATGTCCGGGACACCGAACTCGGCACCGTGCGGCGTTACTGGATCGAGATCTAGCCCACCAGGTTGCCTCACGGCCCGGACGTGCAGGGGAAATCCGTTCGAGAGGATCGTTGCTGGTCTGCCACCCTGGCGGGATGCTGCTCGCGCTGACCGGGTCCAGTTGTTCGGGCAAGTCCACGCTCGCCTTCGCGGTGGCCGACCGGCTCCGCCGGGTTGCCGTGCACGACTTCGACGAGGTCGGCGTACCGGAGGGTGCCGACCGCCGCTGGCGCAACCGGGCGACCGAGCTGTGGGTGCGCCGCGCGCTGGAGTATCAGGGCCGGGGAATCGACCTTCTGCTGACCGGGCAGTCCCCGCTGGGTGAGATCCTGGCCGTCCCGTCCGCACCGCTGCTGGACGGGATCGCGGTGTGTCTGGTCGACGTCGCCGGCGAGGTCCGGCGCGCCCGGCTCGCCGCGCGTGACCAGGGCCGGTGGGACGCCGCGGCGGTGGCCGCCTTCTTGGGCTGGGCCGTCTGGCACCGCGGGCATGCCCATGATCCCCGTCACCGGCCGGACGTCATCATCGACGGCAGTTGGTCGGGAATGGTCTGGGACCGCTGGACAGGGTGGGCCACCGAGGATCCACGGTGGCGAACCCAGGTACTCGACACCACCGATCAGCCGGTCGCGCGATCGGTGGACCAGGTCGAGCAGTGGATCACCGAACAGCGCGAGGCGCACCGATCCGGCCGGCTCCCGCTGATCCGCGGCTGGACCGAGGTCTGCCAGAACCGCCGCCTTCGGCATGGTGACGACGTCGAGCAGATCGCGTCTTGAAGGACGCCGCGCGGCATAGTGAGCCGTTTATGCGGGTAGAAGGACATCACTGCGCCGGCACGGGGTAGGGGCAACGTCGCCCCGGCTGGCTCCACGGGCTCAGCCCCCGGGCCTGCTAGCGGCGCGATGTGCCACACCTTCAGCCAATGGAGAAGGGGGCCGACCATGCCCACTCTGCCCGCGCCCCGGTCGGCGAGCGCCGGCCCGTCAATTCCCCGCGAGTACGTTCGGTATCTGCAGGCCAGACTGCTGGAGGCCGAGGCCAGCCTGGCGGCCATGAACGAGAAGTACGACCGCACCAAGGCGCGCTTCGACCGCTGCTACGCCCGCCGCGGCATCACCCCGGACGCCGACATCGTCAGCTACATCAACGCCAAGACGATGAACCCGGAGCTCAAGTTCTGGTACTCGAAGGTCGAGCATTTCCAGCGCGAGGTCGCCGCCTACGGGGCCGTGCTGACCGGCCTGGAGGCCGCGCGCCGGATGCTCGGCGAGGACCGTGCTCGCGTACCTGTGGAGAGCGCGCGCATCGGCAGCAGCCGGCGCGGCTTCAACCGCGCCGGCTGAGAACCCGCCGCCAGCACCGCGCCGACGGTCGCCGATGGGCCTTGTGGAGGGTGTCCGCGGTCAGCAGGATCGGGATGGCGAGCGCGGCCAGGGCCCAGCCGTACGCGGTGGGCCACGCGCCGCCCAGCAGCTCGGCCAGTCCCGGTACGCCGAGCAACGCCGTCAGCAGTACCAGCTCGGAGGCGACCGCTGCCAGCAGCAGTTGGTTCCGTCGCGGGCAAGGCGCGGGGCAACCCGGGCACGGTCGGCGACGGGGACCGGGACGGCGACGCCGTCGGGCCGCGCGTGGGGGAGGCCGACGGGGAGACGCGGGGCGACCCGGACGGGGACGGCGACGGCGACGGAGACGGAGACAGCGGTTCGGGACGGAGGTCCCGCCGGCAGGGGACCAACCGCCCTGGGGGCCGCTCCGCCGAGCGGAGAGTATGAAGTCAGACGCCCACCGGCGAAGAGGGGAAACCCTCGGGTGGCAGGGAACTGGGACGGCGGTCCACGGATCGCAAGACCCACCATCGCCAAGATGGTTTCCCCCGCCCGGCGCACCGCCCGCCGGTGGGCGTCTTCATGCCGGCACCCCGGACCGTCTCCGCCGAACTCCGGACCGACTTTCGGCCCACCCACCGGTGCCTTTCGGCTCGTGATGCGACGCCCCTTCGCCGCGACGCTTGATGGCAGAGGAGCAGCCCGGCGGTGGAGGAGAGGCGGCGCCACATGTTCGGAGTACGCATTCACGGGCGGGGCGGGCAGGGCGTGGTCACGGCCGCCGAACTGCTGTCCGTCGCCGCCTTCGCCGAGGGCCGGCATGCGCAGGCCTTCCCCAGCTTCGGCTCGGAACGGACCGGTGCACCGGTGAGCGCCTACTGCCGCCTGGACACCCGCCCGATCCGTACCCGTGAGCCGATCGCCGCCGCGGACTGCGTGATCGTGCAGGACCCCACGCTGCTGGGGCACGTTGACGTCCTGACCGGACTCCGCCCGGACGGGTCGGTCCTGGTCAACTGGGCCGGCCCGGTGCACCAGCTCGGCGTGGAGCTGCCCCCGACCACGGTCGCGGTCGCCGCCACGGATCTCGCCCTGCGCCACATCGGCCGGGCGGTGCCCAACGCCGCGCTGCTGGGCGCCTTCGCCGCGCTGACCCGGCAGGTCCGGCTGGAGTCGGTGCTCGACGCGATCCGCCAACGGTTCCCGGGCCCGCTCGCCACCGCCAACGTCGCGGCCGCGCAGGCCGCGTACGAGCTCGTCCGCGCCGAGTGTGAGGAGCGGCAACATGCGTAGCCAGATCGAGGGTTCCCGCGCGGTCGCCGAGGCCGTCGCGCTGTGCCGGCCGCAGGTGATCCCCGCGTACCCGATCTCGCCGCAGACCCACATCGTCGAGGCGCTCAGCGAACGGGTGGCGACGGGCGCGCTCGGGCGCTGCCAGTTCATCAACGCCGAGAGCGAGTTCGGCGCGATGTCACTGGCGATCGGGGCCTCCGCGACCGGCGGTCGCTCCTACACCGCGACGGCGAGCCAGGGGCTGCTGTTCATGGCCGAGACGCTGTACAACGCCGCCGGACTCGGACTGCCCATCGTGATGACGGTGGCCAACCGCGCGATCGGCGCTCCCATCAACATCTGGAACGACCACAGCGACGCGATGAGCCAGCGCGACTCGGGTTGGGTGCAGCTCTACGCGGAGAACAACCAGGAGGCGGTCGACCTGCACCTGCTGGCCTTCCGGCTGGCCGAGGAGCTGTCGCTACCGGTGATGGTGTGCATGGACGGGTTCGTGCTCACCCACGCCGTCGAGGCGGTCGACCTGCCCGACCAGGCCGGCGTGGACGCGTTCCTGCCGCCGTACCAGCCGCGCCAGGTCCTCGACCCGGCCGACCCGGTGTCGATCGGCGCCATGGTCGGCCCGGAGGCGTTCACCGAGGTGCGCTACCTGGCCCACGTCCGGCAGTTGGCGGTGCTCGAGCGGCTGCCGTACCTCGCCGGGGAGCTGGCGGCCCTGACCGGGCGCCGGCTCGACGTCGTCAGCCCGTACCGGTGCGACGGCGCGGACACCGTGGTGGTCGCGCTCGGCTCCGTCCTGGGCACCCTCAAGGACACCGTCGACGAGCTGCGCGACGAGGGCGTACCGGTCGGCGTGCTCGGGGTCACCGCGTTCCGGCCGTTCCCGTTCGAGGCGGTGGCCACCGCGTTGGCCGGTGCCCGCCGGGTGGTCGTGCTGGAACGCGCCTTCACGACCGGCGTCGGCGGGATCGTCAGCGCCGACGTCCGCGCCGCTCGGCCCGGCACCGCGTGCCACACGGTGGTGGCCGGACTGGGCGGTCGCCCGGTCACGTCCGCATCGCTGCGCGGCATGCTGCGCGACGCCGTGACCGACCAGCTCGAACCGTTGACGTTCCTGGATCTCCATCGGGAGGTGGTGGACCGGGAGCTGGCCCGCGCGGCGGCCACCCGCCGGTCCGGACCGACCGCGGAGAACGTCCTGCACGATCTGCGAGGAGGGGCGCGATGAGCGGTCAGCCCGTGTTTTTCTACCAGGTCGGCACGTTCGCCGTCGGCAATCGGCTGCTGGACCCCGCGATGCGCTCCGGCCAGGCCGACCCGGACCGGGCCAACGCGCTGACCTCGGGCCACCGGGCCTGTCAGGGCTGCGGCGAGGCGCTCGGCGCCCGGTACGTGCTCGACGCCGCGATGCGGGCCACCGGCGGCAGGCTCGTCGTGGTGAACGCGACCGGCTGCCTGGAGGTCTTCTCCACTCCGTACCCGGAGACGTCCTGGCGGGTCCCCTGGCTGCACTCGCTCTTCGGCAACGCCCCGGCCGTCGCCGCCGGAGCTGCGGCCGCCCTGCGCGCCCAGGGCCGGGACGAGATCCGGGTCCTCGCGCAGGCCGGCGACGGCGGCACCGTCGACATCGGGCTCGGCTGCCTGTCCGGGATGTTCGAACGCAACGACGACGTGCTCTTCGTCTGCTACGACAACGAGGCGTACATGAACACCGGCGTGCAGCGCTCGGGCGCCACGCCACCCGCCGCCCGCACCGCGACCACCCCCGCCGTCGGCGACCGGCCGGGCAACCGGTTCGGCCAGGGCAAGGACCTGCCCGCGATCGCGATGGCCCACGGCATCCCGTACGTCGCGACGGCGACCGTCGCCGACCTGCGCGACCTGGAGGCCAAGGTGGCGCACGCGATGACCCTGCATGGCGCGCGCTACCTGCACGTGCTGGTGCCGTGCCCGCTCGGCTGGGGAAGCGCGTCCTGCGACACCATCCGGGTCGCCCGGCTGGCCACCGAGAGCGGACTCTTCCCGGTCTTCGAAGCCGAGCACGGCGCGGTCACCGGCGTCCGCCGCATCCGCCGCCGCGCGTCGGTGGAGGAGTACCTGCGGCTCCAGGGCCGCTACCGGCACCTGTTCGAACCGACCCGGCGCGACGACGTGCTCGACGCGATCAACGCCATCGCCGAACACAACATCCACCGGTACGGACTGCTCGCGCACCCGGAGGTGGCGTGATGACCGACAAGCCCTTCGCCATCACGCTCGGCGTCGGATCGAGCCTGGCCAACCACACCGGCACCTGGCGGGTGGACCGTCCGGTGTACGTCACCCGCCGGCCGCCGTGCGCGGACGCCTGCCCGGCGGGGGAGGACCCGCAGCGCTGGCTGTACCGGGTCGAGGAGCGCGGCTACGAGGCGGCCTGGCGAGAGATCATGACCGTCAACCCGTTCCCGGCGGTCATCGGCCGGGTCTGCTACCACCCGTGCCAGAGCGCCTGCAACCGCGGCCGGCTCGATGAGGCGGTCGGCATCAACGCGGTGGAAAGGTTCCTCGGCGACGAGGCGATCCGCCGGGGCTGGACGGTCACCAGCGACGCACCGCCCACCGGGCGCCGGGTGCTCGTCATCGGCGCCGGACCGGCGGGACTGTCCGCCGCGTACCACCTGCGGCTGCTCGGCCACGACGTGACCGTGCGGGACCGTGGCGAGGAACCGGGCGGGATGATGCGGTACGGCATCCCCGCCTACCGGCTGCCCCGCGACGTCCTCGACGCGGAGATCGCCCGCATCGTCGACCTCGGCGTGCGGCTGGACCTGCGCCACACCGTGACCGACCTGCCCGCCGAGGCGGCCGACTTCGACGCGGTGTTCGTCGCCGTCGGCGCGCAGCTCGGCCGGCGGGTCGACATCCCGGCCGGTGACGGCGCCCGGGTGCTCGACGCGGTCACCATGCTGCACCGCGTCGCCGACGGGCAACCGCCACAGCTCGGCCGCCGGGTCGTGGTGTACGGCGGCGGCAACACGGCCATGGACGCGGCCCGCTCGGCCCGCCGGATCGGGGCCACCGACGCAGTCGTCGTCTACCGACGTACCCGGGACCGGATGCCCGCCCACGAGGTGGACCTGTCCCAGGCACTCGACGAAGGCATCACCGTGCGCTGGCTGTCGACGATCACGCAGATCGACGGCGACCGGGTCCGGGTGGAGAAGATGCGCCTGGACGACAGCGGGTTCCCGCAGCCCACCGGCGAGTACGACGATCTGTCCGCCGACGCGGTCGTGCTCGCGGTCGGCCAGGAGGCCGACCTGTCGCTGCTGTCCGGGGTGGACGGCGTCGGACTGGACGGCGGGACCGTCCGGGTCGGCCCGGACCTGATGACGGGCCACGCTGGTGTCTTCGCCGGCGGCGACATCGTGAGCGCGAGGAGTGAGCTTGCGAGCCCCGCAGTCGCGAACAACCGGACTGCCGTCAGGGCCGAGCAGACCGTCACCAACGCGGTCGGGCAGGGCCGCGGTGCCGCATCCGCCATCGACGCGTATCTGAAGGGGCGCGCCTCGCGGCCCGTGCCGCCGTCCGCGCCGGCCGGCTTCGAGCGGCTCAACACCTGGTACTACTGCGACGCGCCCGCCACGGTCGCGCCCGGGCTCACCGCGGCCCGGCGGGTGTCGACCTTCGACGAGGTGGTCGGCGGGCTGGACGAGTCGACCGCGCTGTTCGAGGCGCGTCGTTGTCTGTCGTGCGGCACCTGCTTCGAGTGCGACAACTGCTACGGCGTCTGCCCCGACAACGCGATCCGCAAGCTCGGGCCGGGCCTCGGCTTCGAGATCGACTACGACTACTGCAAGGGCTGCGGGCTGTGTGTCGCGGAGTGCCCGGCGGGTGCCATGGAGATGGTGCCCGAGCAGGCGCGGGCAGTGAGGAGACAGTGGCATGAATCCGCTGACGGTGGGCGTACGCCGGGAGGACGAGCCCGGCGAACGGCGGGTCGCGCTGACCCCCGACGGGGTGGGCCGGCTGGTCGCGGCCGGCATGACGGTGGTGGTGGAATCCGACGCCGGTACAGCCGGCTGGTTCGACAACAACTCCTACGCCGAAGCCGGCGCCGAGGTGGTCACCACCGGTGAGTTGTACGACCGCGCCGACGTGGTGCTGTCGATCGGCCTCGTCCCGCCGGAGCGACTGCGCGCCGGCCAGGCCGTCGTGGGCATGTTCGCACCGTTGCGGCAACCCGGGTACGCCGCCGATCTCGCCGCCCGTGGCGTGACGATGGTCAGTGTGGACGGCGTCCCGCGGACGCTCTCCCGGGCCCAGACGATGGACGCGCTCACCTCGCAGGCGAACATCGCCGGCTACAAGGCCGTGCTGGTCGCGGCCAACGCGTACGAACGGTTCTTCCCGCTGTTGATCACGGCTGCCGGAACCGCGCGACCGGCCGAGGTGCTGGTCCTCGGTGCCGGCGTGGCGGGACTGCAGGCGATCGGTACGGCCCGCCGGCTGGGGGCGGTGGTGCGGGCCTACGACGTGCGCCCCGCCGCTCGCGGTGAGGTGGAATCGCTGGGTGCGGCCTTCGTGGAGCTGGCGTCGGTTGCCGACGCCCGTGGCGAGGGCGGGTACGCCCGCGCCCTGACCGAGGACGAGCAGCAGGCGCAGCAGCGGGAACTCGCCGAGCAGGTGGCCCGCCACGACGTCGTCATCACCACCGCGCAGGTGCCCGGCCGGCGGCCGCCGCTGCTGGTGACCGCCGACGCGGTGAAGGCGATGAAACCGGGCTCGATGGTCGTCGACCTCGCCGCGAGCCCGCTCGGGGGCAACGTGGCCGGCTCCGAGCCCGGCCGGACCGTCGTGACCGGGAACGGGGTCACCGTCATCGGGGCGGACAACCTGCCGGCCACCATGCCCACCGCCGCGTCGGCCGCGTACAGCCGCAACATCACGGCGCTGCTGCTGCACCTCGTACGCGACGGGGCGCTGGCGGTCGACACCGGCGACGAGATCCAGGCGGGGGTGGTCGTCACCCACGGCGGCGCCGTCGTCCATGCGGGCGTCGCCCGTCTGCTGGAGAGGACAACGTCATGACTCCGGAACTCCTGGCCGACCTGAGCATCTTCCTGCTGAGCCTGCTCGTGGGCTTCGAGGTGATCAGCAAGGTGCCGGCGACCCTGCACACGCCGTTGATGTCGGCCGCCAACTCGATCCACGGCATCGTGCTCGTCGGCGCGATGCTGATCGCCGTGACCGCGGACAACCTGCTCGGCTACGTCCTGGGTTTCGTCGCCGCGGCCTTCGCCACGATGAACGTGGTGGGCGGATACGTGGTGACCAACCGGATGCTCGCCATGTTCCGCGCCCCCGCCGCGAAGCAGCCCGCCGAGGAGGAGCGATGAGCACCCTCGACACGGTGATCCGGCTGGTGTATCTGGCCGCGGCCGTCTGCTTCGTGATCGGGCTGCATCTGATGAACTCGCCGCGCACGGCCCGGCGCGGCAACACCGTATCCGCCGCCGGAATGGTGGCCGCCGCCCTGGCCACGCTGGTGCTGCTGGTCGACTCCGGGGCGGTGTCCGCCACCGGCTGGTTGGTGCTGCTCTGCGGAGCGGCGGTCGGCGCGGGCGCCGGCTGGTACTTCGCCCGGACCGTCGCCATGACCGCCATGCCGCAGCTGGTCAGCCTGTTCAACGCGGTCGGCGGTGGTGCCGCCGGGCTGATCGCGGTGCACGACTTCACCCGGGTCGCCGCGGGCGGCGGTGCCCTACCGGCACGGGTCGCCGTGCCGACGGTCCTCGACATCGTGATCGGCGCGGTGACGCTGGCCGGTTCCGTGGTCGCCTCGGGCAAGCTTCAGGGCGTCGTGGCCAGCCGGCCGCTGGTCTTCCCCGGCGCACGGGCGGTCAACGCCACCCTGGCGCTGGTGATGATCGCCGCCGGCGGATACCTGGCCACCGGCGCGGCGAACGTCACCGTGCTCGTGGTGCTCGCCGTCGCCGCCACCGCCTTCGGGGTCACCATGGTGCTGCCGATCGGCGGTGCCGACATGCCTGTCGTCATCTCGCTGCTCAACGCGTTCACCGGCACCGCCGTCGCGATGGCCGGCTTCGTCATCGGCAACACCGTCCTGATCATCGCCGGGGCGCTGGTCGGCGCCTCCGGCGGCATCCTCACCAAGCTGATGGCCGACGCGATGAACCGGTCGATCGCCAACATCATCGTGGGTGGCTTCGGCACCAGCGACGGGCCTGCCGCTGACACCGGTCCGGGAGCGCAGGTCCGCGCCGTCTCGGCCGACGACGCGGCGATCCAGCTCGCGTACGCCAGCAAGGTCGTCATCGTTCCGGGGTACGGTCTGGCGGCCGCGCAGGCCCAGCACGAGGTCCGCGAACTGGCCGACCTCCTGCAGACCCGCGGCATCGAGGTCTCGTACGCCATCCACCCGGTCGCCGGCCGCATGCCGGGACACATGAACGTGCTGCTGGCCGAGGCGAACGTGCCGTACTCGCAGCTCAAAGAGATGGACGACGCCAACCGCGAGCTGGCCCGGGCGGACGTGGCGCTGGTCATCGGCGCCAACGACGTCGTCAACCCCGCCGCCCGCCGGCCCGGCAATCCGGTTTCCGGTATGCCCATCCTCGATGTGGACCACGCCAGGAGCGTCATCGTCATCAAGCGGTCGATGGGGCACGGGTACGCGGGCATCGACAACGAGCTGTACAGCGACCCGAGGACCGGGATGTACTTCGCCGACGCGAAGAAGGGCCTGGCCGAGCTCGCCGCCGCGGTCAAGATGCTGGTCGGATGATCCACCCCGACGCCGACCCCTGCCGCGGAAACGGCAGGGGCCGGCGTCCGGCTGCGGAGGGGGGAACCAGGGTCGCATCCGGTGGCGGTTCAGGTGGTGGGGGACGCCGGCGACCAGGCTGCCCGAGGGGTCACCCGAGAGGGAACGTCACGACTGGCCGATGCGCGGCATGACGGGCCGGACCTCGACGGGTGCGCCCGGGCCGCCACCGCTGCGTGACGCGTACTCGGGAACGCCGACGCAGGTGAAGAGGAGCGTCGCCAGGTCGTCCGGCTCGGACAGCAGGCTCGGGACCTGCGAGTCGATGAAGGTCATTCCGGAGGCGCCCGCGCCGAGGGCGTATGCGGCCAGGTGCAGCCGGCCCTCGACCAGCCCGGCGGCGAGCTGGGCGTCGCGGTAGGTGCGGTCGTCGAGGGTTGCCAGCGGCGTGGCCGCGATGACCACGTACGCCGCGTCGCCGGCGAGCGACTGGTCCAGGCAGATCCGCAGCAGTTCGTCGCGCAGGTCGCCGGCCCGCAGCGGAACCGACAGGTCGGGCCACCGGTAGAGGCCGGGTGCCACGTCGTCGACGCCGTGGACGGCGACCCAGTGCGGCACCTGCACGCCGCGCAGGGCCGCGGCCATGGACCACTCCAGCAGCGGCCGGGGCAGCGTCCGGGACCGGTCCATGCGCCGCTGCGAACCGCGCCGCCGCACGACCTCGTCGAGCGAGTCGGACGGAGGGAAGTCCGGGAGCGTAGGCGCTTCGGGCCAGGGTGCCCCGAGGTCGTCCCGCTCGCCGGCCCGCTGGGCGGCGGTGCACAGTGGCAGCTCCACCGGTGGCAGCTCACCGGCAGCCGCCGGCCCGCTGGGGCCGATCGCCGGCTCGCCGTCCCCGAGGGACAGCAGCGCCAGGGGGTACTCGTGCACCCCGTCCGCGCCGACCAGCCGGCGCACCAGGGCGTCCGGGAAGAGCGACCGGAGCCGTGGGGACAGGCCGGCGCTCGCGGCCGCCGCCGACAGTTGGGAGAGCAGCGTCCCGGCGTCCCAGTAGAGGTGCCGCCACCCGCGCTCGGCGTAACGCCACCCCGTCCGCCACGGCACGCCGGTGACCACGAGCGTGGTGACCGAGCCGGTGGCGGCGGGAGCGACCTGGACGAGGGC
Organism: Micromonospora globispora; assembly: GCF_003857015.1. GTDB lineage: Bacteria > Actinomycetota > Actinomycetes > Mycobacteriales > Micromonosporaceae > Micromonospora > Micromonospora globispora. Next base: position 14,000 of record NZ_QGGF01000496.1, on the reverse strand, counting down.
GTGCTGCGCCCCGTCGTACCAGTACACGCCGTCCGGGACCCCGGCGACGCCGCGCGTGCTCGCGTAGACCTCCAGCGGGAACCGGGCCCCCGCCGAGCCGGAGGCGCGGTAGAGGAAGCGGCGACCGTTGCGCTGCCCGGTGCGGACCACGCCGGCACCGAGGAAGAGCACCCGGCCGAGCTGCGCCGCGTCGAGCGGCTGCGTCGCAGCCGGCATCCCGGCGAGGACGGCCGTCGCGGGGACCCCGGGGTCGGGGAGATCGCGCGGCAGCGCCAGGACCGCAAGCCCGTCCGGGTAGCCCTTCATCGGCGGCGGCAGGGTCTCCGGGTCGTTCGGAACGAGGTCGCGGCGGATACGCGGGTCGTCCACCCCCACGTCCCACTCACGGTTCGGCACGTACGACGTCAGCCGGTGCAGCAGCCCAGCGCCGGAGTCGAGGTCCATCCGGCCATCCTGCCAGTGCCTCACCGGGTGCCGCTGCCCCTCGAAAATCAGCCGGTGGATGCGCGTCAGCACGACCCGTCAGACGCCCGACGGGTACGTCTCCGGCTCGGCCAGGCTGGTCGGCCGGAGGCGCAGCGGCCGGACCGCCTGGGACTCGTCGATCCAACAGAAGGCGTCGTAGCGTTCGCCGAGCACGGTCGGGACGTAGTTGCCCCAGCTCTCCCGTTCGGGGTGGTAGACGACGCCGATCGCCCGGTGGTCGAGTTCGTCGGTGAGCAGGTCGAGCCGCTCGTCACGGGGGAAGACGAACAGCGCCTGGGCCGGCGCGGCGCCGTGCAGGACCTCCTCCAGCGAGTGCCGTCGGCTGGGTGGCACCGGCATCACCTCCATCGGCGCGCCCCAGGCGTCGCCCGCGACCACGGTGCCGTGGTGCGTGCCGAAGCCGATCAGCACGACCTGGTCGGGGCCGTACCGTTCACGGGCGAGCTGGCCGATGTTGATCTCGCCTGCGTCGGCCATGTCGGTGGCGCGGGCGTCCCCGACGTGGGTGTTGTGCGCCCAGACGACCGCCTTCGCCCCCGGGCCGTAGCGGCGCAGGAGCCGGTCGAGCGTGTCGTCCATGTGCTGGTCGCGGACGTTCCAGGACTCCCGGCCGCCGCGGGCCATCGTCCGGTAGTAGCGCTCGGCGCCGGCGACCACCTCGGCGTTCTGCCACACCCCGAAGCGGCCGTCGCTCTCGGCCGCGGCCCGCTCGCGGAGCCCGACGAGCAGGTCCACCACCTCGTTCTCGCAGTTGGTCGGTACCAGCCGGGTGGCCAGCGCGTACTCTTGCGCGTTCTCCTCGTACGGCTGGAAGCAGCGGTACGCGGCCAGCGCAGCGGGCACCTGCTCCGGATCGTGTTCGCGAAGCCAGATGAGGATCTCGCGCAGCGACTCCCAGAGCGAGTACACGTCGAGGCCGTGGAAGCCGACCCGGGCCGGCTCGTCGACCGACCCGTTGTGGGTGTAAAGCCACCGGGTGAAGTCGACGATCTCCTCGTTGGCCCACATCCAGGTCGGCCAGCGCTCGAACGTGGCGAGCGCGTCGCGCGGATCGTCCGGCGCGTCGGACCGGCGGCGCACGCTGCGGTCCACTCGGTCGCAGTCGGGCCAGTCGCCCTCCACGGCGACGAACGAGAAGCCCTTCTCCTCGATCAACCGCCGGCTGATCGCCGCCCGCCAGGTGTAGAACTCGTGCGTCCCGTGGCTCGCCTCGCCGAGCATCACCACTCGGGCGTCGGCCACGCGGTCCAGCAGCACGTCCAGGTCGCCCGGGTCCACCAGCGGGGCCGCGAGCCCGGTCACCTCGTCGTCGTAGCGTCCCACGGCCCACCCGTACCCGCTGCGGCGCGGGCCATGCGAGCCGCACGAGAGCGGCCTTCCCGGTCATACCGGGAAGGCCGCTGTCGGGTGCTACCAGTTGAAGCCGGCGGCGTAGGAGACCCGGGCCAGCGCTGCCTGTCCACTCGTGCTCGGGTGGAAGTAGTCCCAGCCGGAGACCTGCGACAGGGTGAACCGGTAGTTGAACACCGCGTTGTCGTCGAAGTCGCACTTCGGGCCGTACGCGGCGCAGGCCTCGGCGAGCTGGGTGTTGTACGCGATGACCCGCTGACGTACCCGCTGCCGCCGTGCCTCGTCGGTGCTGGACGTGGACCACGCCCGGTCGAGCATCGACTGGCAGATGCCGTACGTCTCCCAGACCGACAGTGCGGTCAGGTTGGTGTGCCCGATGTACCACAGCCGGTAGATGTCCGGGATGCTGATCACGGCGACCCGGGCGTTCGGCAGACCGGACTTCAAAGTGCGCAAGGCACTGTCGATGTAGGAGCGGTAGGTGGTCACCGGCGTCATCGTGGACTCGGAGCTGGTGCAGGCGTCGTTCGCGCCGATCAGGATCGTGACGTACTGGACCTTCTGCGACACCGCCGTCGAGGCCTGGCCCGGCATGGCCGAGGCCTTCGCGCCGGAGCGGGCGTCGTTGTAGTTGTGGCCGGAGATGGCCGGGTTCTTCGCCAGGATGCGCAGGTAGTGGCTGTTGACCAGGGTGGAGCCACCGGTGCTGAACGACCGGTACGTGCAGTCGGTGTACCAGCCGCAGGCGTTGAACCCGCGGGTGATCGAGTCGCCCGTGCTCGCCATGGAGTCCGGTGCGCTGGCGGCGCTGGCCGGGGCGGGCAGAAGCAGGACGGCGGCCAGGGCGGCAACCAGGACCGACAGGCCACGACGGAAGATGGCGGGGGCAGGTCTCACGCGAGTCACCTCTTTCGCGCGGATGGGGGACACCCGGCCGAGGTGCGGCTTGATGGGGGATCGGGCCGCACACAGACCCCGGGAGGCTTACTGTAAGTCCGGCGGCATGACGCCGCCCGACTACTGATCGACGATCGTCAATAGATGATCGTGCGGTGGTGAGCCGCGGTGACCTGCGCACGCGTTGGCGCCCGTCGGAAGGGTGGGTCGCCGGGCACCGGATGAACCGTTTTGATGACGGTGAGTCTTACGGCCGTACCGACCGCGCTCAACCTCTCCGGTTCCGGGCCCTCCGCTTCCGGCGGGCGTCGCACGTTCATCATGTCCCGCACCCCGGCCGACCAACAGGGCCGCAGGTCCCCCCGTCGGCGGGACCACCGCCCCGTGGACCAGCGGATCTCTCGACAGGCCGCCGGTCCGCGCCCGCAGTGCCGCGGCGGCACGCCGGGCCGGTCAGCTCAGGGCGACGAACCGTTCGACGACGATGATGACGAACGCGACGAGCAGCGGTGCGGCGGCCAGGTCCAGGCCCCGGAGGAGGTTCCGCCGCGCCGGCTCGGCGGCGAGCTGCAGCACGATCCGGGCGATCAGCGCCAGCAGCAGCAGGGCGAGCACGGCCGCCTGGACCGGCCCGGCCCGTACCACGCTCAGCGCGATGGCCGTCATTCCGCCGCCACCCCCCGCCCTCGCCGGTGCTCCCGCACGTCCCGGGCCAGCTCAGTCACGGCGGCCAGCGACGCGATCGTCGTGAGGGTGGAGAGGCCGAGCAGCGGCGACCACCGGTGCAGCTGGATCATGCCCTGCGCGACCAGCACCCCGAGGGCGAGGCTGAGCGCGACGCCGATGACGAACCGGCTGAGGCCGTCCGACATCCGGATCAGGCGCGCGCACGCCAGTCCCGGCACCACGGCGAGGTAGGCGAGGACGCTGACCGCCCGCAGGGCGCTCGGCCCGTCCCAGACGACCAGGGCCAGCACCCCCGGCCCGACGAGGACGATCAGCAGCGCCGGCCAGGGCGGGGGTGGCGGGGAGTCCGCGGCAGCGGGAAGGGCCCGCTGCTCGGGTACGTCGATGCGAGGTTCGGCGATCTCGGTCACCGGTCACCCCCTCGGCTCGCCCCGAGGACGTAGATCCTCGCCTCCGTGCTGGTATAGACCAGCCGGAACTTCCCCGAGTCGACGACCTGGCGTTCCAGGCCCTCGCCCCAGCCGTGCGGCTTGCCCAGGAACGTCTCGGCGAAGACGAACTGGCCCTTCGTGAAGATCAGGTAGGCGCCCTTCGGGTTCCCTCGCATCTCGTCCTCGATCGCGCCGATCGTCGTCGGGCCGAGGTCGTCGCCGATGGGCCGGTACCGGTACCGCTCGACGCCCTCCGTCCGCCACGGCACGTTCGACGTCACCGAGACGAACGAGGTACCCGCCGGCGCGTGGTCGTAGAGCCACTCCACCGCGCGGTGGTCCCCCGGGCGCACCCGCTCGAAGGACTCGTTGCCGTACCGGGCGACGAAGAACGCGCCGATCAGGACGGTGCTCAGCGCGCCCGCCAGCACCGCCGCGGGGACGCGGTGCCGCGCCGGCCAGACCGGGACCAGCAGGCCGGCCAGCAGGACCACCATGAACGGCAGGGCGAAGGCGTACACCCGGAGGAAGATCTCCCCGCCGTAGCTCTGCATTCCCAGCAGGAGGAACGGCGCCCCGGCGAGGGCCAGCAGCCCGAGGTCGCCGTGTCCGCGGCGCATCCGCCGCCACGCCCCGATCGCGGCCAGCCCCCAGACCGCCACGGCGAGGACGAGTCGCAGCAGCACCACCGTCTGGTGCCCCTCGTCGCCCCGTACCCGCTCGACCGCCCCGTGGTTGATCGTGCCGCCGACGTTTCCGAAGGAGCCGAACATGTCGTGCAGGTGCCCCGCCCAGTACGGCACGGCGCCGTAGCTGATGTAGGCCGTCAGCAGGACGGCGAGCAGGACCGGCAGCCTACGGAGGGTGCAGCGGCGGACCAGCACCAACGCCCCGACGCTGACCACGATCGCGATCGGGGTGAGCTGGTGGCTCACCGCGCTGGCCGCGAAGACGGCGAGGACCACCGCGACCAGACCGACCAGCGAGGCCGGACCGGTCGCTTGGGCGATCGGTTCGCGCAGCAGCGGCCTCGGCGGCAGCCGCAGCACCCGCAGCAGCAGGGCGACCGGACTCCTCGGGGGCCGCTCCTGGTGCAGGCCGCCGTACCGGTCCGGGCGGAACCAGCGGAGCAGCACCATCATCAGGACCAGGTAGAAGAGGTAGTTCATCGCCTGCGGGCCGAAGTAGTCCTGCCCCACCCAGTTCGCCGGGAAGAACAGCCAGAGGGCGAGCCACGCCGTCCGCGCGTCCGACGACGTGTCGCGGGCCAGCCGGAACACGGCCGCGCCGAAGAGCAGGTTGAATCCCACGGGCGCCCAGGCGAGCAGCGGCATGGCGTCCGGCAGGCCGGCCGCGCGGGTCGCCATCGCCGTCAGCGCGAAGAACCCCGGCCAACTGAAGCGGGCGTCCAACTGCGGCAACGTCTCCCCGGTCCGGGCGATGTAGTCGGCGAAACCGACGTGCAGCCAACCGGAGATGACCCGGGGCAGCGGCTCGATGATCGGCGCCGCGCCGAAGAGCAGGACGACGAGCACCGCCACGTGCGCGGCGAGCAGCGCGTCGGGTGCCGGGCGGGCACGGAAGACACCGTGCAGGAAGCTCGCCGTCAGCAGCGCGAGCGCGACGTACAGCTCGGGGCGGAGCGCGGTGACCAGGCCGAGCGACCCGATGTCGGCCGCGTCTCCCCGGCGCAGCGCCCAGACCCCCAGGGCGAGCGCCACCGCCGGCGCGGACCACTCGGCGACCGCGCGCAGGCCGTCCCGGACCCGCTGACCGGCGGCCGTGGGGACGGCGGCCAAGGTCGCGTCGCCGCTCACGAGCCGCCCCGCAGTAGCCGCACCATCGACGGCAGGACGGCGGCCGCCACCACGAGCTGCCCGGCGAGGTAGGCGAAACCGACGCCGACCACCCCGAACTCGGCCATCGCGACCACCGCCAGCGAGACGACCAGGGTGCTCGTCGCCGCGTGCACCGCGATGATCCGGCCGACCCGGCGCTGCACCCGGCACGCGGCGACGAAGACGATCAGCATGAGGCGGGGCAGCACCGCGACGGCGAAGAGCCGCAACACACCCGAGCCGGTCGAGGCGTAGTCGCCGCCGAAGAGGGTCAACAGCAGCGGCGCCGACACGCAGAGCAGGACGACCGCCGGTACGAAGAGGAGCAGCCCCCGCCGCAGCACCTGCCGGACGTACGCCGGAAGCCGCGACTCGTCGGCGGAGGACTCCACGGTCAGCGAGGTGCCGAAGTGGTACGCGACCAGCTCCAGCGAGCCGCCCAGCAGCCAGGCGACGTAGAAGACGCCGTTGGCCTCGGCGCCCAGCCGCGCGGTCACCAGCAGCGGCAGGGCGTTCGTGCCCGCTTGGAGGAAGAGGTACCCCACGTAGTCCAGCGCCACGAACCTGGCGAGCACCCGACGACCCGGCAGCGCGACCGCCGTACCCCGCTCCCGCAGTCGGGGCAGCAGCCGGCGGAAGACCAGCACGTTGACGGGAATGAGCGCCACCACGACCGCCAGGTTCCAGGACAGGAAGATGCCCAGGCTGGGCAGGGCGCCGGCGAGCAGCACCAGCAGCGCGATCTTGAGGATGCCGAAGGCGGTGTTCTCGACCGGGACCCAGACCACCCCCCGCAGGGCGGTGAGCACGCTGTCCTGGAGCGTGAAGACGCACCAGCCGGCGACGGAGAGGGCGAACACCACGGCGAGCAGGGGAGTGCGGCTCAGGAAGTCCAGCCGGCCGGCGACCAGGGGGGCGATCAGCAGGAAACCGGCGCTGAGGGCGAGCGCCGCCAGGCAGCTGACCGCGTACGCGTAGCCGACCAGCCGGCCGCCCCGCTCCGCCGCGGTCGGCAGGAAGCGGGCGAGCGCCCCGTTCAGGTTGAGCTGGGAGAGGTTGCTCAGGAACGACATCGTCGACACCATCGCGGCGCCGATGCCCAGCTGGGCCGGTGAGTACAGGCGCGCCGCGAGCGCCCAGTACGCGATGCCGAGCACCGAGCTCATCGCCGTGTTCAGCATCAACGCGTAGACGTTGCCGTTCAGCGGATCGCGCAGGTGCCGGCGCAGCCGTACGCCGATCGGCGCGGTGACCGTGCCGACGCCGGGAGCCGCCGGACTGACCGTCGCGTTCGCGGTTCCGGCACGTGGGGCGCTCACCGGGTCACCTCTCCTTCCGGTCGTTGGTGCTCTCTCTCCCCGCCGTCACGAGGCCGGCTGGCCCTGCCGGGGACGCGCGGCGTGCACCAGATGTCGGGCCCGCCGGTACGCCCGCCAGCCCCGGGTGCGCAGGTGCTCACCCCGCCAGGCCAGCGGCCGGCCGGTGCCGTCGAGCAGCGCGGCGATCCCGTCGACGCCGGTGTCCCGCTCGATCAGCACCCGGGCGATGGCGAAGACGTCGTCCTCGGGATGGCTCAGCGCGTTCTTGACCCCGCAGGCGGAGGAGTAGCCGGCGGCCCGCACCGCGGTCCGCACCGCCGGGCTGTGGTAGCCGTACGGGTAGGCGAACGAGGTGACCCTCGTCCCCAGCCCGTCCTCCAGCACCCGCCGGCTTCCCGTGATCTCCTGCTGCAGCTCCGCCCGGCGGATGCAGTCCAGCGCGCGGTGGCTGCGGCTGTGCGACCCGATCTCCACCCCGTACCCCCGCAGCTCCCGGAGCTGGTCCCAGTCAAGCGACGGGTCGCCGTCCGGCGACGGTGCCACGCCGACCCGGGCGGCGATGACGTACGCGGTCGCCGTCAGCCCGTACCGGCGCAGCACCGGCAGGGCGGCCTCGGCGAGGTCGGGGAAGCCGTCGTCGAAGGTGACCAGCACCGGTCGCGGCGGCAGCGGCGCGAGCCCGCGCAGCACGTCCGCGTACCCGCTCACCGTCATCGGCGTCCGCCGGCGTTCCCGGAGCAGCGCCAGCTGTTCGTCGAAGTCGCCCGGCGACACCGACCAGCGCAGCGTGCCGTCCCGGCGCTCGTCGCCGATGCTGTGATAGCAGAGGACGGGTACGACCATCCTCGGTTGCTGGTTCACCGGCGGCTCCGTCCGGCTCGGGCCGCGGCGGCGGCGTAGTAGGCGGGTCCGAGCGCCATCCCGCAGAGTTCGAGGGCGGTCAGCGAGGCGGGGTAGTCGTCCCGCTTACGGCCGTTCTTCTCGGAACCGGGCCGCACGGCGTAGGCGACGCCGCGGGGCAGCCGCCGGAGCAGCTCCCGCCGGGCGGTGGGGTCGGTGGCCAGGCACTTCGCCAGGACGGCGCCGAGCCCGACCCCGTACCGGTACATGGTCCGGCGCAGCGCCCGCAGCTCACGGCGGTGGGTGTGCCAGACGAGCGCCCCCGGCTCGTACGTCAGCGCGTGCCCGGCGAGCACCGCACGCAGCAGCACGTCGATGTCCTCGCCGGTGCGCAGCCGCGGGTCGAAGCCGCCCAACCGGCGCAGCGCCTCGGTGCGGAACGCCATGTTGCCGCCGGACCCGTACGACCCGGGCAGGTACGGGTAGAGCGACCGCGGGGACGGGTCGACGCGGCGGGCGCCCCCCGCCTCCACCGTGGCGAAGCCGGCCCGGTCGAACCGCCGCCGCTGGCAGCCCTTGCCGTAACCGCCGTACTGCTCCAGCCAGATCTGCGGCGGCGTCTCGAGTTCCCGGGCGAGCACCTGGCCGGTCACCCCGGCCACGTCGTCGTCGGTGAAGCCGTCGACGAGGCTGCTCAGCCACCCCCGGTCGACGATGACGTCGTCGTCGGCGAAGGCGACGATCTCGCCTCGCGCCTCGGTCAGCCCGCGGTTGCGGGCGTGGGCGACGCCGGGTCGCGGCTCGCTGGTGTAGCGGAACCGGCCGTCGTCCGCGGCCCGCTGGGCGAGGATCGCCGCCGTTCCGGGGACCTGCGGCGCGTTGTCGACGACGACGATCTCGTAGCGGGGGTAGTCGAGCGCGCCCAGCGAGTCCAGGGTGGATTCGAGGAGTGGGGTGCGTCCGCAGGTCGGCACGACCACGCTGACGAAGGGGACCGGCTCGGCCGTCGTCGACCGGAAGCGGCAGAAGGCGCGGGCCGCGACCCGGCCGGCCGGGTCGAGGTCCACCTGACCGAGCGGGGGCAGGCCGTCGTGGCGCAGGTGTTCGTCGATGGGCGCGGAGAGCCGTTCCCGGATCGCGGCGACCAGGGCCGGCGCGGCCAGCCCGCCGCCGGGCAACTCGATGTCCACCAGCCCGAGCGGCTGCCCGTGCAGCCGGACCAGGACCTGCGCCGCGCCGTACCGGACGCCGTCCGGGCCGCCGGTGTCCGGCACGTCGGGTACCCCGTCGGAGAGGTCGACGGCGAGCACCCGGACCGGCACCGGCCCGGCCGCACGCCGGGAAGCCGGCTGGCCGACCGCCTGGGAGGTGCGCAGGGCCTGGGCCGAGACGTACCCGGCGGCGGTCACCAGGAGGCCGGCGACGATCGCCCCGGAGCGCAGCAGCCCGCTACGGTCGCCGGCGCGGACTTGGCGCAGCCCGCGGCGCACCCCCGCGGGCAGCGTGCGGCGGGTGTACGTCCGTTCCGTGGCGAGACCGGCGTCGCTGCCGACCAGCCGCGCCACCACGGCCTTCGACCGCCCCTCGGAGAAGCAGCGCTGCCGGAAGTAGCGCCACGTCGCCCGGTCCACCGTCACCCGGTGCCGGACCCGGGCGGCCGGCTCGTAGAGCACCACCCCGTCCGGTTCCAGCTGGCGGACGCGGATGCAGAGCTCGGTCTCCTCGCAGCCGACGGGGGTGCGGCCGACCCGACCGAGCGCGGGATCGAAGCCGTCGGTGCGGTCGAGGACCGATCGGCGGAAGGACATGTTGCAGCCGATGACGTTGCGGACGGGCGCGGCCTCGGTGGGCTGGCCGGTGAAGCTGCACCCGACCACCCAGTCGAACTCGGGTGGCAGCCAGTGCGGCCGGTCCTCCTCCCAGGCCGGTACGGCGTGCCCACCGACCGCGAGCACCCGCTCGTCCCGGTAGTGCGGCAGCAGCCGGGCCAGCCAGTCGGGCTCCGCCTCGGCGTCGTCGTCGAGGAAGGCGACGATCTCTCCGGTCGCCCGGGCCACCCCGGTGTTGCGGGCCGCCGACAGGCCGCGCGGGCCGGTGCTCGGCACGACGGTCAGGTCGGGGAAGGTGGCCCGGACCCGGTCCAGCAGCGCCGGGTTGTGGTCGACGACCACGACGACCTGGGCCGCCGGTACGTCCTGCGCGAGCACCGAGTGGACCGCCCGGACGATCTGCGGCCAGCGTCGCTCGGTGTAGACGCAGATGACCACGGTGACGGTCAGCGCCGACCCGGGCCCGGCGGGCGCCCCGGGGTCGACGGCCGCAACCAGGTCAGACGTTGACGAGGACGCGTTCGACGTTGCCGCGGATCCAGCGTGGATCGTCATGGTCACCTTCCGAGTCGATGAAGAGCAGGATGTGGCGCATCCAGTAGAGGAGCAGGGCCGGCCGCGGCGGGATGCCGTCCAGCCAGGTGGCGGCCTCGTCGGCGGGGACGTCGAGCGTCCGCTCGACGCCGTGCCGCAGCGCGTGGACGACGATCTCCCCGAGCTCGTCGCCGCGGGTCAGCCGGCGGGTGAGGACGTGCAGGTGCAGCAGATCGTGCAGGGGGAGTTGCCGCGCCGAGGCCCGGTCCCAGTCGACGATGCCGGTCACCTGCCCGGGTGGCGTGACGGCCAGCAGGTTGCCCGGCCAGAAGTCGCCGTGGATCCACGAGGTGTGCACGGTGCGGCCGACGAGGGCTGCGAGGAGTTCCTCCCGCAGCCGGCGCAGGGTGTCCCGGAGCCGGTCGCGCTCCGGGTGGGTGGCGGCGTACTCCTCGAGCCGTTGGAGCGGAGCGTCCACCCAGGGCGCCACGGTGGACGGGTGGAGCCGGATCCGCTCCCGGGTGCGCTCGTGCAGGTCGCGGACGACCCGGCTCGCGGAGGCGAGCAGCGCGGCCCGGCGGGTACGGCGCAGCAGCATCCCGCTTGCCGGGCCGCCCCGCAGCGCCCGTTCCACGCAGTAGTAGCGCCCCTCGACCTCGCCCTGCGCCGCGCAGGACGGCAGGACCGGGCGCAGGTCCGGCAGGCGCGGGTCGGCCCGCAGCAGGTCGAGCACCTCGGCCTGCCGCCGCAGCCCGTCGACGGCCTGGTCGGTCCAGGGCACCTTGACGATCCAGCGCTCGCCGGGTCGGCTGCCCCCGACGGTGGCCACGGCGACGGCCGTGCTGGTGAAGGTGACCGTCTCGGTCCGCCACCGGCTGGCGTGGGTGGCGGTCGCCTGGGCGATCAGGCGGGGGGCGACGGTGGCCGTCCAGCCCCGCTCCGGCCGGTGCTGCCAGCAGGCGAGCCGGTTCCGCAGGACCGGCTGCGCCCACTGCACGGCGGCCCTCACCGGGTCGCCCGATCGACGTAGTGCCGCCAGATCCGGCGGAGCGCGTCGGCGAGCACCAACTCCGGCGCCCGGTCGGCGTCCACCCGCTCCAGGTGCGGGATCCGGCGGCGCAGCCGCCGGTACTGCTCGCGTTCGGCCTCGAGGTGCTCGGGGTCGTACTCGCCGGAGCGGTGGTACATGACCGGGCCCGGAACATCCAGCAGCAGCACCACGTCCGGTGCCGGGCACAGGCGGCTCAGCAGCTGGAAGTACGGCCGCTTCAGCCAGACCAACGGCCCGCGCGGCGGCAGCAGGGCGTCGTAGACGTAGCGGTCGAAGACCACGACCCGGCCCAGCGCGCGGTGGCGCAGCGCGGCGAGATAACGCCGCCACACCGTGAACGGCCGCAGCAGGATCCGCACGCCCTGCTCGACGGCGCTGCGCGGCGCCTCGGTCGACGGCCAGAGTCCCATGTAGACCCGGCGCACCGGGAAGTAGGACGCCGACTCGATGCCCTGGGCCAGGGTCGACTTCCCCGAGCCGTCGGGGCCGATCAGGGCGACCCCGACGCCCCGCCGGCTCCACGCCTGCATCGGCCGCTCGACGGCGCGCAGCGCCGCCGAACCGACCAGCCGACCGGCCGTGCTCACCGGGCGGGCCTGCCACCAGGCGGCGAGTAGTTGCCGTCGTACGGCGGGGAGCGCCGCCGGCCGGTCGGCCCGCCAGAACGCCAGCAGCATCCGAGCGGCCTGGCCGGGCAGGGTTCGGGCGAGCGGGGCGTCCAGGGTGGCCCGGTCCTCCAGTTCTCGCAGTCGACGCCGGTGGTGACCCGGGATGGCGCCCTTGTCGAGCACGCAGTGCAGCAGCAACGCCCAGAACTCGTCCGCCGGCGCGAGCACCCGTACGCCGTCCTGCCGGATGCTGCGCCCAAGGCACTCGTCAGCGGCCGCCGTGCGTACCTCGAAGCGCGGCCCGTAGGCGAGCTCCGTCACCAGGTCGAACTCGACCCACGAGCTGGCGCCCGGGTCGAGACCGAGGAAGAACCGGTGGGTGCCCCGGCCGTGGCTGGCCAGGCGGATCAGTCCCTGGGCCTCGATGACGGCCACCGCCCGCGCGAGGTCGGCCGGCGCGACCAGGACGTCCAGGTCGCCGGGGGCGGTGAGCCCCTCCGGCCCACCCCGTAGCAGGCACCAGCGCACGTTCGCCTCGTCGAGGCCGGCGAGCACCGACCGGGTCAGCCGGTGCCCGGCCGGCCCCGATCCCGTCGGCCCCTGCGGTTCCCGGCCGGCGACGGCCGTGGTCGCCGGCACGGTGGTGTCCTCGCTGGTCATCGCGTCTCCGAAAGCTGTGCGGTGGTGTCGCCCAGGTCGAGGCACTGCGCTGTCGGTACGTCGGAGGCGGCGGACCCCGGGTCGACGGGGAAGGTGAACTCCACCGGTGCGTCGGGCGGCAGAGGGACGTACCGCACCTCGTACGGCGCCAGGCGGAGCGGCCGTCCCTGCACCTCCAGGTCGATCGGGCCGTCCTCGGTGTGCACCAGCAGGACGCCCGCCCGGCCCCGCACCAGGCCCAGCTCCGGCACCGGCCAGGAGACCGGGTTGGCTCCGGCCCGGTCCGCGAGCAGCTGCTGCAGCCGGGCGACCGCCTCCGCGTAACCGAGCGGGCGGCCCCCGTCCCGGCGGTCGGTCGAGTTCCACAGCGCCGGCCCGTGCGTGCCGTCATCGTCGCGTTGCGGCTCCCAGATGAGCGCCGTGGCCGCGCCCTGGTCGGCCATGTGCAGCAGCGAGGCGACGGCCCGGGCGGTCAGCTTCGGCTGACCGGCGGCGTCGGCCTGGCCCACGTGGAACTCGCTCCACCAGATCGGCAGCGTCGTCCGTTGGCGCAGCCATCGGGTGAGCGCGCCGAAGAGCGCGCTGCTGGTGGTGGTCGCGGTGATCCTGCCCTGGTCGCGGGTGGAGAGCCCGGCGTCGACGGCGACGAAGTCGGCCCCGTGCTTGTGCCGCAGCCAGTAGTCCAGGGCGTCGAGGCTGCGCTGGTCGACCACCCCGCAGGCGCCGGCGAGGGCGGACGGGTGACTGGCGGTCTTCGGGCTCGCCCAGGTGTCGATGACAACGTACGGGCCGCCGACGGCGAGGGTCGGGTCGACCGCCTTGAGGGCGTCGTACACCGCGTTGTAGAGGGCGGTGTAGGCCTCGTACCGCCACCGGTTGCGGGCGGCGTCCCAGAAGCCCTTCATCTCGTTCCAGACCTGGAAGTGCCGCACGTCGGGATAGCGGCGGGCGACCGCCGCGGCGAGCGCGGCGAAGTCGGCGTAGTGCTCAGGGCGCGGCGCGACGTGCAGCCGGTCCCAATTCGTCTCACCGGCGCGCCCGCCCTTCATCCAGTCGGGCGCACAGCACAACGTGATGACCGGGGTGCCCCCGGTCGACCTGATCAGCGCCATCCGCCGGTCCAGCGAGGACCAGTCGAACTTTCCCGGGCTCGGCTGCGGGTTCTCCGTTCCCCAGCCGAAGATGTGCTGGTTCTGGTAGCTCGCGGTGGCGGTGAGGACGGCCTTGGCGGAGGCGAGGGCGGGCGCGCTGCCCCAGTCGTCGATCGAGTGCTGGGTGTGCGTGACCCCCACGGAGAGCGTGTTCGGGTCCGGGCGCCGGGGCTGCGGTGCGGACCAGTCGAACCCGGCCCCGTCGGAGTCGACCGGGGACGATTCGCGGGGCTCGTCCCGGGTGGGGCGGGCGGAGACGACGACGAGGGCGATCGCGGTCAGCACCGCGGGCACGAGCAGCAGCCAGCGGAGGGTGGGC
>NZ_QGGF01000324.1 GCF_003857015.1 Micromonospora globispora | reverse complement strand
TGCGCGGCGTTGGCCATCGTCGGCGGTCGGCTGGTCCGGTCGATCCTGTTCAGTCTGGTGGCGGCGCCCTTCGCGGCGTTCCGCGGCCTGCCCTGGGTACGCCGGCACGTCGACGCATCCCCCGACGCGGGGATGGTCCGGCGGGTCACCGGCTCGGTGATCGCCACCGTGGTGGTACTCCTGGTCTTCGGCGCCCTCCTCTCCTCGGCCGACGCGGCCTTCTCCCAGGTCCTCAGCGCGATCGTGCCGGAGATTGGCGGCGGTACGGTGTTCCGCGGGATCTTCCTGGCGGCGGTGGGCGCGCTGATCGCGGTCGCCGCCGTCTACACCCTGGCCGCCCCGCCGGATCTGTCCACAGTGGACCGCCGGAGCCGGCGCAGCCTCGGCCTGGTCGAATGGGCCCCGCCCATCGGGGCACTGGCGGCGCTCTTCGCCGGCTTCGTCGCGGTGCAGTTCACCGTGCTCTTCGGCGGCCAGCGGCACGTGCTGAAGACCGCCGGCCTCAGCTACGCCCAGTACGCGCGCAGCGGCTTCTGGCAGCTCCTCTTCGTCACGCTGCTGACCCTGGCGGTGCTCGGTGGGGTGAGCCGCTGGGCCAGCCGCGAACGGAAGACCGAGCGCACCCTGCTGCGGGTCCTGCTCGGCCTGCTCAGCGCGCTCAGCGTGGTGATCGTGGTGTCGGCGCTGTCGCGGATGTACACGTACCAGAAGGTCTACAGCTTCACCGGGGAGCGGATCTTCGTGATGGCCTTCGAGCTGCTGCTCGGCACGGTCTTCGTGATGATCCTGGTGGCGGGCATCCGGTGGCGGGGGCGCTGGATCCCCGGCGCGACGGTCGGGCTGGCCGTGGTGATGCTGCTCAGCCTCGCCGTGCTCAACCCGGAGGACTACGCCGCTCAGCGCAACATCGCCCGGTACAAGCAGACCGGCAAGATCGATGCCTGGTACCTGCGGGCGCTTTCCGCCGACGCGACGCCCGCCCTGGCCAAGCTTCCCGACCCGGTGCGTCGCTGCACGCTGAGCTGGATCGACGCCGACCTCAGCCTGCCCGACCCCTGGTACGCGTGGAACCTCGGCCGGTACCGGGCGCGCCAGACGCTCGACCGGCTCGGTGAGGACGCGATCGGCGGGCCGGACGACTGCGAGGCGGCCGACCAGTTCGACCTGCCCAAGAGCCGCCAGACCCGGTGACGCCAGGTCGAGCCGCGCGGCCGTGACGGGCCGCGCGGCTCGACCAGTGTGGTCGGCCGGCTCAGCGGGCTACCAGGGGGTTCAGTGGTTCTGGGTCACTTGGAAGCAGGCGACGTCGTACTGCGACACAGAGTGGGGGTTTCTCGAGTTCTGTGGCTGCTCACCCGCGTAGACCGTCCCGGCGACACCGTCCGGGTTAAACGGGGAGCCGGGAGTGCTGGCCGAATTGCCCGGCGTCATCTTGGCGCCTTCCTCGCCGCACTCCTGGAACGGCTGCCCCGTGCCTGGGGGGTTGGCGGCGAATGCCGCACCGCCGGACGCCGCAAGTCCGACCGCGAGCGCGGCGCCGCTCACGCAGAGCATTCCTCTCCTGTGGGAACGCCCCGAGTAAGCCATGCGGACCGTCGCCTTCGCGAGGAGCCGCCGAATCAGGGCCCCGATCACTTTCGAGCTTATGACCGTTTTGAGCCCTGCCTGCTGGCTTTGGGAGGTCTCCCCCCGACTGCGGCACCTCCAGTAAACGCCGTTTTGCCAGGCAGTCCTTGGGTAAGAGCCGCTCGTCGCCGAATCGGGAGGAGCAGCAGATGAACCGTTCCGAGTTCGTCGACTCGGTCGCCAGGCGCTCCGGTATCCCGCAGGCGCAGTTTGAGGTCCTCACCCGCACAACCCTGCAGACGTTGGCCGAACGACTCACCGCAGGCGAGGCGAAGGACCTTGGCGAGCAACTTCCCGCAGAGCTGGGGACGACCTGTGTCAGGCCCAGGGGGGCGCAGAGCCGTTCGGGCCGACGGAGTTCATCCAGCGCGTCAGCGCGCAACCCCGGCCGGGGGTAGCGGCACGAGACCGAACGGAACCAGACACGGTCGGCCGGGGGCGCCACGACGTACCCCACATGGTCCGGAAGGAGAACCTGCGGTGAACTACGCCGAGTTCCGGGAGGCGGTGGCGAAGCGAGCGGGACTGCCACCGCCGGAGGCGGACAACATCGTCCGAGCCACGCTCACGACATTGACGGAACGGATCAGCGGAGGCGAGGCCGACGATCTGGCCGCGCAGCTTCCGGAGGAGCTGCGAGAGCACATGCACAAGGACGTGGATTTCGGCGAGCGGCTCGACCTGGCCGAGTTCCTGAATGAGGTACGGGCGCGCGCGGGAGTGGATCGCCAGCGGGCCGCTGAGGGCATCCGCGCCGTACTGACGACCTTGCGCGATGCGGTGAGCGCGGAAGAGTTCAAGGACATGGCGTCCGAGCTGCCAAAGGACATCCAGCAGCTGCTCTATCCGGTGAGCCGCCAAGTCGGGGCGTGACGACCACCAGCGAGAGGCCGGCATCAGGGGCCTTTCGCCCTACTCGATCAAGTAGCTGCGACGTTTACTGACGGCATGAAGGTGCTGCTCATCATCAACGGTCCGGCCTATGGCTCCGACGAGACCTTCAACGCGATACGGCTCGCCGTGGCGCTGGCCAAGCGAAACGACACCGAGCCGCGCGTGTTCCTCATGGGCGACGCAGTCACCTGTGCCGTAGCCGGGCAGAAGACCCCGGACGGCTATTACACCCTTGACCGCATGCTGAAGACCTTCGCCCGCCACGGCGGCGCGATCGCCTGCTGCGGGACGTGCATGGACGCCCGCGGCCTGACCAAGGAGCATCTCATCCCCGAAGCTCCCCGCTCCTCGATGGATGAACTTGCCGCTTGGACGGTCGAAGCCGACCGGGTCCTCACCTTCTGACGACGGACGTGACTGCCGTCATCGCGTCATGCCAACCCCTCGGTAGCGTCTGATCCACCGCAGTCGCGGGCGAGCTACCGGGAAGGAACGACTGTGACTGGGGAGCACTGGACCAGCATCTACGAGCAGAAGCGGACTACCGAGGTCAGCTGGTTCCAACCCCAGCCCACACTGTCGTTGGAGCTGCTCACGGCTGCGAATGCCGGCGCAGACGACGCGATCCTCGACGTCGGCGCCGGCGCCTCCGTGCTCGTCGACCACCTGCTGGAGCGTGGGTTCCGCGACGTGTCCGTCCTCGACATCTCGGCACCCGCCCTGCACGTCGCACAACAAAGGCTTGGCAAGAACGCCAGCAAGGTCGCCTGGATCGTCGCGGACCTGCTGACGTGGAAGCCGGAACGCCGGTACAAGATCTGGCACGACCGGGCTGTCTTCCACTTCCTCACCACCGCCGAAGACCGGGCCCGCTACCTTGACATCCTTCGTGCGGCGCTCGATCCGGACGGCTACGTCATCATCGCGACCTTCGCCGCCGACGGCCCCACCAGCTGTTCCGGCCTACCGGTCGCCCGCTACTCCCCACAGCAACTGGCTGAGCAGTTCCCCCGTTTCACCGTTGTGCGCGCCCAGCGTGAGGATCACCGGACACCAGGCGAGGTAATTCAGCCCTTTACATGGCTGCTCCTCGCCGCTCCGACAGACTGACTCCCGACACGAGGTTAGGGCCAATGATCGAAATTCTGTACTTCGACGGCTGCCCTAACCATGAGGGCCTGGAGGGACGGATACGGTCGCTTCTCGCTGCTGTCGGTATCGAGGAAGCGATCACCCACCGTCGCATCGAGTCGGAGGCGGAAGCCCGGGTAGAGCGCTTCCTCGGCTCGCCCACGGTGCGCGTCAACGGCGTCGACGTCGACCCGGATGCGGCCAGCCGGAGCGCCTACGGGCTGATGTGCCGCGTGTACGCAACAGACGACGGGCTCCGCGGCACTCCCCCGGACGAGTGGATCGTGAACGCGCTGCGCCAAGCGGGCGCATAACGTGGGCTTGCCTGTCCCTGCCACTCCCAGGATCGTCAGGGCTCAGCCTGTTACGCGCCGCGTGGCGGAGAGTGAAGTCATCACCTGCTGACGACGCCGCGGTTTGGTGGCCGCGTCGCCGGGAAGCTCGCGGACTTGCGACGGAAGGAATTTCTCGTGTCATCGACCATATTTCCTGGCGGGACGTTCACGATGGGGGATCTGACGGTCACCCGCATGGGGTACGGCGCGATGCAGTTGGCCGGCCCGCACGTCTTCGGCCCACCGGCCGACCGCGACGCTGCCGTGGCCGTGCTCCGCGAGACCGTGCGCCTGAACATCAACCACATCGACACCGCCGACTTCTACGGCCCCTACGTCACCAACCAGCTCATCAGGGAGGCTCTACACCCGTACCCCGATGACCTGTGCATCGTGACGAAGGTCGGATCGGTGCGCGACGCGGAGGGGAACTGGCTGCCGGCGTTGGCTCCCGACCAGTTGCGTCAAGCCGTGCACGACAACTTGGAGCGGCTCGGACTCGACGTGCTCGACGTCGTCAACCTGCGCGTCGGCGGGTTCGACAGACCCACTCCCGGCTCAATCGCCGAGCCGTTCACCGTGCTCGCGCAGTTGCAACAGGAGGGACTGATCAGGCATCTCGGTCTCAGCACCGTCAACGCCGACCAGATCGCCGAGGCGCAGTCCATCGCCCCGGTCGTGTGCGTGCAGAACTTCTACAACATCGCAAATCGGGACGACGACCACCTGATCGACTCCCTCGCCGCGCAGCGCATCGCCTACGTGCCCTACTTCCCCCTCGGCGGCTTCTCGCCACTGCAGTCCGCGGAACTCAACGCCGTCGCGACCCGTCTCGACACCACACCGATGGCCGTCGCACTGGCGTGGCTGCTTCAGCGCTCCCCGAACATCCTGCTCATCCCCGGCACCTCATCCGTCGCGCATCTGCGGGAGAACGTCTCCGCTGCTGCGCTGAACCTTCCCGAGGACGCGCTGACCGAGCTGAACGCCATCGCGTCCTGAGCACGGCCAGCGGCCGACCCGCGATCGGGTTCATCGGCCTGGGCGACCTGAGGCAGATGGGCGGGCAGGAGTCGCCTTGCGCGTGGTCATTGCTGGTTCGCGCTTCGGTACTGCTCGTCTGCGACCGGTTCCAGCCAGGTGGTGGGGTCGCCGCCGTCGGGAAGGTTCTCCAGCATGGCGAAATGGCTCATGAAGGTGTCGGCGGCGGCGCCGTGCCAGTGTTCCTCCCCGGGCGGGCAGACGACGGTGTCGCCGGGGCGCACGCGCACGACCGATCCATCGCGCGTTCCCACCAGGCCGACGCCATCGGTGACGTGGAGGGTCTGACCGACGGCGTGGGAGTGCCAGTTGGTACGGGCGCCGGGGCTGAAGCGGACGAGGGCGACGACCATCCGCGAGGGCTCCTGCCCCTGGTAGATGTGGGTGACGTAGACGTCGCCAGTGAAGGTCTGCGCGGGGCCTTTCGCGGTCGGGCTGACGGGTCGCAGTTCCATGTGGGTCTCCTATGTCGCGGGTCGGGATCGACGGTCTCGGAGGTCCGCCGTTCCTCAGGGATTGAGGAGGACCTTGATGGCGCGGCGTTCGTCCATGGCCTGGTACCCCTCGGCGGCCTGCTCAAGGGGGAGGGTGAGGTCGAAGACCTTGCCAGGGTCGATCTGCCGGTTCCAGATCAGGTCGATCAGCTCGGGCAGGAGACGGCGCACCGGTGCCGGGCCGCCGTGCAGGTGGACGTGGGAGAAGAACAGCTCCTCGCCGGGCAGTTCGACCCCGTGGGCAACGCCGACGTAGCCGACGTGACCGCCCGGACGGGTGGAGCGGATGGACTGCATCATCGACTCCTGGGTGCCGACCGCCTCGATGACCGAGTGCGCGCCTAGCCCGTTCGTCAGCTCCTTGATGCGCGCGACGCCCTCATCGCCCCGCTCGGTGACGATGTCGGTCGCACCGTAGTGGGCCGCCAGCTTCTGACGGGGCTCGTGCCGGCTCATGGCGATGATGCGTTCTGCGCCGAGCTGCTTGGCGGCCAGCACGGCGAGCAGCCCGACCGCACCGTCACCGACGACCGCGACGGTCTTTCCCGGCCCGACCTCGGCCGCCACGGCGCCGAACCAGCCGGTGCCCAGCACGTCGGAGGCGGCGAGGAAGCTCGGGATCAGGTCGTCGGAGGGAGTGTCGGGCGTGGCGACCAGGGTGCCGTCGGCCAACGGGATGCGCAGGTACTCGGCCTGGGCGCCGAGCCCGCCGACGGGTTCCCGGTGGATGCACGAGGACTGGTAGCCAGCCTGGCAGATCTCGCATGTGTTGTCGGAGGCGAAGAACGAGCCGATCACGAACTGGCCCGGCTTGATGTTCTTAACCTCGCTGCCAACCTCCTGGACGACGCCGACATACTCATGGCCCATCGGGGCCGGCCTCTTGATTGCTTCGACGCCCCGGTACGGCCACAGGTCCGAACCGCAGACGCAGGTGGCGGACAAGTGAATGATCGCGTCGGTCGGGAGGAGGATCCGAGGATCTTCGCGCTCCTCCACCCGGACGTCGCCGGGGGCGTAGAGGACAGCACCACGCATGAGGTTCTTCCTTCCGATTCAAAGTCCCGGCCGTGACGCGGCGGCTACCCGTCCCGCATACCCGAGTAGGGCGCGGAATCGCGGCCATCCGGGAAGCAAACGGCCGAGCACGATGCCAGTCACCGCACGGGGGGCGGCGGCCGGCGGCGGTGTTCAACGCCATCCAGCAAACCCCGGCAGAGCTCGTTCAGGGAGTTTCCGCTGAAAGGTGTACTGACAGGGCACCCCTCGGAGAAGCCGCGACACGTACGGTCGAGAGGTGGACAACCGCACCGAGGTCCGCGAGTTCCTCGTCTCGCGGCGCGCCAAGATCAGCCCGGAACAGGCGGGCCTGCCCGCCGGCGCCAACCGGCGGGTCCCGGGACTACGCCGCAGCGAAGTCGCGGCACTCGCCGGCGTGAGCATCGAGTACTACTCGAAACTCGAACGAGGCGCTCTGGCCGGCGTGTCACCGTCCGTGCTGAACGCCATCGCCCGGGCGCTCCAGCTCGATGACGCGGAACGGGCGCACCTGTTCGACCTCGCCCGGGCGGCGGACGGCAGCACCGCCCTCATGCGGCCCCGGCGCCGCACCGCCAAACAGTGGTCGGTGCGCCCTAGCCTGCAATGGACCCTCGATGCGGTCACCCAGGGTCCCGCCTTTCGTGCGCAACGGCCGCATGGACCTGCTCGCCGCGAACCGGCTCGCCCGAGCGTTCTACGCCGACGTGTACACCGACCCCCAGCGCCCGGCCAACATCGCCCGGTTCACCTTCCTCGACGAGAAGGCGCACCGCTTCTACCCGGAATGGGACCTCGCCGCCGACGTCTGCGTCGCCATCCTCCGTACCGAAGCCGGCCGCGATCCGCACGACAAGGATCTCCACGACCTCGTGGGTGAACTCTCCACCCGCAGCAACGAGTTCCGCAGACGATGGGGCGCCCACAACGTCCGGCACCACGGCACCGGCGCCAAGAACTTCCGCCATCACATCGTCGGCGACCTGACCCTCGCCTACGAAGGGTTGGAGATGGCCGCAGAACCCGGCCTCACCCTCACCATCTACACCGCCGAGCCCGGCTCCCCATCCGAGGACGCGCTACGCCTGCTCGCCTCCTGGGCCGCCTCACACGAAACGGACGCCGACGCACAAACAGTTCTCACCGAGTGATCAGTAAAGGAGCGGCGTGCAGGCCGCCGGGGCGGTCAAGAACGCGCTGTGGGGCGAGGGCAAGTGAGCTTGGCTACTTCCATGCCCGCCGACGAAGGGCGTCCGTCATTCGTTACGAACGCCCTGATCGTTGAAGGGTGGAGCTTCACCGCCCCGGACGCCGGCTGCCGGCAAGGCAGCCTTATCTCAGATCGTGGTTAGGCAGCTACAGGCGGGGTACGCATTCGTCCGTGTGTGAAGGCCCCGTTGAATCCGGCCTTTCTTGCCGACGACCAGTCCGAGAGGAACAACGGTGTCACACGAGTATCGCAAAGACCCCGCGGCAATTTCTCAGCTGTCACCCGAGCAATACAGAGTCACCCAAGAAGGTGGGACAGAGCCAGCCTTCGACAACGCCTATTGGGGCAACAAGGAGCCAGGCATCTACGTCGACCTCGTATCCGGTGAACCCATATTCGCTTCTGTCGACAAGTATGACAGCGGTACCGGCTGGCCGACTTTTACAAAGCCCATCGAGCCGAAGAACGTTGTCCAAGTGGGAGACTCGAGCCTCGGCATGTCCGGCATCGAGGTCCGTTCGGCGCACGGCGACAGTCACCTTGGCCATGTGTTTGACGATGGTCCCGCAGAAACTGGCGGCTTGCGCTACTGCATGAACTCGGCCGCACTTCGGTTCATTCGGCGCGACGACCTCGAGCGTGAAGGCTACGGCGAGTACCGCAGGTTGTTTGAGCACCCAGACGGGGAGCGAAGCGATGACCGACACGACTGACAAGGCGATCCTGGCCGGCGGCTGGCTGTCGTACTCCGGTTGATGCCTCATCGCGGCTGGGAGCGGACCGGATGGGAGCCCGGTGGATCATCGGGCTCGGATTGCGCCAGAGCGAGGTGCTTGGGCTGCAATGCGAAGAGTGGCTACTTCCATCCCTAACGACGAAGGGCGTCCGCCATTCCGACGAACGCCCTGGTCATGAAGGGTGGAGCCGAGGGGACTCGAACCCCTGACCCCCACACTGCCAGTGTGGTGCGCTACCAGCTGCGCCACGGCCCCTTGCTGTCGTCCCCGGTCGCCCGGGCACGCAGAGAACTATACACACGGCGGCCGGCATGGTCATATCGCGGGGGTCCCCCGCCGGCGGCTCAGTTCAGGGCCACGTCCGGGGGGAAGTGGGCCACCGCCGCCATCATGCCGCCCTGGCGGCGCAGCACCATCGGCCAGAGGTCGTCCGGCCGGTCGACGAAGGCGTCACCGGGCAGCGCGTCCAGGACGAACCAGGATCCTTCCTCGATCTCCTGCTCCAACTGGCCGGCGCCCCAGCCGGAGTAGCCGGCGAAGACCCGGATGCTGCCGATGGCGTCCCGCAGCCGCTCCGGGTTTACGGAGAGGTCGATGGTGCCAACCGCCCCGGAGACCCGGTGGAAGCCCTTCACCGGCTTAATCGGGTGACGCATCCGGGCCAGGCAGATGGCCGAGTCGGGCTGCACGGGACCGCCCTCGAAGAGCACCGCCGGGTGGCGGGCGAGGTCGCTCCAGTCCCCCAGCACGTCGGCGACCGGCACCTCGGTGGCCCGGTTGAGCACCACGCCCAGCGCGCCGCCGGGCTCGTGGGCGACCAGCATCACCACCGTACGGTCGAAGTTCGGGTCCTTGAGCGCCGGAGTCGCGACCAGCAGCCGCCCGGTCATCGACTCCATGGCCCGACCACCGATCGCCTGTCCCTCCTGCATGTCCGACATCCGTCAGCCGTACGCCAGTTCGGCGACACCGACGCCGTGGACCATCCGCGCTGTCAACGCCATGCCTGGCACCATAGCCTGCGGTCCGCGCGGTGGCTAAGGTCTGACCGGGCGGATGATCGAGCAGGTTCGAGGGAGGGTCGATGGGTCCGACGGCGGAGCTCGCGGTGATCGGCGGGTCCGGGCTCTACGCCCTGCTCGACGGTGCCACCGAACACGTGGTGGAGACGCCGTACGGGGCGCCGTCGGACGCGGTGACCATCGCCGAGGTGGCCGGGCGCCGGGTCGCGTTCCTGCCCCGCCACGGTCGTGACCACCGGTACCCGCCGCACCTGATCCCGTACCGGGCCAATCTCTGGGCGCTGCGCTCCCTCGGCGTACGCCAGGTGATCGCCCCCTGCGCGGTCGGCGGCCTCCGGCCGGAGCTGGGCCCGGGCACGTTCGTGGTGCCGGACCAGCTCATCGACCGGACCAGCGGCCGCGCCCAGACCTACTACGACCGCGGGGCGGTGCACGTCTCCTTCGCCGACCCGTACTGCCCGGTGGGCCGCCGGACGATGCTGGGCGCCGCAGCGGGCCGGGACGTGCCGGCGGTCGACGGCGGAACGGTGGTGGTGGTCGAGGGCCCGCGCTTCTCCACCCGGGCCGAATCCCGCTGGTTCACCTCGATCGGCGGCGCGGTGGTCAACATGACCGGCCACCCGGAGGCGGTGCTGGCCCGGGAGCTGGCCCTCTGCTACACCTCGATCGCGCTCGTCACCGACCTGGACGCGGGGGTGGAGAGCGGAGAGTCGGTCACCCAGGAGGAAGTGTTCCGGGTCTTCGCGGAGAACACCGACCGGCTGCGCGGCGTGCTGCTGGACGCCGTTGCCGCGCTGCCGGCCGAGCGGGACTGCCCGTGCGGCCATGCGCTGGACGGGATCCAACTCCCCTTCCCGCTGCCCTGACCGGCTGCCGCCCCGTCCAGCGCGGCAAAGCGCCCGGAAAGCCTGGGCTGCCCCGATAGATTCGGTGGGGCCGGGAGACTGATCACCGAGCCCTCTCCGGCGCAGCGCAGCAGACGGAGGCAGCCGGCGATGGCAACGGTCCGCGACACCACGTACGACCTCCTCCGCGACCTGGGCCTGACCACCATCTTCGGCAATCCGGGCTCGACCGAGGAACCGTTCCTCCAGGGCTTCCCGGCCGACTTCCGGTACGTGCACGCGCTGCAGGAGGCGGCGGCGATGGCGATGGCCGACGGGTACGCCCAGGCCACCGGACGCCCCGGCCACGTCAACCTGCACACGGCCCCGGGCACCGGCAACGGCATGGGCAACTTGGTCACCGCCTGGCACAACAAGACCCCGCTGATCGTCACGGCCGGCCAGCAGAACCGGGAGATGCTGCTGATCGAGCCCCGGCTGGCCAGCCTCCGGGCGGCGGAGCTCACCCAGCCGTACGTGAAGTGGAGCTACGAGCCGGTCCGCGCGCAGGACATCCCGGCGGCCCTGATGCGGGCGTACGCGACGGCGGTGCAGCCACCCGCCGGGCCGGTCTTCCTCTCGCTGCCGATGGACGACTGGGACCGGCCGGCCGACCCGCCGCCGCAGGTGCGGAGCGTCGCCACCCGGTTCGCCCCGGATCCGGAGCGGCTGCGCGAGTTCGCCGCCGTGCTGGCTGGCAGCCGCTCCCCGGCACTGGTGCTCGGCGCGGCGGTGGACCGGGCCAACGCCTGGTCGGCGGCCGTCGCGCTGGCCGAGCGGCTGGCCGCCCCGGTCTGGTGCACCCCGGCACCCGAGCGGGCCGTCTTTCCCGAGGACCACCCGCACTTCCGCGGCGTGCTGCCGTACGCGATCGGTCCGCTCGCGGAGACGCTGCGCGGGCACGACACGGTGCTGGTCGTCGGCGGCCCGGTGTTCCGTTACTACCCGCACGTTCCCGGCGACTACCTGCCGGCGGACGCGCGGCTGCTGCACGTCACCGACGACCCGGACGAGTCGGCCCGGGCCCCGGTCGGGGAGAGCGTGCTCGGCGACGCCGGGTTGACCCTGGCAGCCCTGCTGGACCTGGTTCCACCAGCGGACCGGCCGGCGCCGTCCGCGCGCCCGGACCTGGCGCCGCCCGAGGTCACCAACCCGCCGAGCGCGGACGCGCTCTTCGCCGCGCTGGCCCGGCACTGGCCGGCGGACGGCGTGCTGGTGCAGGAGTCCCCGTCCAACCTGGCGGCGCTGCGCCGCCGGCTACGGATCACCCGGCCCGGCTCGTACTTCACCATGGCCAGCGGTGGTCTCGGCTTCGGCCTGCCGGCGGCGGTGGGGATCGCGCTCGCCGAACGGGACACCGGGCGCGGCCGGCCGGTGGTGGCGGTGATCGGCGACGGCTCGTTCCACTACTCGGTGCAGGCGCTCTGGACCGCCGCCCGGCTGCAACTGCCGCTGCCGGTGCTGGTGCCGGTCAACCATCAGTACGCGATCCTCAAGGCGTTCGCCGAGCTGAAGCACACGCCCGGGGTGCCGGCGCTGGACCTGCCGGGGCTGGACGTCAGCGCGGTGGCGCACGGCTACGGCTGCGCGTCCACCCTGGTCGACCCGCTCGACCGGCTCGGCGACGCCCTCGACGCCGCCCTCGCGGCCGACCGGCCCACCGTGCTGCCGGTCCCGATCAGCACCGAGGTACCGCGGATCCTGTGAGCCGCGCCGCGGTGCAGGTGAGCGGGGCACCGGACGACACGTTCAGCACGGGTCTGGTGCCCAGCGGCGCCTTGAGGGTGACGGTCACGGGCTTGAGCACCAGTTGCAGGGTGCAGACCCCGGTGGAGCGGGTGACGCTGCCGCCGACCACCACCACGTCGTCCCGCTCCAGCACCCGGGGCGTGATGGCGGTGTCGCAGGCACCCACCGCGAGCCGGTAGTCCAGTCGGGTCCCGTCCGCCGCGTCGAGGCTCTCCGCGCCGACCACGCCGTCCGGCACCGGCCCGGTCGGTCCATCCCCCGGAGGTACGGCCGCGACGGCGCTCGGCGCGACGGCGACCCGGGCCACCGGCGTCTTCAGCTCGTCCACGGTGAACAGCCAGGCCGGCACCTCGGCGACGCCGCGGCTGGTGCGCACCGACGCGGTCCCCAGTTTCACCGCGATGACCGTGAGAGGGATGCAGGCGGTCTGCACCGGGCTGCTCACCGGACCGTCCGGCCCCGGTTCGATGGTCGGGCCGCCGTCCTTGGGCCGGCCCGGTCCACCGGTCGACCCGGGCTCCTTCGGCCGCCCGTCACACGGCGGCGGGTCCCCCTGATCGAGCTGCGCGTACGCTTCGGCGGCGCTGACCAGCGGCACCCGCAGCGTGCCGTCGGGGAACTGAATGCTCCCGTCGCCCGGCTTCGCGGCCGGCAGTGGGATCTGGTCCCGGTACCAGCCGGCCCGGAACGCCGTCTCGGTGTCGGGGGTGAAGCCCGGGTCACCGGTCAGCACCGTGCCCTCCTGAAGGGGCACGTACCCGGTGGTCCAGGCCGGGCCGGGACGCCAGCGGGCGGCGACCTCGGCGGCCCGCTGGTCGAACGCCTCCCGCCGCTGGTCGGGGCTGCCGCTGGACGGCCCGGCCGGGGCGGAGTCGGCCGGCGCGCAGCCGACCGCCATCAGGAGCGGCAGGCCCAGCAGGGCGATGGTGCGACGCATGCCTGTTCGACGCCGCCCGCGCACCACCGGTTCCCCTCCGCCAGCCAGCACGAGTCCCGCCGTCCTGTTCGGGCGAGGCGCGGACCCGCGCTCAGGTCTCCCCGCCCAGATCCGCCTGGTACGCCTCCCAGAGCAGGTCGGCGCCGCGCTGCCGGTGCCGGGAGAGCGCCCCCAGCAGGTCGACGGCCCGCCCGCACAGCTCCTCGGCGGGTACGGCGGGCAGCTCGGCGGCGTGCTGAAGGGCGAGGATCGCCCCGGCGATGAGGGCATGCTCCCGGGTGAGCAGTTGCAGCCCCCGGTCGAGGCGCGGGGCCTGGTCGAGCAGTTCGGCGTAGAGGCCGCTGGGTCCCTCGGTGACCCGGACGTGCTCGGCGAAGCCCTGCCCGACCGGACCGAGCTGGATCATCACCCGCTCCCGCCAGCGCGGCTCCTCCATCGGCGCGGCGAGCGCCCGGGCGAGGGCGTGCACGTCGCCGAGGAAGGTCGGCCGGTGCTGGCGCGCGAGGGGCGGTCGCCCCGCCGTGAAGACGGTGGACGGCTGCTGGATCGGACCGGTGACCATGGGCACCTCCCGCTGCTGCGCTACCGCGTACCGCGATCGTGAACCCAGGGAAAGACCCTGTCCAGGGGCCGGACCCGCCTCATCCGGCACATCGGCCCCACTGGTCGCAGGAGCCTCAGCAGGCGCTACAGGCTCAGCGGGTTCGCCGCCATCGTGCGGAGCTGACCGGCGAGGACGTGGATGTCCCCGTTCCTGCCGTCGGTGGAACGGCCGCCGGTCATCGCGTCGGCGAGCGCCCGCAGCTCGTGCGGCGGGAGCGTGGCGAGACCCATGCCCTGCAGGGGGATGGTGATGCGGCGGCCGGTGTCCGGGTCGCGGGCGACGAGGGTCGGCACCCGTACCACCGTCTCGTCGCCGACCCGCCGCGCGAGCGCGCCGGCGGTGACCTCGGCGGTGGCCAGGTCGACGGTGCGGGTGGCCAGCGCCCCCCGCACGGACGCCCGGGTGCCCGCCAACCAGACGGCCGTCCGCAGCACCCGCAGCACCAGGTACAGGCCGAGGAGCACGAACGGGATCCCGCACAGGCCGACGAGGCGGCCCGGCGTCGGCCCGGCACCGGACGACGAGGTGTCGGCCAGGTCCGGTGGCAGCATGCCGGGCGGCAGGTCCCGCGCGTCCTCGTACGAGGGCAACGGGTCGCCGAACCCGGTGATCCGACGCAGCAGGCCCTCGGCGAGCACGGGCAGCAGCACGAAGACCGCCCCGACGGCGGTGAACAGCCCGCCGACGACCGCCGCCATGGCACGTTGGCCGGCCGGTGCGCCCACCGACAGCCGGAGCCTCTCGTTCGTCACAGCCGGCAGCCTAGAGCGCGCCGGCAACGGAGACGACTGTGCGCCCCGGTCCACTGGACCGGGGCGCACAGTCTCGAGGAAGGACATCATTCGCTCCGCGCGGTCTCCGGCCCGGTGATGCGTTCCAGCAACGGCAGGGTGGAGGCGATGATGCCGAGGCAGGCCGCCAGCCCGATGACGACGATCGCGTAGAACCCCACTCCGGGAGCGGTGAGCGTGTAGCCCATCTGCGCCTTGAGGAACAGTTGCGCGGCGAGGAGGCCCATGCCGATCGCGACCACGGCGACCGCGAGCATCGGTACGGCGCTCTCGAGCGCGACCACGCGGCGCAGGACGTGCAGCGACGCGCCGCTGAGCCGGAGCAGGCTGAATGGGCGCCTGCGCTCGGTGAGACCGCCGACCACGGTGACCGCGAGGCTGCAGCCGGCGAGCGCGAGGCTGGCGATGATGATGACGTTGGCCAGTTGTTTCCAGCCGCGCAGCGTGTTGGCGAAGTCCGACTCGAAGTCGCCGGGCACGTTCGGGGCGACCCAGAATTCCGTCGGGTAGGCAACCTCGAGGACGGTGCGCGCGCGTTCCAGCGCGGCGACCGAAGCGTCGGTTCCGACGACGATCGACGCCACCGGCAACCGCTGGAGGTCGCCGACCGTGACGGATGCGGCGGGCCAGACCCTCGTGGACGATGCCGGTTGCTCGAAGGGCATGAGGCTCATCGGCACCTCGGCAACGGTGGCGCCGTCGGCGCACCGGCCGTACGCCGCCGGGAGATCGGTGCACGCGACCACCCACCCATCGCTGCCGCGGACCGGGTTCTCGCGGACCACCGTCGCGCTGCGCACGCCGGGGATCGCGCGCAGGTCGGTCAGCACCGTGTCGGGCACCGACGGCGGGTTCTCGGTGAACACGGTGGACATCGTGCCGGCGCCGGTCGATCCGATCGGCGCCGGGCCGCGGTTGGCGACGATCGTGGTGATCACGCCGACCGCCACGCTCGTGACGAAGAGCGCGAGCATGATCCCGCTGATCGCCCGGAAGCCGGCCTTCGGGTTGTCGGCGAGCCGGCGCGCGGCGATGAGGGTGGCGGGCCGGCTCGCGCGCCGCGCCATCACCCGGGCGCCGACCATCGTCAGCCACGGGCCGGCGAGGACCAGGCCGGCCATGATCAGCAGGAGCCCGGGCAGGAACACCGCGGTCTGGCCGTCCGATGTCTCGGGCCGGTGACCGATGGCGAACGCCAGCACGGCGACGCCGAGCACGAGCGGGATCACCCGGTACGCGCGCGGAGGGCGTGGGGTGACCCGCCGGGTGACGCCGAGCGGGGAAATCCGGACGCGGCGCAGCGAGATCTGCGCCGCCACCGCCGCACCGGCCGGGACGCCGAGCGCGACGAGCAGGACGTCCAGCACGCCCAGCGACATGTCGCTGGTGAAGAACCGCATGCCCGTGAACGGGATCTGCGCGAGCGAGCCGCGGAACGCGAAGAACAGGATGAAGCCGAGGGCGGTCCCGGCGACGGCCGCGGCGGCCGCCTCGACCGCGGCGACCATCGAGATCTGCTTCGGCGTCGCGCCGACCAGGCGCATCGCGGCGAACCGTTGCTCCCGGCGGGCGGCGTTGAGCCGGGTGGCGGTGCCGATGAAGATCAGTACGGGGAACAGCAGCCCGCCGGCTATCACGCCCATGATGAGGTCCACCGTGGTCTCCGGGAGCCCGGGAGTGTTGTCGCCGACGCTGGTGAGCTGCTTGGCGCGGGGTAGCTTGGCGATCTCGTCGGTGGTACCGCCGACGATGACGAGCAGGGCGTCCGGCGACGCCAGCGCCGCCGGGCCGATCGTGCCGAGGTCATGTCCGGGGTAGCGGTCGCCGAGCTGGTCGGCCGGGTTGGCGGCCAGCAGCTTCTGCAACGACGGCGAGGCGTAGTACTCCCCTGGGCCCGGCGTGGTCGGAATGCCAATCGGGGTGGGCGCGTTCGGTCCGGTCGCGGCGACGTCGATGCGGATGATCTGCTTGCCGTGGAAGTAGTCTTCCCGCGTCGACCACCACAGTGGATCCGCGTTGCCGCCCGTCGACGCGTGGGGATACAACGACGCGTATCGGGTGAGCTGCGCGTTGACGGCGTTGACCCCGGCGAGGGTGGCCAGCAGCAGGCCGGCGCCCACCGCGACGGCGGCGGCGATGATGACGAGACGGGTGAGCGCCTCCCGGCCGCCGGCCACCGCGAGGCGTAACCCGAAGCCGATCATGGCGCGATCCTCTCCGGTGCGTTCACGCGCCCGTCGCGGACGATGACCTCGCGGTCGGCGTACGCGGCGACCCGAGGCTCGTGGGTGACCAGGATGACCGTTGTGCCCTGCTCGCGGGCCGCGGTGACCAACAGCTCCATGACGTGCTCGCCGGTGAGCGAGTCGAGCGCACCGGTCGGCTCGTCGGCGAAGAGGACCTCCGGCCCGGCAACCAGGCCGCGGGCGAGCGCGACCCGCTGCGCCTGCCCTCCGGACAGCTCTCCCGACCGGCGCTGCTCCATGCCGTCCAGGCCGAGCCGCTCGAACCAGCCGTACGCCTTGCGCAGCGCTTCCGTCCGGCGGACCCCGCTGAGCAGCAGTGGCAGGGCGACGTTCTCCGCCGCGGTGAGCTCGGGGACGAGCTGGCCGAACTGGAACACGAACCCGAAGCGGTCCCGGCGCAGACTGCTGCGCTCGGTCTCGGTCATGGAGTCGACCCGGGCCCCGTCGAACAGGATCTCGCCGGAGTCGGGTACCAGGATGCCGGCCAGGCAGTGCAGCAGCGTCGACTTGCCCGAACCACTGGGGCCCATGACGGCGAGGATCTCGCCGGCGTCCACGGCGATGCTTGCGCCCCGCAGGGCAGGGGTCCTGCCGAACGAGAACATCGCGTTGCGTGCTTCGATCATGACGGTCATGGCCGCACCGTTTTCCTCAGGGCGTCCAGCCGGGCGCCGGTCATCTCGATCCACCGGAGGTCCGCCTCCAGGTGGTACAGGCCGTGGTCGGCGAGCAGCGCGTCGACGAGGCTGCCGGCCCGCTTGATCTCGGTGAGCTCGCGCATGCGCTGGAGATGCGAACTGCGCTGGGTGTCGAGGTAGTCGCTGGCGGGACGGTCCAGCATCAGCGAGAGCACAACCTTGGCGAAGAGCACGGTCTGCAGATGCGGCTCCGGCTCGACCGGCTGGATCAGCCACTGGTCGACCTCGGTCGCTCCGAGATCGGTGATGATGTACCGCTTCCGGTCGGGCCCGGCACCGGGGCCGACCTCGCTGATCACCACCTTGCCGTCCCGGGCCAGCCGGCTGAGGGTCGAGTAGACCTGGCCGAACGGCAGCGGCTTGCCGCGCCCGAAATAGGCGTCGTAGTCGCGCTTCAGGTCGTATCCGTGGCTGGGCTCCCGTTCGAGCAGCCCGAGAAGGGTGAGGGGAACACTCATGTCGGGAGACTACACCGAGGGTATACCTCGCGTATATACCCTCGATGGATTCGCCGTTCGCGCGCAGCCGCTACCGGCGGTCCATTGGCCGAGGGTGCATACGAAAAGGTCCCGAGAGTGTCGGAAGACACTCTCGGGACCTGAACTGTGGAGGTGCCGGGAATCGAACCCGGGTCCTTCGCCGGTTTGCCAGGGCTTCTCCGAGCGCAGCTCGCTGTGCCTCTACTCGGCCCCACCGATCACGCGAGCGAGTCGGTGTGACGGGCCCAGTCGCTGATTGATCTCGCCGCACGGACCCCGCGACCGGGTCCGGTTGGCCAGCCTTCTAGCTGATGCCGGCTAACTGGGTCGAAGGCGCTCCCAGGCCGACAGACTCACTACTCGCCTCAGGCGGCGAGAGCGAAGTCAGCGCGATTGTTCTTGGCGCTTATTGGTTTCCGACGAACGATTCTCGAGACGACGTCGGCTTCCTCGGCTCGCTTCCCCTGCCTCAACGTACGAAGTCGAAACCTGTCACCCCCTCGAAGGGCTGCCCCTGTCGGCAGCACTACCAAGCCTAACGCCTGCCGCAACCGGATTCATCCCGAGCCCCGGCCGGATCATGGAACCGGTCAGACGGGCACGAATCAGTCGTCCATGCCCTTGCCGCGCCGACCGGCCACGCGGGCGATCTCCCGCTCGGCGTCCCGCTTGGCGAGGTCCTGCCGCTTGTCGTACGACTTCTTACCCTTGGCCAGGCCGATCTCCACCTTGGCCCAACCGTCGGAGAAGTAGACCTGCAGCGGGACCATTGTCAGCCCGCTCTCCCGGGTCTTGCCGATCAGCCGGTCGATCTCCAGCCGCTTGAGCAGCAGCTTCCGGGTACGCCGGGGCTCATGGTTGGTCCAGGTGCCCTGGGTGTACTCCGGGATGTGCATGCCGTGCAGGTAGAGCTCGCCGTCGCGCTCCTGGGCGAACGCGTCGACCAGCGACGCCCGCCCGGCTCGGAGCGACTTGACCTCGGTGCCGGTCAGCGCCATGCCCGCCTCGTACGTGTCGAGGATGGCGTAGTCGTGACGAGCCTTCTTGTTGGAGGCGACCACCTTGCGACCCTTTTCCCGTGGCATCGGCGCCACCCCCTTCCCGATCGGTCCCGCGGCCACCGGCCACAGGGCGGAGATCATGCTACCCGAATAACAAGGGCCCTCCCGCGTCGTTTATTCCGGCGCGGGAGGGCCCTCGGAGAGCCGCGGGGGTGACTAGACCCGCAGGTAGAAGCGGAGCGTGACCCAGGCGGTGACGGCGCTGATCACGCCGCCGACGCCGGCCATGAGCGGGAACATGAACATGATGTCGCCCCAGCTGATCGGGGAGAGCAGGCCCTGCAGCGCCTTCAGCGAGCCGTCGAAGAGCAGGTACTTGGCCGCGATCAGGGCGACCAGGCCGAGCAGTGAGCCGATCAGACCGGCGACCACGGCCTCCAGCACGAATGGCGCCTGAATGAACCAGTTGGACGCACCGACCAGCTTCATGACGGCGACCTCACGCCGCTTGCTGTAGGCGGCCACCTGGATGGTGTTGGCGACCAGCAGCAGGGCGGCGATCGCCATGACGGCCGCGGCGGCGAGGGCGATGTTCTGGATCGAGCTGAGGATGTCGAAGATCTTGTCCAGCAGCTTGCTCTGGTCGACGATCTCGTCGACTCCCTCGGCGCCCTTGTACTGGTTGTAGATGTCCTTGTACTGCTCCGGGTTGACCAGCTTCAGCCGGAACGACGGCGGCAGGCTGTCCGCCTTGACGGCGCTGATCAGGTCGGGGGCGTCCTGGAACATCTCCTGGAACCGCTTGTACGCCTCCTGCTTGTCGACGTAGACGGTCTCCTTGACCAGCGGGTCGCCAGCCAGCTTGGTCTTCAGCGCATCAATCTGCGGCTGGCTGACGTCGGTCTTCAGGAAGATCGAGACCTCGATGTTCTTGTAGTAGAGGTCCTTCATGTCGTCGACCTGGCGGTACATCAGACCGCTGGCGCCAAGCATGGTCAGCGACACCGCCATCGTGATGATCATCGCGATGGTCATGGTGACGTTGCGCCACAGTCCGACCAGTACCTCGGACAGGACGTATTTCATCCGCATCGGGAATTCCTCCGGCTCTCCGGCGTGAGGTGTTCGTCGTTAGGGTCTACGGCAGGGGTGGAGCGTCGGCTCAGCCGTAGACGCCGCGGGCCTGGTCGCGCACGATGCGGCCGCTCTCGATCTCGATGACGCGGCGGCGCATCTGGTTCACGATGTTGGAGTCGTGCGTGACCATCACGACGGTCGTGCCGGTGCGGTTGATCCGGTCCAGCAGGCGCATGATCTCGATCGAGGTGTCGGGATCGAGGTTTCCGGTCGGCTCGTCCGCCAGCAGGATCAGCGGGCGGTTGACGAACGCCCGGGCGACGGCGACCCGCTGCTGCTCACCACCGGAGAGCTCGTGGGGGTAGCGGTGTTCCTTCCCACCGAGCCCGACCAGCTCCAGCACTTCCGGCACGACCCGACGGGCGACCGCCTTGGTCTTGCCGATCACCTCGAGGGCGAACGCCACGTTCTCGTAGGCGGTGCGGTTGGGCAGCAGCCGGAAGTCCTGGAAGACACAGCCGATTGAGCGGCGGAAGTGGGGTCGCTTCCAGGACCGCATCGACGTGACGTCCTTGCCGTTCACGA
This sequence comes from Micromonospora globispora, assembly GCF_003857015.1. Taxonomy (GTDB): domain Bacteria; phylum Actinomycetota; class Actinomycetes; order Mycobacteriales; family Micromonosporaceae; genus Micromonospora; species Micromonospora globispora. Next base: position 3,000 of record NZ_QGGF01000324.1, on the reverse strand, counting down.
CGACCCGCCCCTTGTTGGGGCTCACCTCGTGCAGCAGCATCTTGATGATCGTGGACTTGCCGGAGCCGGATGGACCGATGAAGAAGACGAACTCGCCCTTCTCGATCGAGACGGACACGTTGTCGAGCGAAGGCCGGGACGCCTTCGGGTACGTCTTCGTCACTTGCTCAAGCTGAATCACGGGTCGAGAGTCTACGCGGTGTAACGGGAGAGCCAAGCCCCCCGCCCCGCCGATGCGAGGCGCGTCATCGATTCAGCCGGTCAGACAGAGATCGATGACGCGCTGCGTCCGAGATCCGTCACGCACTGTCAGCGGTCTGCTGCTGCTGCTTGCGCCACCGGATGCCAGCCTCGATGAAGCCGTCCAGGTCACCGTCGAAGACCGCCGACGGGTTGCCCGTCTCCTGCTCGGTGCGCAGATCCTTCACCATCTGATACGGGTGCAGGACGTACGAGCGCATCTGGTCGCCCCACGAGCCGGCGGCCTCGGTCTTGAGGCCCTGGAGCTTGGCCTGCTCCTCCTGGCGCTTGCGCTCCAGCAGCCGGGCCTGGAGCACCCGCAGCGCGGACGCCTTGTTCTGCAGCTGGGACTTCTCGTTCTGGCAGGTGACCACGATGCCGGTCGGGATGTGGGTGATCCGCACCGCCGAGTCGGTGGTGTTGACGCTCTGCCCACCCGGGCCCGAGGAGCGGTAGACGTCGATCCGCATCTCGTTCTCGGGGATCTCGATGTGGTCGGTCTGCTCGACGACCGGCAGCACCTCGACGCCGGCGAAGCTGGTCTGCCGCCGCCCCTGGTTGTCGAACGGGCTGATCCGCACCAGGCGGTGGGTGCCCGACTCGACGCTCAGCGTGCCGTAGGCGTACGGGACCTTGACGGTGAAGGTGGCGGACTTCAGGCCCGCCTCCTCGGCGTACGAGGTCTCGTAGACCTCGGTCGGGTAGCCGTGCCGCTCGGCCCAGCGCAGGTACATCCGGAGCAGCATCTCGGCGAAGTCCGCCGCGTCCACGCCGCCCGCGCCGGCCCGGATGGCGACCAGCGCCTCCCGCGAGTCGTACTCGCCGGAGAGCAGGGTGCGGACCTCCATCTCCTCGATGGCCTTGGTCAGCCCGGCGATCTCCGACTCGACCTCGCCGAGCACCCCCGGGTCGGACTCCGCCTCGGCCAGCTCGAGCAGGACCCCGGCGTCGTCGAGCCGGGAACGGAGGCTGCCGAGCTTGCTGATCTCGCCGTTGACGTATGACAGCTGCGAGGTCACCTGCTGCGCCTTGGCCTGGTCGTCCCAGAGGTCCGGCGCGGAGGCTTGCTGCTCCAGCCGGGCCTTCTGCTCGTGCAGCTTGTCAAGGTCGAGCACGGCCTCGATGTTGCGCAGGGTGGCGTCGAGTTCCTTGAGCTGTTCGGCGTAATCGGCAGCGGTCACGACAGACAAGCGTACTTGGCGTTTCGCCGGCTGCTCAGGTCACCTGGCCGAGGAACCCGGTCAGCCACCGACCTGGACGCTCTTCAGCCAGGAGAGGGCGGCCTTGTGGTAGGCGACGGCGAACTCCAGCGCGCTGGCGTCGTACGCCTCGCCCTCCTTCTTGGCGTTCTTCACCTGCTCCCGCACCGCCGCCAGGGCCTCGCTGTGGTACTCGTTCGCCGCGGCGTGCAGGTTCTTGAGCTGCGTCGGGGAGTGCAGGTTGCCGAAGGCGACGCGCAGCGCCACCGGGTTGCGGATGGTGTCCCGCCCGGGGCTCTCCGCCAGCCAGCGGGAAAATGTCCGTTTTCCGGCTGCCGTGATCGCGTAGGGCTGACTCATCCGCGGTCCAGGCTTGCCGAGCCGCACCAGCCCCTTCTCCGCCAGCACCGGGAGCTCCCGGTAGACCTGGCTACGGGTCATTGACCAGTACGGCGACAGCCGCCGCTCAGCGGCGGCCATCAGCTGGCCGCCTGTCATCGGACCCTCGTGCAGCAAGCCGAGCAGGGCCGCCGCCGTGGGGTTCACTCCGGATTCCGCCATGCCCTCTAAGCTGCCACTTTGCCGACCCGACGTCCAGGATTTGCCGTTTTCGCCACCCGAGAGGACTTCCAATGTGCACTGTCGGCCGACGACAGTGCTCCGAGGACCACCAGTCCCATCCACCGGACGGCGGTTTGGGGGCTCAGAGCCGGCTACGCAGCTCCCACAGCTCCGGGTAGAACCGGGTCTCCACCCGGGACCGCAGGTAGGCCCCGCCGGCCGAGCCGCCGGTGCCCGGTTTGGTGCCGATCTGCCGTTCCGCCATCAGCACGTGCCGCGCCCGCCAGAGGGAAAATGCCTGGTCATGGCCGACCAGCGCCTCGGCGAGGTCCCAGAGCGGGCCGTACCGCTCCCGGTCCGCGGCGATTTCCTGGTACGCCCCGAAGCGGGCCTCCGCGTCGCCCACGTCGAAGCCGGCGCGGCCGAGCACGGCGAGGAAACCGTCCCAGATGCTCGGCTCGACCAGCCGGCGCTCCAGCCGCTCCCGTTCCGGTCCGGTCAGGCCCCGGAAGCGGCGCAGGAAGTCCGGGTCCTTCAGGCCGGAGAGGAACTCGATCTCCCGGAACTGGACCGACTGGAAGCCCGAGGCGGGGGCGAGTTTGGTGCGGAAGACCAGGAAATCCTGGGGGGTCATGGTGTCGATCACGTCGACCTGGCCGACCAGCACCCGCTCCACCACGTGGCAACGCTCCAGGCGCACCCGGGGCAGGTAGGTCTCCCCCGCCAGCATCCGGTCCCGGGCGTCGGTCAGCTCGGAGAGCAGCAGCTTGAACCAGAGCTCGTAGACCTGGTGGATGGTGATGAAGAGCAGCTCGTCGTGGGAGGCCGGATCGGACTCCGGCACCTGCGCGGCCAGCAGGTCGGCCAGCCGCAGGTAGTCGCTGTAGGTGAGCTGGCCACCCTGCTCACCGAACCGGGCATCGTGCCCAGGGGTCACCTCGGTCACGCTGGTCACGCTACCGCCGGCCGCCCGGCCGCGCCGCCCCGCGAGGGCCCGGTC
>NZ_QGGF01000639.1 GCF_003857015.1 Micromonospora globispora | reverse complement strand
GGCCCAGTTCGGTGCGCTGCTCTTTAGCCGTACGGAGGTCGTCGATCCAGCCGAACTCCTCGCCGTTCGCGTCCTCCGGCTCCGCGTCGGCTCTGCCCCGCCCCCACCGGCGGCCCTTGGCACGAGGGTCCCGCCGCTCGTCGGGGCCGTCCTCCGGCCGCTCCGGACCACGCGCCATCACTGCTGACCCTCCCCGACGGCGTCGCTGCCGCCCTCATTCGCCGCGCTGACCTGCTCCGGGTCCGACGGGTGCCGACCGTTCACGGCGGCCGACGCCGCCGTCTCCGGCCGCGTCGCTGGTACGGGCAGCCCGCGGACGATCCGGCGGAGCAGCGGCAGCCGGCCGGCCACGGCCCGCTCGGCGCCGTGACCGCTGGGTTGGTAGTAGTCGGTCCCGACGAGGTCGCCCGGAGCGTACTGCTGGGTGACCACGCCGCGGTGGTCATCGTGCGGGTAGCGGTAACCGGCGCCGTGCCCTAGGCCACGGGCGCCGGAGTAGTGGGCGTCCCGCAGCCCGCGCGGAACCGGTCCGCCCCGGCCGGCTCGTACGTCGGCCATCGCGGCGGCGATCGCGGTGGTGGCCGAGTTGGACTTCGGGGCGGTGGCCAGGTGGATCACCGCCTGGGCGAGGTTGAGCTGCGCCTCGGGCAGGCCGACGTACTCGACGGCGTGCGCGGCGGCGGTGGCCACGGTCAGCGCGGTGGGATCCGCCATCCCGACGTCCTCGCTGGCGAAGATCACCATCCGCCGGGCGATGAACCGGGCGTCCTCGCCGGCGACCAGCATGCGGGCCAGCCAGTGCAGCGCCGCGTCCACGTCCGAGCCGCGCATGCTCTTGATGAACGCACTGGTCACGTCGTAGTGGGCGTCGCCGTCCCGGTCGTACCGGACGGCCGCCACGTCGACCGCCTGCTCGGCGGTGGCCAGGTCGATCCGACCGGTGCCGAGCGCGGTGGCGGTGGCGGCCGCCGCCTCCAGGGCGGTCAGCGCCTTGCGGACGTCACCGCCGGCGAGGCGAACGAGGTGGTCCTCGGCGTCGGCCGCCAGGGTGAGGGCACCGCCCAGGCCCCGCTCGTCGGCGACCGCGCGGCGCAGCAGACCGCGGACGGCGTCGTCGTCGAGCGGCTGGAGGGTGAGCAGTACGCAGCGGGACAGCAGCGGCGAGATGACCGAGAAGTACGGATTTTCCGTGGTGGCGGCGAGCAGGGTGACCGTCCGGTCCTCCACCGCGGCGAGCAGCGAGTCCTGCTGGGTCTTGCTGAACCGGTGCACCTCGTCGATGAAGAGCACGGTCGGCGGGCCGCCCGCCCGGCGCTGCCGGCGGGCCGTGTCGATCACCGCCCGGACGTCCTTCACCCCGGCTGAGAGCGCGGACATCGCGACGAAGCGGCGGTCGGTGGCCCGGGCGACGAGGTGGGCGATGGTGGTCTTGCCGCTGCCCGGCGGCCCCCAGAGGATCACCGACATGGGCGCGGCGCCGCCGACCAGCTGGCGCAGCGGCGCGCCGGGCGCGAGCAGATGGTCCTGCCCGACCAGCTCGTCGATCGAGGCGGGCCGCATCCGGACCGGCAGCGGGGAGTCCTCCCGGACCGTGGTGAAGCCGTCCACACCACCGGAACCCGCGGGGGCGCTGGGCGCGCCGGCGGGTTCGCCGAGGGTGAAGAGGGCGTCGGATTCCATCACGGAAACAGTACCGGGCGTGGCGCGCGACGCCGGAATCGCGCCGCGGACCACGCCCGGGATGATCGCTTGCGGTCAGCCGCGACCCGGACGACGACCGCGATACCAGCGGCCACCGCCACCGCCCGGGCCCCGGCCGACGCCGGCCAGGTAGAGCGAGAGCAGCAGGAAGCCGATCAGCATGAGGGTGTGGGTGTTGAACAGGTCGGGCGCGCCGAAGTTGGTGTTCAGGAAGTCGATCAGCAACGCGAAACCGAACACGATGGCCGCGAGAATGGCGAGCATGTCGTTCCTCCGGTGAGGGGTCCCAGTAGGTCCGACCCCTGATGTACCCAATCGGTCTGTTCGCCAATCTCCACGGTGGACCGGCCCGGTCCGGGTCCCCGCCGAGGCACCCCGTCGGCGTTCTAGGCTGACCGCATGATCACTGCCGACCAGGTCCTGGAGGGTCGGGACGCCATCCTGGAGGCGGCCGGCCACCACCCGTACGTCCGGCACTCGCTCTGGCGCGACCACGAGCCGCGCGGCTGGCGGCGCGACGGCGGGGTGGTCTGGCTGCTGCCGCCCGAGCAGGGGCCGGCGGGCGGCAGCAGCC
>NZ_QGGF01000638.1 GCF_003857015.1 Micromonospora globispora | reverse complement strand
ACGCCGGGCTGCGCCGCCCCGCCCGCACCGTCCCGCCCGGTCGCCGACCAGCCGTGGCCCCAGCAGCGGTACGCCCCGGACCGGCTCGCCCCGCTGGCCACCGGCGCCGGGATCGTCGTGGCGGTGATCGACTCGGGGGTGGACCGCCGTCACCCGCAACTCGCCGGACGGGTGCTCGACGGCACGGACTTCCTCGACCCGGGCGGTGACGGCACCCGGGACTGCGCCGGGCACGGCACCGGGGTGGCGAGCATCATCGCGGCGACGCCCCGCCGGGGTGTCGCGTTCCACGGGCTGGCGCCCGGCGCCCACATCCTGCCGGTACGCGTCAGCGAGCAGCAGGTGGTCGAGGGGCGGGAGTCGGGGCGTACGGTCGGCGCCGCCGACTTCGCCCGGGCCATCCGGTGGGCGGTGGACCACGACGCCGACGTGCTCAACCTCTCCGTCGTGCTCTACGCCGACACCCCGGCCGTCCGGGCGGCGGTCGCCTACGCGCTCCGCCGGGACGTGGTCGTGGTGGCCGCCGCGGGCAACCTGCACGACAGCGGCGACCCGCGCCCGTACCCGGCCGCCTATGACGGCGTGCTCGGGGTGGGCGCGATCGGGGCGGACGGCGTCCGGTCCCCCTTCTCCCAGATCGGCCCGTACGTCGACCTGGTGGCGCCGGGCAGCGACGTCCTGATGGCAGCGCCCGAGCAGGGCCACCACCGGGCGGAGGGGACGAGCTACGCGGCCCCGTTCGTGGCGGCCACCGCGGCGCTGCTCCGGCAGTACCGCCCGGACCTGAGCGCCGCCGAGGTGGTGGGCCGGATCGTGGCCAGCACGGACCCGGCGCCGGGCACCGGCGACGGGTACGGCGCCGGAGTGCTGAACCCGTATCGGGCGGTCGCCGAGGCTCCGGGCCCGGTGACCGGGCGAGCCGCCCCGGCGGCCGTGCTGCCGGTGGAGCGGGCCGATCCGGCAGCGCAGGCGCAGCGGGACCGGCGGCGCTCGGCACAGCACCGGGCGCTGCTGGTGGCCGGTGCCACCGGGGGCGCGGCGACGGTCACCGTGCTGCTGGCCGTGGTGCTGCCGCGCGGCGCCCGCCGCCGGTGGCAACCGGCCGGCCCGGCCTGACCGTCTCCGGCGACGCGGCGCGTGCAAAGCAGCACCGCCGGAAACAGGAACGGCGGCGGCGTGGACGGCAACCGCCCGACGCCGCCGCCGATCCGCCTCACTGGAACAGGTTGACGTTCCTCTTCTCCGTGTCCAGGTAGTCGGCCGCGGAGTCGTCCACGGCCAGCTTGATGTCGCGCAGCATCGCCTGCAGGTCCTGCGAGGCGGACCGCCACCGCGTCTGCCGCTGCTCGTACGCCTCCCGAGCCTCACCGGCCCAGCTCGCCACCAGTGGGGCGGCGTCCCGTTCGAGCTGACCGAGCTGGCTTTCGAGGTTGTTCAGCGCCTTCTGGATGTCCGCGCTGGCCTGCTGGAGCGCGGCGAAGTTGACGACCAGCACACCGTGGTCCATCGGATCTCCCCTTCGGTGAGGTCTACAGCGGCAACTGGATGCCGCGGTGGGTGCCGGCGACCCGGCTGGCGGCCTCGGTGTCCGAGACGTCGTACTGCTGACCGGCGGTGCGGATGGCGCCGGCGGTCTCCCGCAGGGCCCGCTGCAGGGCGGCCTGGTCCTGCGCCCACTGCTGCTTGACCTGCTCGAACGAGCGCCCGCCGGCACCCCGCCAGGCCTGCTGCAGCACCTCCAGCTCGGCCATCAGGCCGCTCAGCATGGCCTGCAACGACTGGTCCACCTGCTCGAACTTCGCGGCGGTCTGCTGCATCACCGCGGCTTCTGCCTGGGTCTGGGACACCCGGACGTCACCTCGTCTCCTCGGTCGTGGCTGGCCGCCGGAACGACCATCGTGGACGTGCCGGTGCGCGGGCCGGTGTCACCGGCCGGCTGCGCCCGGCGGAACTCGTCGCCGACGGTAGCGGGCCGACTCCGGTTCTGCTACCCCCTCTCCCTCCCCTGTGGACAACGTACGATCGCGGAACCCTTACGATGAGCCACGCCAACGTCACTCGACGAACGCGGAGGAGGCGCGGTGACGGCGACCACCACCGGGCGCCCGGCGCCGTCGGCCACCCGGCAGACATCATCGCCACAGTGGACGGCCACCCCGCCTCGGCCGGCGGCCGGTGTCCGCGCCGGGCAGATCGTCGCGGCACAGCTGGCGGTCGCGGCGGTCGCGGCGGCCGTCGGCCGGGGCGTGGCGGTGACCACCGGCGCCCTGCTGCTGGC
>NZ_QGGF01000637.1 GCF_003857015.1 Micromonospora globispora | reverse complement strand
ACCGTCGGCGAGCTCGACTACGCCAGCGTGGCGCTGATCACCATGGCTCTGCCCGAGCCGGAGCTGCCCGGGCTGTCCGGGTTCCTGGTGCCCGCCACCGCGGCCACCTTCTCCAGATCCCCCGGTACGCCGACCAGGGTGCCGCCCGGGACCGGGCGCAGCCGCCCGTCGACGGCGAGCGCCGCCTGCCCGACGGTGGGGTGGACGATCGCGTCGGCCAGCCCGACCCGGCGGACCAGGGTCACCGCGGCGGACTCCCCGCCAGCCGGGTCGCGCATCAGGAACGACTCGGCGCCGAACTCGACGGCCTGCCCGGCCAGCTCACCGGTGCGCAGCTTGCCACCGAGGAGGCCGGACTGCTCGTACACGGTGATCTCGGTGCCGGCCGGGGCGCGGTCGCGCAACCGGACGGCGGCGGCCAGCCCGGTGATCCCCCCACCGATGATCGCGACCCGCCACGGTTGCCGCACGGTGAACTCCCTTACTCGACGGGTCGCGCGGAGAGCTCGTGCACCAGCGCGACCACTCTGGTCAGCACGTCGGGGTCGGTCTCCGGCAGCACGCCGTGACCGAGGTTGAACACGTGACCCGGGGCGGCCCGCCCCTGGTCGAGGATCCGCCGCACCTCGGCCTCGACCACCGGCCAGGGGGCGAGCAGCACGCACGGGTCGAGGTTGCCCTGGACGGCCCGGTCCGGGCCGATCCGGCGGGTGGCGACGTCCAGCGGGGTACGCCAGTCCACGCCGACCACGTCCGCGCCGGCCTCGCCCATCGCGCCGAGCAGTTCGCCGGTGCCGACCCCGAAGTGGATCCGGGGCACGCCCGCATCGGCCAGCCCGGAGAGCACCGCGGCCGAGTGCGGCAGCACGTAACGGCGGTAGTCGGCCTCGGAGAGTGCGCCGGCCCAGGAGTCGAAAAGCTGCACCGCGGAGACCCCGGCGTCGACCTGCACCCGCAGGAAGGAAAGGGTCACCTCGGCAAGCCGGGCGCAGAGCGCGTGCCACAGCTCCGGCTGCCCGTACATGAGCGCCTTGGTCTTCGCGTGGGTCCGCGACGGGCCACCCTCGACCAGGTAGCTGGCCAGGGTGAACGGCGCGCCGGCGAAGCCGATCAGCGGGGTGTCGCCCAGCTCGGCCACCAGTAGGCGGACCGCCTCGTCCACGTAGGAGACGTCGTCGCGGGTGATCCGGCGGATCCGCTCGACGTCGTCGGCGGTGCGCACCGGCTCGGCGACCACCGGACCGGTGCCGGGCACGATGTCCAGGTCGACCCCGGCGGCGGCCACCGGGACCACGATGTCGCTGAACAGGATCGCCGCGTCGACCCCGTGCCGGCGGACCGGCTGGAGGGTGATCTCCGCGACCAGGTCGGGACGGCGGCACGACTCCAGCATCGGCACGTTGGCCCGGATCTCGCGGTACTCCGGCAGCGACCGGCCGGCCTGGCGCATGAACCAGACGGGGGTGCGCGGGCCGGGCTCGCGGCGGCAGGCCCGGACGAACGGCGAGTCGGCCGGCCCGCCGCGGCGGGGTTCTCCGTCTCGGGCCACAGTGCCCGTGGTGTCGGTGGTCATCGCGGCAATCGTGCCACGGGGCCGGTGGGCGGCAGCGGGCACCGTCACCTTTTGTGACCGGGTACGCGACGGCGGCGGCCGGGCGTCCCGGCGACCGATGATCGTGAGCGCCCGCTCGGCGCGCCGTGACCGCGACGGGCTGGGCGGCGGCATAGGCTGCCCGCATGGCCCCTCCGATCGCGCTCCCGGAAACCTTCGCCCGCGCGGTCGCCGGGCTGCGGTCGGTGACACCCCGGTCCGAGATCGTGCTGGAGGAGGTCGGCGCCCCCCAGCGCCTGGCGCCGTACGCGTTCGCGCTCTCCGCCGCGGTGCTGCGGGACGGCGACGAGGTGGCCACCGGGCGGTTGATCCTGCTGCACGACCCGGCCGGGCACGAGGCGTGGCAGGGCACCCTGCGACTGGTCACCTACGTGACGGCCGAGCTGGAGGTGGATCTGGCCGCCGACCCGCTGCTGCCGGGTGTCGGCTGGACCTGGCTGACCGACGCGCTGGACGCGCAGGACGCCCGGCACCGGGCGATCGGCGGCACCGTCACCCAGACCCTGTCCACCCGCTTCGGTGAGCTCGCCGGGCCGCCCGCGGCCGGGGACATCGAGATCCGCGCCTCGTGGACGCCGCTCGGTGCCGACCTGGCGCCGCACCTGCTGGGCTGGTGCGCCCTGCTGGCGTCGACGGCCGGCCTGCCGCCACCCGGCGTCACGGCCCTGCCGT
>NZ_QGGF01000652.1 GCF_003857015.1 Micromonospora globispora | reverse complement strand
CCTTTGGAGCTGCCCCACTTCCGCGCCCGCGCTGCCACGTGGTCCGGCGCGCCGCCGCCGGGCGGGTCGTCGCGGCCGCGAGGCCCGGCCGCCCTGATTACCGAGTGTCACACCCGCCCGCTCCTCACGGAGGGTGCTGGTCGCTGCCCCATCGAGACGGTCGTCCCCATCCTTTGCTCTGCTGCCGCCCACGCAACACCCGGTTGAGCTGCAAGTCCTTCTCGCGGCTGCGGCGCGGGCGCCTCACCTGCCGCCACGGACGGTGACTGTTGCCTATGAGGCAGCAGAGCAAAGGGGGCGAGTGGTTGTGGTTGTCCCCGGCAGGCGGGCACGCAGTGTGAGCGATCAGGTCAGGCGGCTGCCCCGTTCGGCGCACCCGCCGACGGACCTGCCCGGCTGAGCACTCACCGCAGATTGGTCCCCAGGGCCCCAGGTTCTTCCGCCCGCTGCCCAGGCGGAGTCACGCCGACGGTCGGTCCCGCCAGGCTCCCGCTCCGGCCTACCACGCCGCCGGCACCGGCGGCGGCCGGCCCAAGGGCTGCGGCCTCGGCCAGCTCGGGATCCGGCTCCCGCAGCACTCCCGACCGACCCGCCAGCGCGTCGGCGACGGCGGCCCGGGTGGTCGGGGTGACCGCACCGGGCAGGTCCGCCGGATCGTGCCAGCCGAGCTGGCAGCCGCCGGCCGGGCCGGTCGCCGGCCGCTCGCCCCGTACCCGGGCGCGGAAGACGTGAACCAGCACGTCGGGCAGGGCGCCGCATCGCCCGGCGGCGGGTGGCACAGCGCCCGGGTTGCCCAGCCGGTAGAGCCCCACGAGGTCGACCACCTCGATCTCCCAGCCGGTCTCCGCCCGGATGTGCCGGTGCACCGCGGCCAGCGGGCTCTCGTCGCGGCGCAGCCGACCGCCGGGCAGCGCCCAGCGCCGCTCGCCGACGCCCTGCCGGCAGAGCAGCACCCGACCGGCGTCGTCGGTGACGACCGCGGCGATCGCCCAGGTGAGCGCACTCATGGACAAAGAGCGTACGACCGTGCAAACCAGAAGTCATCCGACCTGCGAAGCCGGTCGGCCCGGGGTGTCACCGGGACGGCCCGCACCGGTACCGTGTGCATCCGTGACCCTCGCCCCGATGACCCCCCTGGCGGCCCTGCCCAGCCCCAGCACCGCCGTCTGGCAGCTCGGACCGGTCCCGCTCCGGGCGTACGCGCTCTGCATCATCGCCGGCATCGTGGTGGCCTGCGTGGTCACCGAGCGCCGGCTGCGCCAGCGCGGCGTCGCCCCCGGCGCGGTGCTCGACATCGCCGTCTGGGCGGTGCCGACCGGGATCATCGGCGCCCGGATCTACCACGTGATCACCTCGCCGGAGAAGTACTTCGGCGCCGGCGGGCAGCCGCTGAAGGCGTTCGCCATCTGGGAGGGCGGCCTCGGCATCTGGGGCGCGGTCGCCGGTGGCGCGCTCGGCGCCTGGATCGCCGCCCGGCAGCTCGGCATCCCGTTCGCCGTGGTGGCGGACGCGCTGGCGCCGGGCCTGCCGCTGGCCCAGGCGGTCGGCCGGTTCGGCAACTGGTTCAACAACGAGCTCTACGGCGGGCGTACCACCCTGCCGTGGGGTCTCGAGGTGCACGTCATGGACCCGGACAACCCCGGTCACGCGCTACGCGACGACGCCGGCAACCCGGTCCTGCAACCCGGGCTCTACCACCCGACCTTCCTCTACGAGGCGCTCTGGAACGTCGGCGTGGCCGTCCTGGTCCTCGTCCTCGACCGAAAGCTGCGGTTCGGCCGGGGCCGGGCGTTCGCCCTCTACGTGATGGGCTACACCGCCGGCCGGTTCTGGATCGAGCTGATGCGCACCGACGAGGCGACCCACATCCTCGGCGTACGCCTCAACGTCTGGACCGCCGCGCTGGTCTTCCTCGGTGCGTTGATCTACTTCCTCCGGGTCCGCGGGCCGCGGGAGTACCTGATCCCGGTCGGCGTCCCCGCGGCGCCGGTCCCGCCCGCCGGGGGCGACGTGTCGCAGGTCGACCTCTCGGCCCGGGAGGTCGGGGCGCGGGAGGTCGCGCCGGAGGGCTACCGGGTGGTGAGCGAGGAGCAGTTCCGGGCGTACCGGGAGACCGGCGAGGTCCCCGAGGAGCCGACGGAGCCGACCGCCGCGGAGGACACCGAGACCGCGGACGCCACGGCCGCCGAGGGCCCGCCGGCGGAGGAGGCCGGGGACGCGCCGGCCACCGAGGACCGGGCCGGCGCCACCGGCGCCCGCCCCGCCGACCGGGACAGCTGAGCGGGGC
>NZ_QGGF01000595.1 GCF_003857015.1 Micromonospora globispora | reverse complement strand
ACCTGGTCGTCCGGCACCGGGTCCGGGAGACCGGGCTGTACGGGGAGGCGCCCTACGTCGACGAGTGGAAGCCGCTGCCGCCCCGCCTGCACCACACCGGCACCCAGCACCGCCCGGTCCGTCTCAGCCGCTTCGCCATCGACACCCACGAGGTCACCCACGGCCAGTACACGCGGTTCCTGGCCGCCACCGGCTACCGCCCGGTCCGACCGGAACGGTTCACCGCCGGCCGGGGTCCCGCCGACGCCCCGGTCACCGGCGTGGACCTGGCCGACGCCCGGGCGTACGCCGACTGGGCCGGGTTGCGGCTGCCGACCGAGGACGAGTGGCAGGTGGCCGCCGAGGCGGGACTGCTGGCCCGGCGGGAACCGCTGGTGTGGAACCTGACCGAGAGCGAACACTCCGACGGCCGTACCCGGTTCGTCATCCTCAAGGGCGGCTGCGCGTACCGAGCCGAGGGCTCCGACTGGTACCTCGACGGCGGCCCGCAGCCGCCCGAGGTGTCGGTGAAGCTGCTGCTCACCGGGGCGGGGCTGAGCCGTTCCGAGTCGATCGGCTTCCGTTGTGCGGCGGACCTGCCGGGGGAGGCGTGATGACCGCACCACTGGACGGGATCAAGGTCGTCGACCTGGCCACGCTGTTCGCCGGGCCGCTCGCCGCCGCCTTCCTCGGCGACTTCGGCGCCGACGTGATAAAGGTGGAGCACCCGGCCAAGCCCGACCCGTCGCGCGGGCACGGTCCGGCGAAGGACGGCGTGGGCCTGTGGTGGAAGGTGCTGGGCCGCAACAAGCGGACCGTCACCTGTAACCTTTCCGATCCTGCGGGGGCGGAGCTGCTGCGCAGGCTGCTCGCCGACGCCGACGTGCTGGTGGAGAACTTCCGCCCCGGCACCCTGGAACGCTGGGGCCTCGGGCCGCAGGAGCTGCATACGGTCAACCCGCGCCTGGTGATCGCCCGGATCAGCGGCTTCGGCCAGACCGGCCCGTACGCGTCCCGGCCCGGGTTCGGCACCCTCGCCGAGGCGATGAGCGGCTTCGCCGCCGCGACCGGGGAACCGGACGGGCCGCCCACCCTGCCGCCGTTCGGGCTGGCCGATTCGGTCACCGCGCTGGCCGCCGCGTACGCGGTGATGCTGGCGCTGCGCGGTCGGGACTTGACCGGTCAGGGTCAGGTGGTCGACCTTGCCATCATCGAACCGATCATGGCGATGCTCGGCCCGCAGATCACCTGGTACGACCAGCTCGGCTACGTCCAGCCCCGGCTCGGCAACCGGTCCAACAACAACGCGCCCCGCAACACCTACCGCTGCGCCGACGGCCGGTGGGTGGCGGTGTCGACCAGCGCGCAGAGCATCGCCGAACGGGTGTTGAAGCTGGTCGGCCGTCCCGAGCTGATCGACGAGCCGTGGTTCGCCACCGGCAGCGGCCGGGCCGCGCACGCCGACGAACTCGACGCCGCCGTGAGCGCCTGGGTCGGGCAGCGCGACCGGGACGAGGTGGTGGCCGCGTTCGAGGCGGCGCAGGCCGCCGTCGCCCCCGTCTACGACGTCCGCGACATCCTCGCCGACCCGCAGTACGCGGCGCTCGGCACCGTCGTCACCGTGCCCGACGAGGAGCTCGGCGCGGTACGGATGCAGAACGTGCCGTTCCGCCTGTCGGCCGGCCCCGGGCGGATCCGACACGCGGGCCGCCGCCACGGCCAGGACACCGACGAGGTGTACCGGTCGCTCGGCCTGACCGACGCCGAGCTGGCCGAGCTGCGCGAGCGGGGCGCGATCTGATGCTGCTCACCTGGCTCTACGTGCCCGGCGACCGGCCCGACCGGTTCGCGAAGGCTGTCGCCTCCGGCGCGGACGGGGTCATCCTCGACCTGGAGGACGCCGTGGTGGCCGGCCGCAAGGCGTACGCCCGACAGGCCGTCGCCCAGTTCCTCCGCGAGCCGCAGCCCGTGCCGGTCCAGGTCCGGGTCAACGAGCTGACCGGGCCGGACGTGGACGCCGACCTGGCCGCCGTGGCCGGCGCGCCGGGGCTGGCCGGGCTCCGACTGCCCAAGGTGGAGTCCCCGGCAACCGTCGCCGCTCTGGCCGCCCGCGTGGACACGCCGCTGCATCCGCTGATCGAGTCCGCCGCCGGGCTGGAGTCCGCGTACGACATCGCCCGCGCGCACCCGGCGGTCGCCTCCCTCGCGCTCGGCGAGGCGGACCTGCGCTCGGACCTCGGCGTCACCGACGACGACGGCCTGCTCTGGGCGCGCGGCCGGGTGGTGGTCGCGGCCCGCGCGCCCAGAGC
>NZ_QGGF01000634.1 GCF_003857015.1 Micromonospora globispora | reverse complement strand
GCGTCCACCGCGAGCGCCCCGCGCAGCGGCGCCACCTCGTCGGCGGCCCGCCGGGTGAGCGCGGTCGCCAACGCCGGCAGCGCGACTCCGGCGATCAGCAGCCCAACGGCCAGCACGCCGGCCGCGGGGAGCGAGATCAGCGCGGCCCCGCCGACGGCGAGAACGGCCACCAGCGCGGCCGCCGCCCCGGGTACCAGCACCCGGAGCAGCAGATCCTGGACGGCCTCCACGTCGGACACCAGCCGGCTCAGCGCGTCCCCGGAGCGCTGGATGGCGGCGTCCCGGCGGGTCGCCAGGGTGCCGAAGACCCGGGCCCGTACGTCGGTGATCATGCGGAGTACGGCGTCGTGCCCGGCGAGGCGTTCGGTGTAGCGAAACACGCCCCGGCTGATGGCGAGCGCCCGGACGGCGACGATGGCCACGGTCAACCGGTCCAGCGGCGGCCGACCGGCGGCGCTCATCAGCAGCCAGGTGGCGGTGGCCATCAGGGCGAGTCCGGCGAACTCGGTGGCCGACGCGAGCAGCCCCGCGCCGACCAGCCGCCCCAGGTACGGGCGGGCCAGTCGCAGCACCGCGCGCTCGGCGGATGCGCGGGCCCGGCCGGCGCCCCCGGCTCCGGTCGGTGCGTTGACGGTCTTGGCGCGCCCGCCAGAAGCCGGAGCAACGGCCGACTCGGGCTCCGCCGCCGGCGAGGCGAGTTCCGGCGGACTGAGCTCGGCCGGGGTCGGGCGGCCGGTGTCCCGGGTGCCCGGCGTGATCCCGTCCGGTCCGACGCCGTCCGGGGTGATGCCGCGCGGGCCGTCCGGCGCGCTCATCGCTCCGCCTTTCCGGCCGGCACCGGGGTCAGTTCGGTGACCCGGCCGTCCTCGACGCGGAGGATCCGGTCGGCGTCCTCGAGCAGCGCGGGCCGGTGCGCGACCAGCACGGCGGTACGCCCGGCGACCAGCCGCCGGGTGGCGGCCAGGACGATCGCCTCGCTGGCGGTGTCCAGCCGGGCGGTCGGCTCGTCGAGCAGCACCACGGGGGCGTCCCGGAGGAACGCCCGGGCCAGCGCCACCCGCTGCCGCTGCCCGCTGGAGAGGCCGTGCCCGCGCTCGCCGAGCACGGTGGCCAGCCCGTCGGGCAGGGCGGCGACGACCTCGTCCAGCGCGGCGTCGGTGACCGCCGCGGCGAGCGCGGCGTCGGGGGCGTCCGGCGCGCCCAGCCGGATGTTGTCGGCCAGCGAGGCGGCGAAGAGGTGTGCCCGCTGCGGCACCCAGGCGACCTGGCGACGCCAGGCGTCCCGGTCGACGTGGGCGAGGTCCACCCCGTCGACGGTGACCCGGCCGGCGGTCGGGGTGACGAAGCCGAGCAGGAGGCCGAGCAGGGTGCTCTTGCCGGCGCCGCTCGGCCCGATGACGGCGATCCGTTCGCCGGGGCGGATGGTCAGCGTGACGTCCCGCAGCGCGGTGGTCCGCTCGTACTCGACGGTCACCGACTCGAAGCGGATCTCGCCCCGGCCGTCCGGCGCCGGCAGCTCGGCGCCGGTCGGGGCGGCGGCGGTCGGGACGGCCGAGACGGTGAGCGCCTCGTCCAGCGCGGTGAGCCCCTCCATGCTGGCGTGGAACCGGCTGCCCGCCGCCCGCAGCGGCAGGTACGCCTCCGGGGTGAGCAGCAGCACCAGCAGGGCGGTGGAGAGGGTGATCCCGCCGCCTAGCAGCCGGATGCCGACCGGTACTGCGACCAGCGCCACCGAGAGGGTGGCGACCAGCTCCAGCACCAGCGCGGAGAGGAACGCGATCCGCAGCGTCTTCATGGTCGCCACCCGGTGGCCGTCGGCCATCCGGCGGACCACGTCGACCTGCGCCCGCGCCCGGCCGAACGCGCGGAGCGTGGGCAGCCCGGCGACCATGTCGAGGAAGTGCCCGCCGAGCAGGGCGAGCCGCCGCCACTGCCGCTCGGTGGCGGCCTGCGCCTGCCAGCCGAGCAGCGCGCCGAAGATCGGGATGAGCGGGATGGTCAGCGCGATGATCAGCGCCGAACTCCAGTCGGCGAGGACGATCCGGGCCAGCACGGCGAGCGGCACGGTGACGCTCAGCACGAGCTGGGGGAGGTAGCCGGTGAAGTAGGGGTCCAGCGCGTCGAGCCCGCGCCCGGCGAGGGTGGCGAGCTGACCGGCCCGCTGTCCGGCGACCCAGGCCGGGCCGTGTCGGCCGACCGCGCGGAGCAGGTCGGCCCGGAGCGTGGCCTTGACCGTCGCCGCCGCCCGGGCCGCCACCGAGGACCTGCCGCGCTACCTGGGCGGCGCCG
>NZ_QGGF01000632.1 GCF_003857015.1 Micromonospora globispora | reverse complement strand
GGCGGGCGAGCAGCTTCGCGGCGACCGGTGACCGGCCGGCGGTGGTCGGGCTTTGACCGCCGCCGACGTGCGCGATGAAGACGGGACCGCCGGCCCCGGGCACCGGGGCGAGCACCCGGCCGGCCTGCCCGAGCCAGGGGTAGCGGCCGCCCAGCCCGTCGAAGCGGACCCGGCTGAGCACCGGCAGCCCCAGCAGGTCGGCCACCTCCAGCATCCGGTCGCCCGGGTTGTCGAGCACCTCCACCAGACCGTCGTCGGCCCAGCGGCGGACCACCATCCGCTCGTTGGAGGTCAGGTCGGCGTCGGAGAGCAGGGCCCGGTGCACGATGGCGTAGACCGGGACGCTGTCCTCCTCCAACTGCCGGGACAGGGCGTCGATCACCATGCCCAGCCGGAGCAGGCTGGCCGGCCGCCCGCCGTCCAGGTCCTGCCAGCGGATCACCTCGGCCAAATCCACGACGGCGCGGGCCAGCGAAGGGTCGGTGCAGACCCGACCCTCGATGGCGTCCAGCACCTTGCTGATCTCGAATCTCATCGGGCGCTCCGGACGATGTCGTCGATTCGCCGGGCCAGCTCCAGGTCGCGGTGCGTGACCCCGCCCGCGGAATGGGTGACGCAGCGGAAGGTCAGGGTCCGCCATCGGATGTCGATGTCGGGGTGGTGGTCGAGTTCCTCGGCCGTCGCGGCGACCCGGTCGACCACCGCGATGGCGTCCGGGAAGCTGCCCAGCTCGACGGTGCGGCTGATCCCGGCCGGGTCACCCGACCAGTCCGCCAACCCGCCCAGCTCGTCTCGTACCGCCTCCGCGGTGAGCACGTCTGCCATGCGACGACCCTACCGGCAGGCCCCTCCGGCGCCCTGCTCCGCCACCCGCCCTGAGCAGGGCGGGGGCGACTCACTTCCCGCGCAGCGGGCGGCCCACCTCGTGCAGGTGCGCCAGCGCCTGCCGGTACGACTCGACCAGCCCGGTCTCCGCGTACGGGACACCCCGTTCGGCGCAGTATGCCCGCACGATCGGCTGCGCCCGGCGCAGGTTGGCCCGCGGCATGTTGGGGAAGAGGTGGTGCTCGACCTGGTAGTTGAGCCCGCCCAACGCGAGGTCCACGACGCGACCGCCTCGGACGTTGCGCGAGGTGAGCACCTGCTTACGCAGGAAGTCCAGGTCGTCGGCGTCGGTCGGCATCGGCATCCCCTTGTGGTTCGGGGCGAACGAACAGCCCATGTAGAGCCCCCACAGCCCCTGGTGGACGGCGACGAAGAGCAGCGCCTTCACCGGCGACATGGCCGCGAACACCAGCCCGAGGTAGCCGACGGCGTGCAGGCCGAGCAGCAGTCCCTCCACCGCGCGGTGCCGAACCGGCGTGCTCCACCGGCCGTCCGGCTCCCGCCGGACCAATGCCCGGACGCTCGCCACGTGCAGCGCCAGCCCCTCCAGGAGCAGCATCGGGAAGAACAGCCACGCCTGCCGCCGGGCCAGCCACCGGCCGAAGCCGCGGCTCGCGATCGCCTGCTCGTACGTCCAGACGAGGGCGCCCGCCCCGACGTCGGGGTCCTCGTCGCTGTGGTTCGGGTTGGCGTGGTGCCGGTTGTGCTTGTCGATCCACCAGCCGTAGCTGAGCCCGACCGCCAGGTTGGCGGCGATCAGCCCGGCCAGGTCGCTCGGGCCGCGCCGGCGGAACATCTGCCGGTGCCCGGCGTCGTGGCCGAGGAACGCCACCTGGGTGGTGGCCACCGCCATCCCGACCGCGAGCAGCAGCTGCACCCAGGAGTCGCCGACGGCGACCACCCCGGCCCAGCCGGCCAGGAAACCACCCAGGGTGAGCACGATCCGCACCGCGTACCCGACCGGCCGGCGGGCGAACAGGCCGGCCTCGGCGACCCGGCGGGACAACCGCGCGTAGTCACTGCCCCGCCGTTCCGATGGTGCCGCCAGCGTCGAAGAAGTCATCTGCGCTCCCCGTTCCTCGGTGGTGTGGCCCCGCCTGGCGGCGCGGCCCGCGTACCGAGTCTGGTCGGCACGGTTGCGCTGAGTAATACGGTACGCCCCCGAGCTGGGGGTGGGGCTGGCCCTACCGTCAGCTCATCCGGCGGACCAGGATCCGCAGCCGGGCCAGGTCCCGCCGGCGCCGCTCGTACGTGGCGGCGAGCGCGATCAGGGCCAGACCGCCGAGGGCGAGGAAGATCCACCGGGGCAGCAGGTCCAAGCCGCGGGCCAGCTCGTGCAGGGCGAGCGGGACGAGGGTGGCCGAGCCGAGCAGCACCGGCGCCTGCCACCGGCGGACGGCCCCGGCCAGCACCGCGCCCAGCGC
>NZ_QGGF01000630.1 GCF_003857015.1 Micromonospora globispora | reverse complement strand
CACCGGAGGTGTCGGAGGGGCGGACCTCGTCGGTCACCGTGCCGTACACCGGGCCGGTGTCCAGCCCCGCCTCGAGCTGGAACACGCTGGCCCCGGTCAGCTCGTCGCCGTGCAGCACCGCGTGCTGCACCGGGGCGGCGCCCCGCCAGGCGGGCAGCAGCGAGAAGTGCAGGTTGATCCAGCCGTGCCGGGGGATCTCCAGCGCGACCGGCGGCACCAGCGCGCCGTACGCGACCACCGGCACGCAGTCCGGGGCCAGCGCGCGGAGCCGGTCCAGGAACTCGGGTTCGCGCGGCCGGGCCGGGGTGAGCACCTCGACGCCGTGCGCGTCGGCCCAGGCGCCCACCGGCGAGCGGACCAGCCCCCGGCCGCGACCGGCCGGCGCGTCGGGACGGGTGACCACGGCGAGCAGTTCGTGGCCGGACGCGGCGATGGCGTCCAGCGCGGGTACGGCGACGGCCGGGGTGCCGGCGAAGATCAGACGCACCGGCTCACCGCCCCAGGCCGAACGGGTTGCCCGCGACGTGCGGGCTGACCTTGACGGTCGGCGGCGCGGCCTGGTCGTACCACTCCGCCTGGCGGATCGCCTTCATCGCCGCCTTGCGCCCGGCCGGGTCGAGCCGGTCGACGAAGAGCACCCCGTCGAGGTGGTCGGTCTCGTGCTGCACGCAGCGGGCCATCAACCCGGTGCCGACGATCTGCACCGGGTCGCCGTAGCCGTTGAAGCCCTTGGCGATGACGTTCTGCCGGCGCTTCGTGTCGAAGTAGAGCCCGGGGATCGAGAGGCACCCCTCCGGGCCGTCCTGCTCCTCCTCGTCGGGGAACTCCAGCACCGGGTTGACCAGATGGCCGAGGACGTCGTCGACGTCGAAGGTGAACACCCGCAGGCCCACCCCGAGCTGCGGCGCGGCCAGACCGGCGCCGCTCTGCTCGCGCATCGTGTCGGTCAGGTCGGCGATCAGCTTGCGCAGCTCGGCGTCGAAGTCGACCACCGGATCGGCCGGCGTGCGCAGCACCGGATCCCCGAACAGACGGATGGGCTGAACGGTCACGCGGGGTGGCTCCTTAACTGGGACGAGTGGTGCCGTACCAGTCTACGGAGTCGCCGGAGCCGCCCCGGCCGGCGTACCGCGATCGGTAACCCGGGTCTCGTCACCGACCGTGACCGGGAGGGTGGCGTACCCGCGCAGGGTCAGCCGCACCCGGCGCTCCGGTTCCCCGGCCAGCGCCAGCCCGGGCAGCCGGCGCAGCAGCAGCGGGAAGGCGACCTGCGCCTCCAGCCGGGCCAGACCGGCCCCGAGGCAGTAGTGCGGCCCCGCGCCGAAGGAGAGCGGGTGGATCTGCGGACGCCACGGGTCGAACCGCGCCGGCTCGGGGTAGCGCCGAGGGTCCCGGTTGGCGGCCCCGAGCAGCAGGAGCATCAGGCTGCCGGCGGGCACCTCCACCCCGCCGTAGCGGCTGTCCGCGCTGCTCATCCGGGAGGTGAGCTGCACCGGGGAGTCGTAGCGCAGCAGCTCGTCGACGTAGCCGGGGGCGAACTCCGGGTGGCCACGCAGCGCGTCGGCTTCGCGGGGGTGGTCGAGCAGCACGACCAGGCCGTTGCCGAGCAGGTTGGTGGTGGTCTCGAAGCCGGCCACCAGCAGCACCACCAGGTTGGCCAGCAGTTCGTCGCCGGAGAGCCGGTCGCCGTCCGCGTCGTGCGCCTGCACCAGCGCGCTGGTCAGGTCATCCGCGGGTGCACGCCGGCGGGCCTCGACCAGCTCGGTGAAGTAGTCGCGCAGCTCGGCCGCGCCCTGGTCGGCGACGGCCAGCTCGTCGAGGGTGATCTCCGGCTCCAGCACGCCGGTGAGGTCGGTCGCCCAGCGCCGGAACAGCGCCCGGTCCGCCGCCGGCACGCCGAGCAGCGCACAGATCACCCCCACGGGGAGCGGGTACGCGAAGTCGGCCATGAAGTCGACCGGCCCGCCGTCCCGGCCGCGCTCGCACATGCGGTCGATCAGCTCGTCGGCCTGGGCGACCACCACGTCGCGCATGGCGGCGATCCGGCGCGGGGTGAACGCGCCGGCCGCGAGCCGCCGCATCCGGCTGTGGTCCGGCGGGTTGGTGCGCAGCATCGACCGGGAGATGGACGCGACGGCCGGACTCTCCCGCCAGCCGGGCAGGAACTGGTCGCGCAGCTCGTCGTCCATCACCCCGAACCGGGGATCGCGCAGGATCTCGTCGACCTCGGCGTATCCGGTGACCGCGCAGAAGACCGGACCGGCCTGGACCACCGGCCCGTGGGCGCGCAGCTGCTCGTACGTGGGATAGGGA
>NZ_QGGF01000554.1 GCF_003857015.1 Micromonospora globispora | reverse complement strand
TGCCGGTCAGGCCGGCCCGCTCGGCTCGCCACCAGCCTGGTGGTCCGGGAGGACTCGCTCACCCTCTACGGCTTCGCCGACGACGACGCCAAGCAGCTCTTCGAGCTGCTCCAGACCAGCAGCGGGGTGGCCAGCAGGATCGAGGTCAGGAACGCCACCGCCATACCGACGAAGAGCACCAGGCCCAGGTCCTTCAGGGTGCCCGCGCCGAGCAGGCCGGCGCCGATGAAGAGCAGACCGCCGACCGGGAGCAGGGCGACCACCGAGGTGTTCAGCGACCGCATCAGGCTCTGGTTCAGCGCCAGGTTGGCCGCCTCGCCGTACGTCAGGTTGTTGTTGGCGGTGATTCCCCGGGTGTTCTCCTGGACCTTGTCGAAGACCACGACCACGTCGTAGAGCGCGAAGCCCAGGATGGTGAGGAAGCCGATGATCGTCGACGGGGTGACCTCGAAGCCGACCAGCGAGTAGATGCCGGCGGTGAGGATCAGGTTCATGAACAGCGAGGAGATCGCGGCGACGGCCATCCGCCACTCGAAGCGCAGGATCAGGTAGATCGACACCACCGCGATGAAGATCAGCAGACCGAGCAACGCGCGCTCGGTGACCTGCGCGCCCCACGCCTCGGAGACCTGGTCGCCGCTGATCTGGCTCGGCTGGATGTTGAACGTCCTGGCGATCTCACCCTTGACCGCGTTGGCCTGCTCCGGGCTGAGCTGCGTGGTGCGCATCTCGTAGAAGTCGCCGCCGGCACCGCCGACCTTCTGCGCGGTGACCACCTCGGCGCCGCCGCCGGCGGTCTTGAGGGCGTCGTTGACCTTCGCCTCGGTGCCGTCGAGCGTGCCGACGCTGGCCGGCACCTGGAACGAGTTGCCACCGGCGAACTCGATGCCGAGGCTGAAGCCCCGCACCGCGAAGCTCAGCACCGCGACCAGCACCAGCGCGGCGGCGACGCCGAACCACAGCTTGCGCCGGCCGACGATGTTGAGATCGGCCTCGCCCCGGTAGAGCCGGGACGCCAGACCACTCTTAGCCATCTCAGGCCTCCTTGACGCGCGGGTTGCGGGCGGCGGCCTGCTCGGCCGACCGGGCCGGCAGGGCCCGACCGAGACCGCTGACGCGCGGGGACAGGAACGCCCGGGTGCGGGCGAACATCGTCATGATCGGGTGACGGAAGAGGAAGACGACCACCAGGTCGAGCACGGTGGCCAGGCCGAGGGCGAAGGCGAAGCCCTTCACCGTGCCGACCGAGACGATGTAGAGCACCACGGCGGACATCAGCGTGATGGCGTTCGCCGAGATGATCGTCCGGCGGGCCCGGACCCAGGCCCGCGGCACCGCGCTGCGCGGGCTGCGGCCCTCCCGGATCTCGTCCTTGAGCCGCTCGAAGTAGATGACGAACGAGTCCGCCGCCACACCGAGTGACACGATCATGCCGGCGATGCCGGCGAGGGTGAGGGTGAAGCCGATCTGCCGGCCGAGCACCACCAGCGAGCCGAAGACCAGCAGCGCGGAGAGCACCAGGCTCAGGAAGATCACCGAGCCGAGCAGCCGGTAGTAGAAGAACGAGTAGATGATGACCAGCAGCATGCCGATGCCCGCGGCGAGCAGACCGGCCCGCAGCTGGCTGTCGCCGAGCGTCGCGGTGACGTTCTGCTGGGTCTGCGGCACGAACGTCACCGGCAGCGCGCCGTAGCGCAGCTGGCTGGCCAGCGCGTTGGCGGACTTGTTGTCGAAGCTGCCGGTGATCTGCGAATCACCGGTGAGCACGCCCTGGATCTCCGGCGAGGAGACGATCTGGTTGTCCAGGACGACCGCGACCCGGCACTTGCCGTCCTGGCCGAGCGCGGTCTGGTCGCAGGCCTGGCCCGCGTTGGTGAACGCCTCGCGGGTCAGGTTGGTCCACCGCTCCTGGCCCTTGCCGGTGAACTTCAGGCTGACCACCCAGGAGCTGGTCTGGTCGAGCACCGCGTTGGCGTCGCTGACGTCGGTACCGACCACCTTCGCGACGTCCAGCAGGTACTTCGCTCCGGCCTCGCAGGCGACCGCCTGCTGCTTCTCGTCCTTGATCGACGCCGGCGGCCGCTTGTCGAGCTGGGCGCAGGTGATGGTCGGGACGTTGAACTGCATGTCGACCGGGAGCACCGCGATCTCCGCCGGGGAGAGCGTGCCGAACGGCTTGAGCTTCTCCGCCAGCGACGGGTCGGCGCTGACGTCGGCCGGGGCCTTCAGCGCGGTCGCCGCGGACCAGGCGGCTGCGCCGACCTTCTGCTCGACGGCCTTGCGCTGCTGCTCGACGCTCTGCGGCACCGGGGCGGCGCTGGCGCTCGGCGAAGGCGCGGCGGCGCCGCCCCGGTGCCGCAGAGCGTCGAGCAGC
>NZ_QGGF01000293.1 GCF_003857015.1 Micromonospora globispora | reverse complement strand
GGCTCTAGGGTGGGCCGTCACCGACGTCGCCGGGCTCGGGGTGAGCCGCAACCTGCTGTTGACGTTCCTGCTCGGAGGGGTCCCGTTCGCCCTGGTGGCCGGGTTGTTCCTGGCCGGCCGGAAGCTCACCACTGCCGCGCTCGGGCTGAGCGTGGTGCTGATCGGCGCCGGCGTGGTGGTGCTGCGCCACGAGTCACCGGACGAGCTCGAGGCGCGACTGGTCGCCAACGGCGTTCACAGGGAGACCACCTACGCGGTCGCCATCCCCGGCTACCTGCCCACCGACGGTCGCGACTACGGCAACGGGCTGGGTGGCGCGAGCTTCTACCTGGAGAACCCGGACGCGGTCCCGCCCGACCGGTACATCACGATCACCGCGTACGACCGGGTCATCCTGGGCGAGCAGATGTGTGGGCAGCCGACCGCCCAGGACTCGCGCCTGACGTGGGGCTCCTGCACGGTCGAGGCGGATGGTCTGGTCTACCGGCACAACGAGATCGAGCATGGCTACCAGGTGCCGGTCGGACACCTGTATGTGACGGTCGTCGGGACCCCGGCGGTCGACCATGACCTGCTGCGGGCCGCGGCGCTGAGTCTGCACGTGGCCACTGCCGACGAGCTGGGTGGCCACCGGGAGCAGACCGGCGAGTACTACACGGCGGCGGTCCCCGGATACATCGGGCAGGTGACCGGGATCCCGCCAGGCATGCTCTACGCGCCGGCCGACCACATCGGCAACGGAGCGCAGAGCGTCTCCATCTCGCTGTATGTGACCTACGCGGCCAGCGACAGCATCTGCTTCCGCACCACCGAGTGCACGCCGGATGCCGGCCTTACGTACGTCCGCAACGAGGACACGCACGGGTACGTGATAAGGCGCGATGAGGTGAACGTGCGGGTGCTGGGTGGGCTGCGGGTCGACAAGACGCTGCTGCGGCAGGCCGCTCTGAATGCCCGCCCGGCCACCGACGAGGAGCTGCGGCGGGCCCTTCCGCCGCTGAAGCCGCGTAGCCTCGCCGACCGCCTCCGCCAATGGCTGCGCAAGTTCTAGACGCGCGATCGTCGGTGGTTCAACGGACTTGAACATCCTCACATCGGCAAGACCGAATGCTCCGACGCCCGACCTGCTGGCCACGCGTTCGCTGGCCTCCCGTTTCGCAATTGAATCGGCCTTCTCGTTCCCTTGAGCCCAGCGCGGCCGCGACGTCTGCCGCGGTATCCGCGCTACATCAATGCCCTAGAAGCCGATGCTGCACCCCTCGATGAGGAGCCCCATTTGGCTCCGACCTTGGTGCCCCGTCAGGCCCGGAGGAAGTCGTCTGTCACCCGCTCGAACTCGTCGGAGTGTGTCCAGATGAGCGCGTGGTCGGCATCGTCGATGATGACCAGTTGGGACCCTGCTACACCGTCGTGGAGCATCTTCGCGTGGTGGATCGGTACCGCTTGATCGTTGGAAGCGGCGATGACGAGCGTCGGACATGCGATCTCCGCCAGCCGGCGTCTGCTGTCGAACGCCATCGTCTCCTTCCAGGCGGACACCATCGCCTTGCGGTCCTGGTCCGCCATGAGGGCGGTGAGCCAGTCGGCACGTTCCTTGCCGAGCTGCGGCGCCGCCTGGGAGACGATCAACTTCGCCGACAGCCGCGTGCCGAGGACCTGGAGCAGCAGCGGCAGGAGGTGGCCCTCAACCTTTTCGCGGTAGGTCGCCATGTTGAACGCGAAGGTGCAGGCGAGCACGAGTCGGTCGCATCGGTTGGGGAAGTCAAGGACCATCTGTTGAGCGATCGCACCGCCCTGCGAGTAGCCGAGCACGGCGGTGGAGTCGATGCGCAGATGGTCGAGCAGTTGCGATAGGTCAGAGGCCAGCTGCGCCGCCGCGTACGGCGGTGGTAGTGCCCGACTGCGCCCGTGGCCGCGCAGGTCGGGAATGATCACCCGGTGCCGGGTGGCGAAATGCCCTATCACCGGCTCGAACATCTCGCCGGTGACCATCAACCCATGCACGAGCAGCAGGGGCGGCCCCGATCCGCGCTCGGTGAAGTAGAGGGTCTTTGAAGGTGATCGTGCAGAGCTCATGGCACTCTTACGGCCTCCCGCGCATTGCTTGCGCCCCCCATCGCTGTCACGGGCCGACGCGGTCTCAGTGACAGGGACGCTGAGCGGTCGGGTTGATCTGTTTCACAGCCAACCTATTGGATCCCGGGAGCGCAGGGGACATCGCCGGCCGACGGATGTGGCCGCGTTGTGGCGATCCTCCCCGAGAAGGCGGCTATCTCCCGTCGGGAACCTGGTCCTTGACCTCGTCGTAGCCGACCTTGATGGGTGCCTCGGTCGGCGAGTAGATCACCCGGATTACGCCCGTCGGAAACGCCTCCGTCGCCGTCATCCTCAGGTGGTACGGCGCATCGCCATCGTCGAACAGCCTGCGGCCCTTACGCGCCGCCACCGGGTGCACCAGCAGGCGCAGCTCATCGATCAGCCCCGCGGCGAGCAGCTGCTGCACCACGGAAATCGAACCGGGGATGAGGATGCCTCTGATACCAGCATCGGCCTTGAGCGAGGTGACGGCATCGAGGAGATCGCCCTTGATCAGCTCGGAGTTGCGCCAGGAGAACTCCAGCGGCTGGCGGGAGACGACCACCTTGCGCACGTCCCCGAGTTGCTTGGCGAACGGTGCGTCGTCCCCACCCGCCGCCTCGCGGTCGGGCCATGCTCCGGCGAAGCTGTCGTAGGTCTCCCGGCCGATGAGCAGCACGTCAGCGGTGTCATAGTCCTCGCCGACGGCGCGGCCCATGTTCTCGTCGAAGTACGGGAAGTGCCAATCGGGGTCGATCTCGGCCACACCGTCGGCCGAGATGAACAGCGTGGAGATGACCTTTGCCATCGCGGTGATCCCTTCGAGTCAGATGGTGTCGGTAGCTAGACCTGCGCAGCATCCCAAACTCATCGGCCGGCCACAGACCCGTCCCGATGGAGAGTCGGCAGTTCGAGCTCGTCGTGATGCATCGGCACAGACTGCAGCGTGGTATGTAACGACCAGTTCGGCAAACCGTTGGGGCATGTGGTGGCCTACGACGTGCACGCACATCGGCAAGACCGAGCACGGGACTGCCCCGAGTTTGGTTGACTCGCGGGGTTGGCTGTTCAGGCCGCGTGCACGTCGACCGTGGCGCGGTCGGTGACGCTGTCGCCGAGCGGGAGAAACGGGCGTCGAGGGTGTGGGCTGCTGACGGCTACCGGCATGCCCACCGAGTGGTCCCGGTCGGGGCGGTGCTTGTCATCGCGTAGGACGTCGAGCGGGAAGAGCAACTGCTGGCAGACCTGGTCCGCGAACCGCTGCGACCGCGGATCGCTGTAACCGCCAGGAAGATGCTGTATCAGTACTGGCCCAATGATCAGGTGTGGAGGCTGCCCGGGGACGGATCGTCCGGCGGCTGACCGACCTCGGGGTCTGATCCCGTTCATGCCTCCGAAGCCGTCATGCACTTTGGAGTCAGCAGCTGCGATCAGTGCTGCCGGCCGGCACCTCGCCGGCCAGCCGGGTGGCCGCTTCGAACGCCGTCGTCCACGGGAAGGCTTTCTGGCGACTGTTGCCGCTGCCGAGTGGGTGCGGCTCCCATCCGTCCTCGGTCCCGAGGAGGATTCGGACGCGTTCGTCGCGGAGGTTCGCCACGGCGCGCTGGAAGGGTGCGCGGGCGGCCAGGGCGGCGTTGACGAACGGGACGACCACGGTCGGCATCTGCCGGCCGATCAGCCCGAGATCGGCACCGAAGCGCCGATCGGCTACGGCGGCGGCATATCGTTGGGCACCGCGATCGTGGTGCCGCTGACGGCGATCGAACCCCGGATCACCGTTGCCATCTTCGGTGGCGGGTTTTTCGTGTGCGAGGCGCTGATCGAGGCGGCGAGACGCATCACCGTTCCCATCCAGTTCCTGCTCCCGTGGGACGACGAGTACGTCGACCGCCAATCCGCTCTCGCGTTGTTCGACGCCTTCGCCTCGAAGGAAAAGGCGTTGCACGCCAACCCGGGCGACCATCGCACCATCCGCTGGGTCGGGGTCGACAACGAGTTCCTGGCCCGGCATCTCGGCCGGGCCGGCACGTCACCGGTCTGATCTGGCCGGTATCGGCGTCCGGTGCGGCGGGTGCTGCCCGTCACGGCCCGCGCCGAGCAGGTGCGCCGCCAACCGGACGCCGATACCGCCGCCGCATCTCGTCTTTCGTCGGAGCCGCTATGCACGCTCGTCGACATGACCGCGTGACCAGCGGCATGAGCGGCCCGGTTGGCTCGTCTTCACCGCTGTCACTTGAACAGCGCGGCCACGGTGTTAGCGGGCCGTCTGTCGGCATTTCCTATCGGGCTCCCCGTTATGCGATGTGCGCCTTGATCCCCTCGGTTCAGCCTTGTAAACTCCGTGGTTGTACAACTCGTTGGTTGTCCAGTAGGAGCTTGCAATGATGGATTTGATCACTGCCGGGCGTCGGGAACTCGCGGAGGTGCTCGGCGGTCTGAGCGCCACGGAGTGGCAGGCGCCATCACTGTGCGAGGGCTGGGCAGTCGCGCACGTGGTCGCGCACGTGACGATGCCGTTCCGGATCTCGGAACAGGAGTTCGCGCTCGGCATGCAAGAAGCCGGCGGCCGGTTCAATGAGTTCTCCGACGCCGTGGCGAACCGGGACAGTCAGCTGCCGCAGGCCGAACTCGTGGCGGTGCTGCGCGACAACGCCGACCACCCGTGGAACCCGCCCGGTGGCGGGCTTGCGGGCGCACTCAGCCATGACACCATCCACGGTCTGGACATCACCTGGCCGATGTCCATCAAGTACCCCATTGCCGACGAGACGATGACCGCCGTGCTCGACCTGAGCGTCGGCCAGGGGAGCCGCAGCCTGTTCGGCGTCGACCTAGACGGCATCCAGCTGCATGCCACCGATCTCGACTGGTCATCGGGTGCCGGCGCGCGACTGGAGGGGCAAGGCCGCGAGCTGCTGCTCCTGATCGCCGGGCGAAGGATCCCACACGATCTGTTCAGCGGTCCCGGCGCACAGCGAATCGCAGAGGTGAACCGGTGACGACAGCAACCGTCGACGACGACCTGACCATCACCTTCGCCGCCCTGGCAGATCCGACCAGACGCGCGATCCTGGCCCGGCTGGCCGCAGGCGACGCGACGGTCGGCCAGCTGGCCGAACCGTTCGCCCTGACTCAGCAGGCGATCTCCAAGCACCTCAAAGTCCTGGAGCGAGCTGGGCTCATCTCCCGCGGCAAGACCGCGCAGTCGCGGCCATGCCGGCTCGAACCCGGCAAGCTCAATACCGTCGCCGAATGGATCGACCGCCACCGGCAGGTCTGGCACGACCGCTATGACAGGCTCGATGCACACCTGTCCACTTTGCCGTCCGACCAGCGGGAGCATCCCAGATGACCCAACCCGGCGAGTTCACCTATCGGCGCGTCCACCGTGCCAGCAGGGAACTGCTCTTCGACTGCATGACCCAACCCGAGCACCTCACGCATTTCTGGGGGCCTATCGGGACCACCACCCCCGTCGATGGCATCACCGTCGACCTGCGGCCGGGCGGTGCCTTCGAGACAGTCATGGTCAACGACGCCGATGGCAGCCAGTACACGATGCGCGCTGTCTACGTTGACATCCGCCGACCCGAGAAACTTGTGTGGAGCGAGCCCGGCGTCGAAGGCGGCATGACCACGACGATCACCTTTAACGACCTCGGCGACGGGCGGACCGAGGTCGTCACGCACCAGACCAACGTGCCTGCGATGTTCGCCGATCCTCGGGCACGGGAGGGCTTCGAGACGAGCCTGAACCGCTTCAATGAGTACGTTGCCGCACTCGCCTTACCGGCGGACAGTTGACCACGTCGGCCAGGTCAACGACGCGGAGCAGTGAAGCTTTGCCAGAAATACTACTTTCGGCACGTCCGCGCACTGAATCGCGAGTGGGCCAGGCTGCTCGTCACCGAAGTGACGAGCGCCTCGCGGCATGTGCGTGCGTGGCTGCCGCTGCGGCTCTCCGTCGGTGCTGCCTGGGGAGGGGCGCGGGAGCCCTCGCGCAAAGCTCAGCGGTTGCTGGTCGTCGTGTTCCGAAGCATGGTGGTGAGTTCGCGCGCCCGTCGTTCGCCAGGAAAGTCAGCGGCAAACAGTCCGGGCAGCAGAGCAATGCCAAAACCGGCAAGGACCGGGATCAGCAGGAAAACCGTGATCCCGAGTGAAGCTGTCAGGCCGTCGTCGGCCCACCGTGGCCGGATCGGCGCTTGCGCGATCCACTTGCGGCCAAGCGCCAGACCAGCTAGGGCAGTGAGCCCGTACGCCGAGGCGAACAGGCGGGCAGGCAACGTGCCTGAGCGAGCAAGACCGACAACGAACAACCCGGACAAGGCCACGGCCAGCAGCGTGACGACCAGAACCGCGGCAGTCGCGATCCTGCGACGTCTGCGGTACACACTGCCACGTCCATGCCATGTTCCACCAACGAACGGTGCAAGAACGATAGGGCCGTTGGGGGCCGCGATGGTTCGAACGTATCTGCCCCGGTCGGCATGGGGCGCCCCGCGCTTCACAAGCCGGAGGGTACAGCGTGACCACGCCGAAGGGACGGGGCCCGTCGGCAGACGTCCTCATCTCGGCTACTTGGAGACTTTCTGCAGGATCGTCCGGCCAGACTCGGTTCAGGTGCTCGGCGAGACGCTCCCACATTGCGGCTGCCCACCGGTGTCATTGGTGTGGCTCTCTCATGGCCTGCGGTCTCGCCGGGCAACGCGCGAGGAGAGGCTGGAAAGGGCGGCAGGCCCGGGAGGGCAATCGGGGACGACTGTGCAATCCAGCGTGACCGACCTGACCCCGGACATCGGCCCTTCGGACAAGCCACTTCCCGGACCCGCCACCAACCACCCTAAACCCCTGGTTCCAGCGGCGCCTTGACATAAAGGGGCGCCATGAGCGGGCGTCGACTCGCGTGAGAACACGCGTCCATGAGCAGCGACGTAGCCAAAGCTGCCAGCCGCGCCGGCGCGCTGTGGGCCGCCCACCGCGGTC
This sequence comes from Micromonospora globispora, assembly GCF_003857015.1. Taxonomy (GTDB): domain Bacteria; phylum Actinomycetota; class Actinomycetes; order Mycobacteriales; family Micromonosporaceae; genus Micromonospora; species Micromonospora globispora. The sequence goes on along the minus strand of NZ_QGGF01000293.1, from coordinate 16,591 downwards.
TCAGCTGCAGGTTCGACTGCTGTGACCCGGCAGGCGCATCGACCCCCCAGTCTTGTAGGCGCACAGGCTACGCCAAACGCGACCTAAACCACGCCGAGCGCGCTTGCTCGGCACCCGGATCATGCCAAGGCGACGGCGTCGCCTCCTGGCCGGCGAACGCAACGAGCCATACCCCCGATTTCGGGGACAGGCCGGCTCAGCCTGGGGCCCGATCGAGAACCGGTGATCAGGCGGCCGGAGCGTGCCGCAGGGCTTCCGCGAGCGACTCGGCGTTCTTCTTGTCCACCCGGGGGAAGGTGAGAGCCACGCCGTCGCCCGCAGCACCGAACGCCAGGCGCAGCAGGCTCACGACGCCCATCTTCGCCTCGGCCAGCGAGACCTGTTCACGCGGCACCTCACCGAGGACCTTCTTTCCGGGGCCCCCCAGAAACGTCTGCGGCAGGAAAATCAGTCGACGGTTGGTGAGCACGACGAACTGCTTACGGGTCGACGCCAGCGCCGCCCCCACCAACGCTCCGCCACCCTCAAGCCTGACCGCCTGGCTGACGACCGTCCCGAGTCGACTAGACGAGAACTTCCCGACCATGGCCCGCGTCGCCACGACCGGCTGCTCACCGGCCTGCAGGAACGGCGTCACCTGCTCGAACGCACGGGTCTGAAGCTTCTGCTGCACTGCGTCTCCGTTCCTTGGCCGCGAATCGTGCCGATGCTAATGACTCGGAGGCCGATCTAGATCCGACGATCGGTCGACTCAGACGGGAGAAGTGGACATTGAGCCTTTGCGGGCGCCACTTGCGGTAGGCACGCGTCGACCAGAGGCCGGGGCACCCCAGCCCCTCTTGCTCGCGCTTCGCTGACCTTCCCTAGCGTTCGGACTTGAGGCTGTTCAAGTGACAGCACGGCCTGACTACCGTCCGCCGCAGAGACCAGTGCCGTGGTGGGCGAGCAGCGGTACACGGCGCACTGCCGGTCGCTGGCCGACCGGCTGGCTGGGGAGGACGGCACCGCTGCTGTGCTCGCCGTCGTCGAAGGGGTCGCTTGACAGGTCGCACCGGGACGCTGCCCGCAGGAAGCGGTGTGTCCACGGCTCCAGCTGCCGGTTAAGGTTGCCGGCACTGCAGTCGCTGCGTCACCGGCGCTCGCCGGCACCAGGTGCGGGGCGTAGAGGCGAAGAGCAGCCAGGGCCTCGCTACGCGCACCGGGCCGCAGACAGGCGAAGATTGGTTCGTCGACGCGCCCCAATTCCGCCCAGATGCCGCCCAACGCCTCGCCGCACATGTCCACCAGGACGCGGTCCCGTTCTTCGGCTGCGGGAGAACACGCGATCGATGCAAGTGCTGCCACCACCTCCGGCTCCGGGATGTCACCGAGGTCGAAAGTCACGTCCCACCGATCGGCCGGCAGGCCCTTCTCATCGAGCAGGATCTCGATGAGGGCACGAGTCCGGTCGTCCATGCGCCGGCGCTCCTTCCCGAACGAGCCAGTGCTTGATCCCGACGGCCCGGGTGCGGGCGGGTGGCGCGCACCCGGGCTCTTCACGGCTTACCGGCGGTGGGCAGGGGCGGAGCGCGAGTGATCGTGCCGCTGTTCGCTGGCCCGCCGTTCTGGATGGTCCGGTGGCTTGGTCTGCCGGTGCTGTCCGGTCAGTCGCCGACGCCGTCAAGGCCGCCGGCGGTGCTCGCCTCGGCGCCGCTCGGTGGGCGAGCGGCAGGGCCACGGCGAACAGCGGGAGTAGTCCCAACGTACCGATCAGTCGGATCGTCAGCCATACAGCCCGATTCCGCCGTTGTCCGGCAGCTGGGCTTCGTAATCCGCCGCCGCAACGGCCGGGACTCCAGCGGCCCATAAAGCGGTCAAGACGTCACGCGTCAGGGTTACCAGGCGTGACACCTCAACCTGCTCGTCTCCGTGTAGCTCGACGCACAGGGGCCAGTCCAGGAAGTCCTCCCCGCCCTGCGGATCACGGTAACCGTTGTCTCCCACGTACGCCTGCGCACCCTCAGCGTCGATGCGGTCGTCGACCACTGACCCGTGCAATGCCGTCCGGACCAGCGAACGGACCGCCTTCCGATCCGCCGACCGCACGAAGATTCTGCAGTACCGCTCCACCTGTACACCTTTCAAGTGGCCGTCGACTGCGAAATCGAACCCGACCTCATCACCGTGGGTACGGCGGGCATCCACTCTTCGACACGGGCGGGCGGCACAGCCAGGCGACCGTACAGAAGGTAGCGGCCGGTCTGCCAGATGAGGATGCGCCTACGGAGGCAGATCGGCAGTCACGTGCAGCGCGACACACCGGTCCACTATGGTCCGATCGCCCGCTCCAGCCTCGGATCCGGCGGCGACCGCACCGCCGGCGGACGGTGCCGCAGCGCCTCCCACGCGGCCTTCGGGCCAGCGGCGACGTCTCTGGCCGCGTTGTACCAGATTGTCACCTGCCTGCAGCCGTCGCAGCGGGCCGGCACCCCGAAACCCTCAACGCCGAGCCGGCGACACAGCGTGACCGCCCGGTGCAGGTGCAGCTCCTGGCTGACCAGCAGCGCACGGCGCACGCCGTACACGTCATGGGCCCGTCGGCAGGTGTCGTAGGTGTCGAGGCCGTACGGGTCGACGACCACCCGGGACGGGTCGACGCCCTGTCCGACGAGGTATTCCTGCATCACGCGTACCTCGTCGCCCGAGCCGCCGTGCGCGTCACCGGAGATCAGCAGCGCCTTCACCTTGCCGGTCCGCAGCAACTCCGCGCCGACGTCCAGGCGGCCCTTCAGGAACGGCATGGGCTGCGTGCCGCCGGGCGCCACCTGCGCCCCGAAGACGATCGCGACATCGCTACCGGGCGCGTCGGCGACGGTGACAATCCGGCCGGCCGAAGACAACCGGATCCACGCCGTCGGTGCCAGTACCATCGCGGCACCCAGCGCGGCGGCGACCACGACCCGCCCGGTCAGGCGGCGACGGCGCTCCCGCCGGGTCTCGCGGCCCTCCTGCAGCGGCCGGCCCCGGCGAACCCGCCGCGCAGCCCGCTCGACCTCGAAGAGGAACCACGGCGGCAGGACGTTGCCCGTACGCAACCTCGCGCGCTCGTCGTCGTTCAGGTAACCGGTGACGTGGTCGAGGGCGATGGAGTAGTCGGCCATGCGCCTGCCGCCGCGGCCACCCGGCTCGACCGCGAGCCAGGTGCCGAACGTGGCCAGGACCACCATCCAGCCGACCGGCCCCCGGCGCCGGCTGCGGCGGCGGAGCCGGTCCCGCACGGCCAGCCAGGCGAGACGGTCGTCGCGCACCTTCGGCGTGGGTTTGGGTACCGACCCGGACATGGCGGCAGCATCGCACAAGGCGGCAGCACACCGCTGACCGCGAGTCGTAATTGTCGGTGCCGTGCGCGCCTGAAGGGACTTGAGTCGGCGGCCGAGGAGGTCGGCGCCGAGGCACCATCGTCGACCATCCGCTCATCGGCAGATCCGCGCACACTCAGCGGCAGAAGCGGATGTCGGGTGCCGGTCACGACGCGCGGGCCGTCGACATTATGGTGCGGAACGTCTGCCGGTACGCCGTCGGCGAGACCCCGATCGCGCCAGTCAGGTGCTGGCGCAGCGACGCGGCGGTGCCGAAGCCAGCCTCAGCGGCGACCCGGTCCACCGGCAGGTCGGTAGTCTCCAGCAGACGCCGGGCGTATTCGACCCGCTGCCGCGCGAGCCACTGCCCCGGTGTCATGCCGACCTCGGCGCGGAAGCGGCGCGAGAACGTCCGCACGCTCATCCGCGCGTGCCGGGCCAACTCGGCGAGGGTGATCGGCCGGTATAACTGACTGAGCGCCCACTGCCGGGTCTCGGACGTGGTCGCGGTCGCCGTCTCGGGCACCGGACGGTCGATGAACTGCGCCTGGCCGCCCTCGCGCCACGGCGGCACGACGCACAACCGGGCCACCCGGTTGGCGGCGGCGCTGCCGTGGTCGCGGCGCACGAGGTGCAGACACAGGTCGACGCCGGAGGAGACGCCCGCCGCGGTGAGCACATTCCCGTCGTCGACGAAGAGCACGTCCGCATCCACCTTCACGTTCGGGAACGTCCGCTGGAAGTGCTCGGCGTTGTTCCAGTGCGTGGTCGCCGGCCGGCCGTCGAGCAGCCCGGCGGCGGCCAGCACGTACGAGGCTGTGCAGATGGACACGATCCGGGCATCCGGCCGCAGCCGGCGCAGCGCCGCCGCGACCCGCTCGGGCAGCCAGTCCCGGTCGCCGGTCGGCTCGCAGATGAAGGGCGGCAACACGAGCGTGTCCGCCGTGTCGATCGCCTCGGCGGCGTGCTGGACGGCAACGGCGAAGTCGGCGCTCGTGGCGACTGGTCCGCCGTCGACACTGCAGGTGATGACCTCGTACAGCGGCTCACCGTCGGGACCGACAGCGGTACCGAAGATGCGGACCGGGATGCTCAGCTCGAACGGGTACACGCCGTCGAGCGCCAGGACGACCACGCGATGCATGGCCAAATCCTTTCACATGCTGGCGATCTGGCCACTCGAACCCCGACCGCCGCTCCGGCAGGGTAGATCGCGCACACCGATGACGAACGAAAGGCATGCGATGCGTGCGATTGAACAGGACCGGTTCGGCGGACCTGACGTCCTCAAGCTCGTGGAGGTCGACCGCCCCGAGCCCGGTGCGGCAGAGGTACTCGTCCGGGTCCACGCGGTCGGGGTCAACCCGACCGACTTCTGGCACCGCGAGACCGGCGGCCTGCTCGGCCGTCCGGTGCGGCTGGGCTGGGACCTGTCCGGCGTGGTCGAGGCGGTTGGTGTCGGCGCCGCGCTGTTCCGGCCCGGTGATGAGGTCTTCGGAATGCCACGGCTACCGCAGGCGGCCGGCACCTACGCCGAGTACGTCACGGCACCGTCGCGCCACCTCGCCCGCAAGCCCGCCGGACTGTCCCACGTCGAGGCAGCCGGTCTGGGACTCGCCGGGCTCACCGCGTGGCAGGCCCTCGTCGACATCGCCGACGTCCGGCCGGGCCAGCGTGTACTGGTTCACGCGGCCGCGGGCGGCGTCGGCCACCTCGCCGTGCAGATCGCCAAGGCGCGCGGCGCGCACGTGATCGGCACAGCGAGCGCCGCCAAGCACGCGTTCGTCCGCGGGTTGGGCGCCGACGAGGTCATCGACTACACCATGACGGACTTCGCCGACCGCCTCCACGACCTCGACGTGGTCTTGGACTCGATCGGCGGCGAGTACGGGCCGCGCTCGCTGCGGACCCTGCGCCCGGACGGCATTCTGGTCGCCCTCGCCTCGCCAGCCGAGACGTACCTGGAGGAGGAGGCGGCCCGGCACGGCAAGCGCGCCCGATTCATGATCGTCGAGCCGGACGGTGCCGGGCTCACGTCCCTCGCCGGCCTGGTAGACACGGAGCAGCTCCGCGTCGAGGTGGACACAGTGCTGCCCCTCGAACAGGTCGCCAAGGCCCACGAGATCGGCCAGACCGGCCGTACCAAAGGAAAGGTCATCCTGACGCTCTGACGTCCTACGTCAATCCGGGCGGCAACCCGACTGGACGCGGTCGCAGCGGCGCCGTCGCACCGCGTCGTCCGTCACCCGTGAGTGCTCGCCTCGCCGCAGATCTCGCCGCAGATACTGACGGGACTAGCCGAACGCGGCATCGACCTCCGGCGACGCCCTGGCCGGCTCGACCCTGGCGAGCCAGCCAGTGAACCGCCGCGGCACCGCCGGATCAGGGGCCCGGGCCGAGTGCCGTCCGCCACCGCCCGAGCCAGCCGGCTCAGGTGGTGGCATGAGGGTGCCCGCGGCGCGAACGACAGACAAGGACCAACCAGCGAATATCCGCTTATCGACAAGGCTGGGTGTTCGCTGCGCGCACCCCCGTAACGTACTGTGACGCCCGGTCGGCGGCAGATCCGCGCACCCGATCTTGGTGAGTGGCTCGGCTGACCGACTCCCCTCGTCGACGAGTCGAGTCAGGCGCCGGAGGGTGCTGGTCCGACGACGACGGCGGCGGGGTCGGTATCGAGGAACAGCCGGATCCGCTCAGCGATTGCCGGCCAGTCAGGCCCGAGCCAGACGAAGTGGGTGTGCGAGCGGCTTTCGACGAGTTGGGCGTTACGGATGCCGCTGGCAAGCGACTGAGCGTGGGCGAACGGGACGCCCCCGTCGGTGCGTGTTGCGATCACCAGGGTGGGTTGGTCGATCCGGGCGGTGACGTCGGGCGTGGGACGCAGATCGTTGACGAATCCGCGGCCGGACCGCATCCGGGCGAACAACGCCAGCAGCACGTCGCGGTCCTCGGCGCGCAGCGCTGCCATAACCTCGCCCACCGGTCGGGTCGACAGGCTCCTCGCCATCAGCCGCAGACAGACATCCGGCGCCATACGAGCAAGCGCATGTATCCCGGCCCATGTCACGGCCTCAGTCCCGGCAGCGAACCCGACGTGCGCGCCCAGCCGAGTCCAGCGATCCGGAAAGGGCAGCCAACCCACGGCACTGATCAGGATCAAACGCTCGACGAGGTCAGCATGCCGCGCGGCCATCGTAGCGGCGGTCGGCCCGCCACCCGAGACGCCGACAACGGCGGCGACCCGGGTGATGCCCAGATCGGCACACAACGCACGGACCACGTCCGTATACCCCTCCACCGAACTGCCGGTCGACAGTGGAGTACGGCCGTAGCCGGGACGTGAGGGTGCCAGCAGCGTGCAACCAGCCGCGGCGAACACCTCCTCGCCCAACGCCAAGCCGGCTCGCACGTGCCCACCGTGGAAGACCACCACCACGGCCTCACCACGTCGATCCAACCGGTATTCGACCTGGCCGGCCGGCAGGCACGCCACTGCCGTTGGTCTCACAAAATCGGGCATGGAAGTGCCTCCAGGCGTAGCGGTGCTGCGGCATTCACCCGCCGACCAGCCTTCCCGGCACACCAACCAGCAGCCTAGCCCGTTGCCCCGCCAACGGCACGCCCCCCAACCACTCCGACAGCCTGCCGACGATGGCACCGTCGCCGGCTGGGCCCGAACATCCTCAACTCGGCAAGACCGAGCGCCGTCTTGGTCGTCCAACTGTGACGCTGCGTGACGCGCGGTCAGCGGCACGAGCGAATCGGACCTCTCCGGGCGAGTCGATAATCGGTCGGCGTGATACGGCGGAGTGGAACTTACATTCGTCCGTGGCCCGACGGTCGTGGTGTCAGCACGGCAGGTCGGCCAACGGCGCCAACCAGGTCGATGACGTCGGGTAGCGCGCTCATCGCGGCATTAGAAGCGTGCGTCCTTCTCGGCCCGGTCGTGCATCGGCCGCTGGTGCTGCCTCGCAACGGAGTCGACCTGTCCGCGTTGGCCGTCACCTCGGCGGTGACGGCGATCCGCTGCCTTTCGGGGTCCGTGGGTGCCGCCGGGTTCGCCCACCCACTCGACTAGCCGGTCCGGATGACCAATCCGATCGGGCTTGTCATCTTCGACTGTGACGGGGTGCTGGTCGACAGCGAGCGAATCGGCGTCCGCGTCAACATCGCGTTTGGCGCGGAACTGGGCCACTGACAGAGGCAGAGGTCCTCGAGCGCTTCATCGGCCGGTCCAGCACGTCCACCGGGGAACAGGTCGCGGCCCGCCTCGGACAGCGCGTGGCTGCAACCTGGGCGGACCGGTTCGACCTGGCACACCGCCAAGCGGTGGACGCCGGACTGACCGCCGTCGACGGGCAGCGACGCGCTCGATGAGATCCCCCAGTCGACGTGTGCGGCCTCCAGCGGTACGCACGAGAAGATGCGCCACACCGTGGGCCATACCGGCCTGTATCGCCGATTTGAGGGCCGCATCTTCAGCGCGACCGAGGTCGCCTGCGGCAAGCTTGCCCCCGACTTGTTCCTGCACGTGGCGGCGACGATGGGTGTCCCTCCTGCGGCGTGCGTCGTGGTCGAAGGACAGCCGGTACGGCGTGCATGCGGCTCGCGCCGCCGGGATGCGCTGCTACGGCTATGCGGGCGGATTGACCCCCCGCGCACCGGCTGGAAGGCCCGGACACGGTGGTCTTCGACGACATGGGCAAACTCCCGGCTCTGCTGGACGCAGCCTGACCACGCGCGACGACCACAGCATCAACCGCAGCACAGACGGAGAAGCCCTTGCCGCTCATGAGCATGAGCGGACCAGTCATTCATGGTGTGGTCGGTGAGCTTTTCTGGGTACGTGGAAGGCTGCCTGTGCCGGTTGTAATACTGGCCGCGCGGCGTCGCAGGATCCGCATGACGATCGCCGTCACGACCGGCATGGCGATCCAGCACAGGTACGAGTACGCCGTAAAGAACGACATCGGGATCGACACCAGGAACGCGCCGGCCAGTACTCCCGTCCGGACGATGGCGTTGGTGAACATTCCAGGCGGGGTGCCCAGGCGGTACAAATGATTCCGGCGGATCTCGCGGACCATAAGCAGGAACAGTAGGCCGGCGGCGGCCTGCACCGCAGCGTAGAAGCCGAACCGTACCTGGAACGCCCCGTCGCCGGTGAGTACCTTCGTCGCGAACGGCGTCACCACCTGCATGAGCAGCCAGTACATGCTCAACCGGCTGAGTCGGCCGCCGAGCGACGTGACGTAACGGAACACCCGGTGGTGGCCATCCCAGTGCGCTCCGATCACGACGAAGCTGATGACGAACGCGATGTACTCCCCGCGGTGCTCAGCCACCGAGTGCAGCAGCTCCGCGTTGGTGGTGCCGGCTGGCATGGGCAGTTCCAGGGCCAGGAGCGTGATGGCGATGGCGATGACGGCATCGGCGAAGAAGGTCAGCCGCTCGGCGGCGACCATCCGCACGTCCGGGTCGGCCGGCACTACTTTCTGGGTGAAAACACTCATGGAACAGAAGGGTGCCAGAGTTGGCCGTGCCGCGGTCGCGGCGGGCCAACGCGACGGTCTGGCCTCCGGGCATGCTCTTGGCATCCGCGGCGTTGACCAAGACACGGTAGGGTCCACCGGTCCTCGATAACCCCGATCCAGAGTCTGCGGATACGTGGCCCGCGCCGTGGCCGAGTTACCAGGTCGCAGCGCCATCGAACCCGGCGTCCACAGCTCTTGGCGAATGCTCCGCCAGACCAGGCATCCGCTCATCGGCATGATCGGGCGCTCGCAGGGAGGTCACAGGGAGGTCTGACCCGAGCGAGTCACGGATTGTGACGCCCTCGGCCCGTGGCCGATACTCGTACCGCGGGTTCGGTACGGTGGCCTGGTGCGGCGGAACGTCAAGCGGTTGTTTGCAGATCTGGCCGTCGCCGATCTGACGTACCAAGAGGTGGGCGCTACGCGCGACGCCTCCTTGCCGGCCGATTACGGCCACGTACACCGTGACGTCATCGTAGGAGCCGGACAGACCGCCTTCGACCGCGCGGTTGACGGGCTGTTCGGCTGGGACGTGCACAGAGGCGCTGGGCTGACTGTCACCAGTAGCGATGCACGAGCGGCTCCCGGAGTCGTTGTGGTCCTTCGAGCCGGCCGTGGTCCACTTCGGCTCACGATTCCGTGCCGGGTCATCTACACCGTCGACGACGCCGACCACCGGGGTTTCGCCTATGGCACCCTGCCTGGTCATCCGGAACAGGGTGAGGAAGCCTTCCTGATCACGACGGCGAGCACGGGTGAGGTGCGGTTCCGCGTTCGTGCTTTCAGTCGTCCCGCCTCATTGCTGGCACGGTGGGGCGGACCATTGACTCGCACGATCCAGGAATATGCGACGGACCGCTACGTGAAGGCGATGCAGCGTATCGCCCAACGAGACACCGACCAATAACGCACCTCCAGCACCGCACTCAACTCGGCACGACCCAGCGTTCGACCCACCGCGCCTCGTCACGGAGCGTGGCGCCGGGTCAGCGGCAGATCCGGATGTCGTCAATCCCGCAACTTCGTCCGGCACCTCGTCGAGGAACCACAGCGTTGTCGGTGTCCGGAGGCAGCCGCGGCGGCGCCCACGCTCGTGGCGCAGCACCTCAGGGATGACGACGCAACGGCGACTTGTCGCCGACCAGCCAAAGATGGCCGTAGGGGTCGAAAAAGCCGCCCTGCCGATGCGTTCCCCACGGCATTTTGTGGTCGCGCACCGGATCGTGGTAGTCGGCACCTGCTGCCGCGGCGCCACTCAGCAGCGTATCGGGATCGTCCACGAACACCTCGACTCGCGTTGTCGTGACGCCAAGCGCAACCGGACTCTCCCAGCGATTGCTCTCTGGCTGGGCGAGAAAGAACGGCGCCCCCTGAACCTCGAGACCGATGACCGAGCCGAGATTCCACAGCTCGGTCGCGCCCAGAGCGCGTTGGTACCAAGCGGATGCCGTCGCGGCGTCCGGCACCGCGAGCATGAGGGAAATGACGGTCACGAGCCACACGGTACGCCGCGGGCGGTCCCGCGCACGGCCCGCGGCACGACGGACGCCGAGCTGGCGAGCTAACTGTGACGGCCGCCTACCGGTTGGCGCGCCCGCTCGGCGGCAGATCCGGATGCCGAGCAGGTCAGTGCCGCTCGGAAAATATGTGCTTGGCAAGGCAGACGGGCCTTCTCGGTGAGTGGTCAGTCAAGGCAGAATCTCGACGTACCCGGCGCTTCCGTGCACGCGGATCCGCTGCCCATCGAGAATCAGCCGGGTGGCATCTACCACACTGACGACAGCCGGCAGGCCGTACTCCCGTGCGATCACTGCGCCGTGTGTCATCAATCCTCCGACCTCCGTCACCAGGCCTGTGATGGCGACGAAGAGGGGCGTCCAGCTCGGGTCCGTGTGGGCCGTGACGAGGATGTCACCCGGTTCGAGATCAGCCTGGGCCATGTCCAGGATGACGCGGGCGCGCCCTTCGATGGTCCCGGCGGAGACCGGTAGGCCGATCAGGGCGCCGGTCGGCACGTCGTCGCGTCGGTACGCCCCGGCGATGACCTCGCCATCCGATGTCAGCACCCGGGGCGGCGTGAGCGCGTGGTACGACCGGAACGCGTCCTTGCGCTGCTGGATCAGCTTGCCATCCACCTGGTTCGAGCGCACGACGTCGTGGAGCTCCTGGAACGTGAGGTAGAAGACGTTCTCCTTCTCAGGGAGCACGTTGGCCTGCACGAGGCGCTCGGCCTCTTCGAGCAAGGCCTGCTTGTAGACGAAGTAGCGGCTGACGATGCCGTACTTCGGGTACTCCCGGTAGCCGATGAAGGTCCGGACCCGGTCGATCATCCGCTTGGTCTCGTCGGCCTTCTGCTCCCCGTCCGGCAGTGCCCGCAGGCGTTCGAGCACCTCCTGCGCCTTCTTCTGCGCCTCCTGCCGTCCTTGCTCGAAGCGCCGCTTGGCGGCGCCCGGCTCGAAGTTCCTGACGTTGTCGAGGATCACGGGCACGAGCGTGGTGGGGCGCTCGCGCCAACGCGGCCTCGTGATGTCGATCTCGCCGACGCAGCGCATGCCGTACCGGTCGAGGTAGGTCTCGATGGCGTCGCGCGCTTCGGTCCCGCCCGCGAGCTTCGGCAACTCGTCCAGGAAGCCCTCGTCCTCGACGCCCTGCAGGAACGCCACCACCTCCGCATGCGGGCGGATCACGTCCGCGACGTCGAGCAGCGCCAGTCCCATCTCCGACGTGACGTTGCCGGGGGCGGACAGCGTGAGGGTGTCGGCCGCGTTCTTCTCGCCCAGCCATTCCCGCAGCCGGTCGTTGAGCCACCAGGTGGCCTCCATCCCCGCCATGATCGCCTGCATGCTCAATGGATCACTGAGGACCCGCTTGTGCTCCTGGAAGGCCTCCAGCAGGAAGTCGAACAGCGCCGGTCCGGTCTTCGTCTGGATGTCGCGCCGCAGGGCGGCGATGGACGCCTGGCTGCGCCCGATCAGCTCGGTGACGATGGCCGGATCGGTCTCGATCGGGGCGGACGCGCCGCCGACCGGCGGCGCGCCGGGACCGCCGTCCGGGAGCGCCGGGACGAAGTCGTGGCGGTCGAGGACGGTCTCCAGCGCGTCCCTGATCAGCGGATCGGACCTCCCCGCCATCTCCAGGAGGCCGGCGCGGCTCGCGGGCGAGGCCAGGCGCCGGGTGACGTCGACGAACAGCCTCCCGCCGGCCTCGTGCATCGGCGCCATGGCCGTCAGCTGCCACACGGAGAGCCCCAGTGGCTTCATGGGGTCGGTCATCATCTGCTGATGACCAACGGAGAGGTAGACGTGGTTCTCCCGGTCTCGGGCCGCGGGGATGGGGAACAGCGTGGTGATTGGCCGGCTCTGCACGATCTGGAAGTCATCGTCGACCAGGCACCATTCGATGTCCTGCGGGCGGCCGAAATGCGCTTCGACCCGCCGCCCGACCTGCACGAGCTGCACGACCTGCGCATCCGTCAGCGCCGGCTGCTCCTGCCGCTGCGGGTCGATCGCCACTTCCTGCGTCCCGCCAGCCGGCAGGGCGTGAACGGCATGCTGTTTGGCGGCGACCGCCTTGGCGACGACCTCGCCGTCGCGCACCTTGAAGACGTCCGGGTTCACCCGGCCGGAGACCAGGGCCTCGCCGAGGCCGAAGCTGGCGTCCACGCTGGCGACCTTCCGGTTGCCCGTGACGGGGTCGGCCGTGAACAGGATGCCGGCCGCATGCGGGAAGACCATCCGCTGCACGACCACGGCCATGTGGACCTTCCGGTGGTCGAAGCCGTTTCGCAGGCGGTAGGTCACGGCCCGCTCGGTGAACAGCGACGCCCAGCACCGGCTGACGTGCTGGAGGATCGCCGCCGGGCCCACGACGTTCAGGTACGTGTCCTGCTGGCCCGCGAAGGAGGCCGTCGGCATGTCCTCTGCCGTCGCGCTGGATCGCACGGCGTAGGCGGCTTGCTCGCCGAGCTGGGCGAGCGCGCGGGTGATCGCCGCCGCGAGATCGCCAGGGATGGCGATCCCTTCGATGGTCCGGCGGATCTCCGCGCTGAGCGTGCGGATCGCCTCCCGGTCATCCGGGTTCAGGCGCGACAGCTGATCGAGCCGATCGTCGATCGACGGCGCTTCCGCCATGATCCGCCGGAAGGCGGCCGTCGTGACGCAAAAGCCAGCCGGCACGCGGATGCCTTCGATCCGCGACAGCCCGCCCAGGTGCGCGGCCTTGCCGCCAACGACCGCGACCTGCGTCTCGTCAATCTCTTGAAGATCCAACACGTACTGCTCGATCATTGCGATACCTCCGAGGCAGCCGTGCTCCGTTGCACTGCACTGGCCGATCGAATCACCGGCGCCTCCAGCTGTGTCGAACCTCTTGTTGGGCACGTCCTCATGTCTGGGTGGCTTCCCTCTGACGAGTCGGCCGGCCGCTGCGCCCGGTCGGGCGGCGCGCACCCCCGCACCTCCGCGTCAAGCGCCCGCAACTGCACCGCCAATCTCATCAGCGGTTCGAGGTCGCCGCGTCCCCCGTACATCGCCAACACACCCACGTCGTGCCCCGCATTTCCTCGTCGGTGCTGTGTCCGGCCGCCGATTCTGCGGCAGGACCCGGGTCTTGCCGCAAGCCCCCCCGTGCGCTATACGTTAGAAGTGGCAAGGAGTGAGACCTTCTTGCCTTTGCTTTTGTCGTCCGCCGCGGGCTGAGATCCTTCGACCGCCTCGAGCGTGCCGGGTACCTCCGGCGGGTGCCGGACCCCCACGACCGCCGCAGCGCCCTGGCACTCTCAGACGCCGGTGGCCACGGCCGCGTCGCCCGGGTGGGCTTTGCCCGGCCGTCCCGGTTCCTGCCGCTCACGCTCGGCCTGTAGACCATCCTCGTGCTGATCCCGGTGATGATCGCCTCGGGCGGCCCGCCAGCGCCGCCGGCGCTCTGGACCATCGGGGGCTGGGACATGCTGTGGTTCCTGCTCAGCGCCAGCCTCCTGCGCTTCACCCAGCGCCGTTCCGAGCGACCCGGCAATGGCAAAGATCAGCGGTCCTACCTGACCGCACATCCGCTCATCGATACGACAGCGCACGGCGCCAGGCGCCACCAACGCGCGGACAGCGGCAGATCCGGTCGAGCCTGCCGGTTCGGTGAGCTCTGGTTCGTCTGTCGCCCGGGATTCACCGTGGCCGGTCAACGCTCGTATCTGCTTCGGCGAGCTGAGGCTAGGTTGTCTCGAACGGTGACGCTGAGTGGGTGGTCGGGTCCCAGGACCCGCTCGCAGTCGGCGAGCGTCTGCCGGTACAGGGCGATCGCCTCATCGAGGCGTCCCACCGACCGGTAGGCCTCGGCGAGGCCGTTGCGGTTCGTCAGTGTGTGGGGGTGGTCCGGTCCGAGGACCCGCTCGCAGTCCGCGACCACCGCCTCGGTAAGCGGGATCGCCTCGTCGTGGCGCCCGCCGGCCCGGTAGGCGCCGGCAAGGTTGTTGCGGGAGCCCAGGGTCTCGTGGTGATCGGGCCCGAGGACCCGCTCACAGTCGGCGAGCACCGCCTCGATCAGGGCGATCGCCTCATCGTGGCGCCCGGCGGCCCGGTAGGCGCCGGCAAGGTTGTTGCGGGAGCCCAAGGTGTCGGGGTGGTCGGGCCCGAGGACCCGCTCCCGGTCGGCGAGCACCGCCTCGGTAAGCGGGATCGCCTCGTCGTGGCGCCCGGCCGTCCGGTAGGCGCCGGCCAGGTTGTTGCGGGAGGTCAGGGTATCGGGGTGGTCGGGCCCGAGGACCCGCTCCCGGTCAACGACCGTCCTCCGGTGCAGATTGATCGCCTCATCGTGGCGCCCGGCGGCCCGGTAGGCGGCGGCCAGGTTGTTGCGGGAGGTCAGGGTGTCGGGGTGGTCGGGCCCGAGGATTCGCTCCCGGTCGGCGAGGGTGGCCGTGAGTACCGGAATGGCACGGGTGAGGTCTCCCGTCTCGTACAGGGCTTTGCCGACCCAGTCGCATTGGCTCAAGAGCAGGTGCGACGGGTCGTGGCTGTAGCCGCGCAGGGTCAGGACGTGGGCGGCGAGCTCGTCGAGTTCGGCGCGGCGGTGGGCCACCTGGGTGTACGGGAACTCGTCGGTGAGCGTGTGCAGCATCCGGGTCGCGGTGGTGATTGCGGTGGCGAGCGCCTTGCCCGGTGGTTTACCGACCTGGTGGCGAATCACCCGAGCGGTCAGACGGTGCATCGACACCACGACGCCGTCGCCGCCGTGCTGGTCCTGCGTGGTACCACCGAGCGTGATCAGGGACCGGGCCGCGAGCACCTGCAGCGCATGCCTCAGCCCGACCTTGAGACTCAAGGCCGTCTCCGCCTGAGTCAACAGGGTGCGGCTGATCCCGTTCGAGGACAGCAGCGACAACACCGTCACCAGCCGAGCCGCATCGCCGCTGACGGCGGTACGGCGCAATCCGGCGAGGCTGAGTTGCGTGGCCTTGAGCACCCCGGGGTGGTCGGTGCCGGCCTGGCGACGCAGCGTCTCGTCCAGGTCCTGTTCCTCTAAGGCGGCGAGGTACTGCCGGTACGAGAGCCTGTCGTGAACCATGTACGCGGCAGCCTGCGCCAGCCCCAGTGGCAGCCATCCCAACTGCTCACCCACCTCACGAGCGTCATCCGTGGTTGGCAGGCCAGTCGCCTTACCGAGGAACGCCAGCCCCTGGGCTGGCGTGAACATGCCAACCGACACCGCCGTAATACCGGGCATGCTGGTGAACTCCCTGCGGTTACTGGTGATGATCACCTTCGAGGTGCCTGTCGCTGGCAGGAACCCGCCAAGCGCGTCCGGGTCGTCCACGTTGTCGAACACCACCAGCCGCCGGGCCCGGTCGTCGCGTTCCAACCATCGTCGCACTGCGGTCGCCGCCGCCTCGGGCGTCTGCTCCGCCTTACTGAGACCCAGCTGATCGGCCAGCAGCGCCAGTCCGGTGACCGGCCCCGACTCGGTGTTGATCCACGCCACCAGGTCATAGCCGTCAGCCACGCACCGGCGGGCGTACGTCGCCGCCAACTGCGACTTGCCCGCCCCCCGCTCACCAGGCAACGCCACTAACGCCGTCCTGCCCTTGCCTCCTAGCGTCTCACGCAGCGCAGTCGCCTCATCCGGCCGCTCCTGCCAATGCCACGCCTGCTGTGGGATCGCCCCGAACACCCGGACCTCCGACCCGGAGGCGCCCATCCTGACCGGGTCCGCGCCGGATCTGTGCCGCACCCACTCAAAGACTGCCGAGGCCGCCAGAAGCATCCCGGTCGCAGTCCACGCCACAGCCGGCCACCACCGCCACGACAGCTCCACTGTGTTGGTGGCAAGGTTGCCGACCAGGCCGACGGCGGCCGCCACAAGGACACCCGTTACGGCGGACGGCAGCCACCCACCCTTACCGCGACTCATAAGCGATCTCCGGCCACGCTGTGAAGCACCCTGGCAGCCCGCCACCCTACGCCCAGCGCTGTCCTTGAAGGATCCTCAGGCGACACCACAGTGGCAGTGCGGGTTGGGTCGGGACTGCCCCACCGGCTGCACCGGTTGTTGTTGGACTTTGCCCCGGCGGGCCAAAACAGTTCCTGTCCGCACGGGCGGCTGGGAGTTGCCCCCTGGTCCTGGACACTTGAACCTTGGATCGTGATGGTCCGGGGAGATCAGGAGTCCCTGACAGATGGTGAACAAGCACTACCCCGCGGAGTTCAAGGCCGACGCGGTGGCGTTGTA
>NZ_QGGF01000792.1 GCF_003857015.1 Micromonospora globispora | reverse complement strand
CGTCTCTACACCCGCCCGGAATACGCCACCTACGTCGAGCGGTTCGTGTTGGACGGGCAGTCGGTACGGCTGACCCAGGCCGCGCTGGAGACCCTTGCGGTGATCGCCTACAAGCAGCCGGTAACCCTGCAGAGGAAGCGGGGCGGGCCGCCCTGGCGGCGCCGGCGGAGGAAGCCCAGCCGGCCGAGGTTGCCCCGACTCCGGTCGGGGACGCCGAGCGGACCGAGGCGGTGCCGACGCCGGCGGACGAGGGCCGCGAGGCCGGTGCCGCGCCCCGCCAGCGGGACGAGCCGGCGGAGGAGAGCGCGGCTGCCGGCGTACCGAAGAAGCAGGGTGCGGGGCGACGGCGAGCGACCCCCGCGCCCGAGCCGGCACCGGAGCTGGACGACGCCGACCTGCGCGGCGCGCTGGAGGCCATCCTGCTGGTGGTGGACGAGCCGGTCAGCGAGCTGACCCTGGCCCAGGTGCTGGAGCAGTCGCCGGAGCGGGTCGGGCGGATGCTGGACGACATCGCCGCCGGATACATCGCCGCCGGGCACGGCTTCGAGCTGCGCCGCGCGGCCGGTGGCTGGCGTCTCTACACCCGCCCGGAATACGCCACCTACGTCGAGCGGTTCGTGTTGGACGGGCAGTCGGTACGGCTGACCCAGGCCGCGCTGGAGACCCTTGCGGTGATCGCCTACAAGCAGCCGGTAACCCGCTCCCGGATCTCCGCGATCCGCGGTGTGAACTGCGACGGGGTGATCCGTACCCTGGTCTCCCGTGGCCTCGTCGAGGAGTGCGGCACCGAAGCGGAAAGCGGTGCCTTCCTCTACCGGACGACCACGATATTCCTGGAGAAGCTGGGGCTGAACTCGGTGGACGACCTGCCGCCCCTGGCCCCCTTCCTCCCCGACGACGTAGAAGAGCTTGCCGATGCGACGCGATGACCGTGCCCCGAAGACTGACGCCCCCGTGTACGAGGGCGCCGAGCGCCTGCAGAAGGTGCTCGCCGCCGCCGGGGTCGGGTCGCGGCGTGCCTGCGAGGACCTGATCTTCCGCCGCCGGGTCACTGTGAACGGGCGGGTCGCTCAGCTCGGCGACAAGGCCGACCCGACCCGCGATGTCATCCACGTCGACGGTGAGCGGCTGCAGGTGGACACCCGGTTGGTCTATCTGGCGATGAACAAGCCGCGCGGCGTGGTCTCCACGATGGCGGACGAGAAGGGGCGCACCGCCCTGGCGGACTTCCTCGGCAACCGGGTCGAGCAGCGGGTCTACCACGTCGGGCGGCTCGACGCGGACAGCGAGGGCCTGCTGCTGCTCACCAACGACGGCACCCTGGCCCACCGGCTCATGCACCCGTCGTTCGGGGTGCAGAAGACGTACCTGTGCGAGGTGGCCGGGCCGATCCCGCGCAACCTCGGCAAGCGGCTGATGGCCGGCGTGGAGCTGGAGGACGGCCCGGTGCAGGTCGACTCCTTCAAGGTGGTGGACACCCTGGGCAAAACCGCCCAGGTGGAGCTGACCCTGCACGAAGGGCGCAAGCACATCGTCCGGCGGCTGCTGGCCGAGGTGGGGCACCCGGTGTCCCGGCTCGTGCGGACGTCGATCGGGCCGATCCGACTGGGCGACCTGCGCGCCGGACGGACCCGCCGGCTGACCAACGCCGAGGTCGCCGCCCTGTTCAAGGCCGTCGGCGACTGACCGGCGTCGTTCCGGGTACCGCTGGCGGTAGGCTTCGTCGCGGCCGGCGACGGCTCCAGGTCGTGGCGCGGCCGTGGGTGGCGCGGGTCGCGCCCGGCGGCATCGCGCGCGGTCCGGTCGGGGCCGCAGGCATCATTGACGATGAACAACCGCTCAACGGCGTCGGAGACACCGGCGACCCGCGAGGTACGGGCTGAGGAGGAACACGGTGGGGGAGAACGAACGGACCGGGCGGTGCGTGGTCGCAGTGGACGGGCCATCCGGTTCGGGTAAGTCCACCGTCTCGCGGCGGCTCGCCGTCGGCATCGGTGCCCGCTACCTCGACACCGGCGCCATGTACCGGGCGATCACCTGGGCCGTCCTGCGCTCCGGGGTCGACCTGACCGACGCCGAGTCGGTGACCAAGGTCGCCGGCGAGGTGGACCTGCGCATCGGCACCGACCCCCAGGGTTACGGCGTGACCGCCGACGGGGTGAACGTGGACAGGGAGATCCGTGGCCCCGAGGTGACCGGTTCGGTCTCCGCGGTCGCCGCCCTGCCCGCGGTACGCGAGCTGCTCGTCGCCCGGCAGCGGGAGATCATCGCCAACGCCGGCCGGATCGTCATCGAGGGCCGGGACATCGGCTCCGTGGTGGCGCCCGACGCCGACCTCAAGGTCTACCTGACCGCCTCCGAGGCGGCCCGCGCCCAGC
>NZ_QGGF01000356.1 GCF_003857015.1 Micromonospora globispora | reverse complement strand
CCGCGGCAGGGTCCACAGCCCTGCTGCGGGTAGCAGCGCCGCGACCGGCCCGCGGGTCAGCACGGCGGCGGCGAACCCCGCCGCCACCGCCACCGCCATGCGGGGGCGGTCCGATGGCGTGAACGCCCGCCGCCGGGAGGCCGGCGCCGGGCCGGGCGGGCGGCGGCGCAGGCCGTCGATGAGCAGGGTGAGCCCGGCCGCGCACACCAGGCCGAGCAGGATCGGCAGGAGGTTCACTGGTCACCACCGGTCCTTGTCGAGCAGGTCGGGGTCGAGGCCGGCGGTGACCAGCTGGTCGAGGGTGTCCGCGCGCATCGGCGCCGCGGGCAGGGCGCGCCGGTCCGGGCCGGGCCGGTAGATCTCGTTGCTGGGCACCTGCGTGCCGTCGGTCTCGAGGACCTGCCGGATGGAGGAGACGACCCGGGTGCCGTCGGTCGCGGTGTCCAGGTGGATGACGAAGTCGACGGCCTGGCCGATGAGCATGTTCGCCGCGTCGAACGGGAACCGCTCCGGTGCCTGCATGACGTAGGTGGCCAGCCGGGACAGGGCCTGCTTCGACGAGGAGGCGTGCAGGGTGCACATCGACCCGTCGTTGCCCTGCGACATGGCCAGGAGCATGGGTACGGCTTCGGCACCGCGAGATTCGCCGACGATGACCCGGTCGGGGCGCATCCGCAGCCCCCACCGCACCATGGTGGACATGTCGATCCCGCCGACGCCCTCCAGGTTCGGTTCGCGCTGCTGCAGGGCGGTGGTGTTCGGGTGGGCGTCGGTGTCCTCGTCCAGGCCGAGTTCGTAGGCGTCCTCGACGGTGACGATGCGCTCCAGCGGGCTCATCGCCCCGGCCGCCGCCCGCAGCAGGGTGGTCTTCCCGGCGCCGGTGCCACCGGAGATGATCAAGTTCTTGCGGGCGCGGACCATCGCCGCGATCAGCTCCCGCAGCCCCAGCGTGATCTCCCCGCGCTGCTGCAGGTCATCCAGGGTGACCTTCTGCAGCACGTTGCGGCGGATCGACAGACTGGGTCGCTTCGCCACGGCCATCACCGCGAAGAGCCGCTGCCCGCCCGGCAGGCGCAGCGACAATCCCGGCGACCCGCGGTCGAAGCGCCGCTCCTCCTGCCCGCTGCGGGCCGCCGCGACGCGGACGAGGTCAACCAGGTCGGCGTCGGAAGCCGCCACCGGCGGCACCCGCATCACCCGGCCCTCGGTGGTGCGGATCCACACGTTGTCGCAGCCGTTGACGAAGACGTCCTCCACCTGCGGGTCGTCCAGCAGCCGCTGCAACCCGCCCAGCCCGGTGAACGAGTCCCGCAACGCGCGGGCGACCGCCGCCTCCGCCTGCGGCGACGGCGGGGTACGGCCCGCGGCGATGTCCGCCTCCGCGCTGCGCACCAACTCCTCAGCGATAAGCCCGGCTATCAGGGCGTCCCGCGCGGCGTCGGGCAGCCCGGCGCCCCGTTCGGCGAGCCGGTCGCTGACCCGCGCCCGCAGGCGTGCCACCACCTCCGGCGGCGCCGCCGACCCGCCAGCAGGGTCCGGCCCGGTCACCGCGACACCACCCCCGACTCCGCCTCATTCCGATGGGTGACCTGCTGGTGCAGGGTCGCGGCGAGGTCGCGCAGGGCCCGCACCAGGCGGGTGCGCTGCCACGCCCGGCCCGCCAGGCGGCCGGTCAGGACACCGGCTCCCCACCGGTCGCGCGGCAACACCGCCCATACTGGTGCTCCCAGCCGCGCGGCGATCTCACCGGCCGGGTAGGAGCCCGGCCCGGCGAGCGCCAGTCCCAGCACACCGGGCCGGGTCACCTCCCGTAGCCAGGGCATCCGCGCGTCCACATGATCCAGGTACTCCGTGGCCGGCGCTGCCAGGAGCAACACCGCGTCGGCGGCGGGCAGCAGTCCCGCGGCGGGGGTGCCCGGGTAGAGCCGGCCCACGTCCGCGACCACCACGCCCGCGACGCCCCGCAGCGCTGTGGCCGCATGTCGGCCCAGCACCGTCACCGAACCGGCGGCGGTGTCCGCCGACCCCGGCGCGGCGACCGCCTCGATGCCCAGCGGCAGCCCCTGAAGGTGCTCGGCTATCGACTCCACCCCGCCGCCGTGGCGCGTCGAAGCCGCCAGCGAGGTCAGGCCCGGCTGCTGCGCCAGCCCGAAGCGGGCCGCGACCACCCCACCCGACGGGTCCGCCTCCACCAGCAGCGCCCGCCCTCCTGGCCACTGCGCTGCCAGCCCCACGGCCGTCGTTGACACGCCTGGAGCGCCCGACAGGGACCCGCACACGATCAACATGCGGTCCTCACCTGCCTGGCCCGAGTTGCACCACCGACACGTCCCCCGTCGCCGACGCGACCGCCTGCGCCGCGTCCGCGGCGAGCAGCACCGTCACCA
>NZ_QGGF01000629.1 GCF_003857015.1 Micromonospora globispora | reverse complement strand
CGGACCTACCGCGACCGCCGCATCCAACAAGGCCTCAGCACCACCGAAACCATGAGATGCCTCAAGCGCTACATCGCCCGAGAGATCTACACCCTGCTGACCGCTTGACGGACCATAGGAGCATCCGGGCTGCGGTCGTACCACCAGCCAACAGGTAGCCGCGATGTGTGCGCGGCGGTCGATGTCGGCTTCGTACGCTTAGTAGCGACACCCGATTGAGGGCACGGCCAGCAAGCAGGCGATGGACGTCACGGACATATCCGCGCTCGTATGCGCAGCTCCGCGCCAATACGAGGGCAAACCACGTCGGTAAAATTCACGACTACCCCGAGCTACTGATCGCAGGACTGGACCCCGCCAAATCGAAGGCGCTGCTCAACGACCTCGCCAGCAGGGTGTACGACAGGGTCGAACGGTTCCACCACGGCCAGCGCATCGGCGACCTCATCGCCGGCTACGACGCCGTCATCGTGGGCGGCGACGCCACGCCGGAGTTACATCCCGGCACCACCTATGGCCACTACGGGCGCGACCGTGTGCGCCTGCAGCAGATCGTCTGGCCAGATCCGCAGGGCCGCTTCCCCTGGGACAGCGGCTACGCCTACCCCCAGGGCTGAAGCCGATCATCGGACGGCCGTAGTCCCGCCCTGTCACCACGGGCTGGAGGCTGGGCCGGCGCTCTACGTGCGTTGGCCCAGCCTCCAGCACGCCCTGCCGCCGACGGCTCGCGTGCCCACGCTCCCGGTGGGGTTCCCAGGCGAGGAAGAAGGCGGCCTTTTGTCGTTCACCGTCCCGCAGATGCGGCCGAGCGAGGGCCTCAGACGGGCCTCCCGTCCTCATCGGGTGGACGGAGTACGCGGGAGTCGTGGCCGCCTCGGCGCAGGTCTGCCATGAGGCGGTCGGCCAGTGTGAGGGTGTCGTCGCTGGGCTCGGCATCGATCTCGGCGAGCTGGCGGGTCAGGGTCCGGCGGAGCGCCCGCACCGCGTCGAGGTCGCCGAGCTGTGCGCGGGCGCGCATCGCTGTCTGGTAGAGCTCTTCGCCGTAGGGGTGTTGTGGGATCGCCACGTCCAGTACGGCAAGCTGCTCGGCTGGGTGGCCGGTGAGTTCCTCGGCGAGGGCGACGGTGGCGTCGAGGGCCTCTTGGCGTATCGCCTCCCGGTAGGGCTCGAGCCATTCGTACTCGCAGCCCTGCGCCAGTGGCCGGCGGTAGGTGTCGACGGCGCGGCGCAGCGCCGCGACCCGCTCAGGCTTGCTGGTGGCACCGTCGGCGGCGCGGATGGCGGCGCGCATCCTCCACAGGTCGATGTCGAAGCGCTGGGCGTTGAGCTGGTAGCGGTGGTTCGGGTGGGTGAGGTAGCTGCCGGGGCCGGCGTTGTGGCGCAGGACGCTGCGCAGGTCTGAGACGTAGGTGTGCAGCCGGTGCACGGCCTTGCTCGCTGGGGCGTCGGGGAGCAGGTCATCCAGGATGGCCTCTGCGGAGGCGCTGCCGTCCCGGACCGCCAGGTACACGAGTAGTTCGAGGGACTTCGCGCGCAGACTGCGTTGCGGGTCGGCGCCGACGATGGCAGGCGTGCCGAGCACGGCGACCTCGACCGGGCCGGGCATGCCTGCGGTCGTCTCCGTGCGAGGTGGCGTCGGGGCGGCGGTGGCCGAAGCGTGGCCTTCGCCGGGGTCGTCGGTGTCCGCTGCAGCAGCAGGGCCGCCGCAGGCCGTGGAATCAGTGGCCGATGCCGTGCCGCCTGAAGAACCCGCGGTGCCGCTGTCGACTGGACGGGCGTGAGCGTCGCTGGCTGTTTCGGTCGCTGACTGTGCGTCGGGTTGGGTCGCCGGGTGGGCTGGCGGCACCGGTTCGGGGTCCTGCTCAGGAGTGGGTGCGGCTTCGGAGGGGGCGGGCGCGGGCAGTTGGCCGGTGTGGGATTCCGCGAGGGTCGCGAGGAGGGCGGCGGTTTCGTCGGGGTTGATGACGGCGAGCCGGCCCACGTCTGACGGGTGGGAGCCGTGGCGGGTGGTGACGCCGTCGGCGGGGGTGGTGGTGCCGTCATCGGCGACGTCGACGGTGTTCCCGTCGGGCCATGTTCCGAGCAGCACGCCGTGAATGTCCAGGCGTTGGCCTTGCGTGAGCAGGGCGGCGATGCGGGCGCGTTCGTGGCGACCGGTGGCGTCGGCCAGCAGGATGATCGGGGGCAGGGGTTCTTCGTAGGGGTCGGCGGCGCGCAGGTCGGTGACGGTGTCGACCTCGTGTTGGTAGACCAGCCGGGTGCGGTGCAGTGTCTGCGCTTCCAGGATCTCCAGGGCGTCGTCGAGGCCGGCGGTGATGGTCAGCCGGGGCGTGCGGGGCAGGGTGACTGCGGCGGCGCCGAGCAGCGTCGCCGCGGTCGCTGAGGGCATCACC
>NZ_QGGF01000753.1 GCF_003857015.1 Micromonospora globispora | reverse complement strand
GAGGTGGATCCGGGGGTCGGCGACCACTCGGGTGCCGTCGACGACGATGCCGCCGCGGGGCCCCCGCAGCCGCAGCGGGGCCAGGTGGTCGAGCGCCGGCCGGAAGCCGGTGCACCAGAGGATGACGTCCACGTCCTGTTTCGTGCCGTCGCGCCACTGGACGCCGTCGGGGACGATCCGGTCGAACATCGGCCGGCGTAGGAGGAGACCGCGTTCCCGGGCTTCGAGCAGCTGCGGTGTCCACGACAGCTCGGTCGCGCTGGCGATGCTTCTCGGGGGCAGGCCGGCCCGTACCCGTGCCTCCACCTTGGCGACCACCTCGCGTCCGTAGTCCGGCGTGAACGGCCCGTCCCGGAACACCGGCGGCCGGCGGGTGACCCAGGTCGTCGTCGCCGCGACGTCGGCGATCTCGACCAGGAGCTGCACGGCCGACGTTCCGCCCCCGACGACAACCACTCGCTTCCCTGCGAATTCCGCCGGTCCCCGGTAGTGGGCGGTGTGCAGCTGCCGCCCGTGGAACGTTTCCTGTCCTGGGTAGTACGGCACGAATGGCCTGGTCCAGGTTCCGGTGGCGTTGATCACTGCACGGGTGGTCCAGGTGCCGTCGTCGGATTCGACGAGAAGGCGTCCGTCTCGGGCGTCCCGGACGGCTGTGACGGCGACCGGCCGCCGCACGTCGATGCCGAATTCCCTCTCAAAGGCGGTAAAATAGGCCGGCACCGCGTCGGCGGCTGGCTCGTCCGGCGGCGGAGGCGTGAAGCGCATGCCGGGCAGGTCGAAGATCCCGTGCACGGTCGCCATGCGCAGCGTCGGCCACCGGTGCTGCCAGGCCCCGCCGGGTGCCGGGTTGGCGTCCAGCACGGCGAAGTCAAGACCGGAGGAGCGCAGGTGGTACGCGCCGGACAGCCCCGCCTGTCCGGCCCCGATAACCACCACATCCGTCTCCGGCATGTGCCGGACAACGTCTCAGGCTCACCCGGGCCTTCCCACGGGCGATGGATGTCACACCGCCCGGACGTACCCGCCGAACCCAGCCCTGGCCCGCTCGGTTCTCGGCGGCGACTCGGCGGTCGACGTCGTCCACCGCGGCGCCGACCTGGTCGAGTTCGACCGGGTCGCAGCGGATCAGCTCCAGGATCCCAGCACGTACGCGGCTGTCACGTCCGGCGCTACTTGCGGCAGCGGAATCGAGCGATCTGCTTCAGGTGGCCGGCGCTCGACCACCTGGCCCCGCTGCGGCTGCGGGGGCCCCGCGGCGGCATCGTCGTCGACGGCACCCGAGTGGTCGCCGACCCCCGGATCCACCTCGTCGGCTACGGGCCGTCAGCGAGCACAGTCGGCGCGAACCGCGCCGGGCGGGCAGCGGTCCGCGAGCTGCGCGCGCTTCTGGCGGCGACCGCCCCGGCCTGACCGCACGTCGACGGTGGATCCGTCAAGGACAGGTGCTGCTGGCGACGGACTGGACCTGCGCACGTTCGGGCAGGCGCCCACACAAGCCTGTAGGTGCCGAAAACACCGTCCAGGACCGCCCTGGCGATCCTCGCCCACGCCTTCCTCGCCGCTGCCATAGCCAGCACCCGCTCCACCAGCCCAGATGATCTGATCCCGGTGACCGTCAACGAACTCCACCGTCTGTTCAACGCCTTGGTCATCGAACCCAGCCGACGCCACGCTGACCAGCTGAAATGGTCGATCTGGCGACGGCGCCACCAAGCCCGAGCCCGAGCCAGCCACTACGCTCGCCAAGCCCTCACCGAGCCCTGATCAACATCTCCGGCTGGAGTATTTGGGGGTCACTTCGGGCAAAGATCCGTACCGGACCGGGGGAGCCGCACCGATGACAGGAATACCGGGACCCGGCAGCCGGGACCACGGGAAAATGGAAGCCATGCCGCGACCGAACGAGAACCCGAACTTCCCCTCGGAGCAGGAAACCGCCGAAGTCATCCGGCTCCTGCGGGAGCGGGGCTACGACGAGAACGCGGTTTCCGCGTTGCTGTCCCTTGGGGAGGCACTATTCGAGGTGCACCATCGGGCCGTGACGCACGACGACGACAGCCTGCACCGGGCGGCCGACCGCATCGTCGACTCCCTGGTGCAGATGGGATACCCCCAGATGGTCCACCCCCTACTGCGCCACTGCCCGGTGTGCGGCTCCCTGCCCGGTCAGCGCTGTATCAAGGTGCCCGGCCACCCGCTGGGGGAGCAGCGGTACCACGCCGAGCGGTGGGGTGACCGCCCCGCCTCAGGTAGCGCATGAGCCGATCCTAATGAGTTCTGGGAGTGAGCCATCCGGCAAACTCCTGGTGGGTAGGTAGCCGCCAGTTGGTGAGCACTCGTCGTTCCTGGACATCGAGTCCTGATGAAAGATCGTGCCCCGGCTGGTCGGTGTG
>NZ_QGGF01000626.1 GCF_003857015.1 Micromonospora globispora | reverse complement strand
GAGCGGAGGGCATCGCCGCGGTGGTGCCGGCCCTGCTGCTGCGCTCGGTCGGCGGCGCCGACCCGGGCACGGTGCGCCTGTTCGGGTACGACCCGGAGCACCTCGGCGGCGGGCTGGCCGGGTTCGCCCCGCTCGGCACCGCCGGGCTGCTCACCTTCGTCGGGCCCGGCGGGCTGGGCCGGCTCCTGGACGACCTGGTGGAGCAGATCCGCCGGATCAACGAGACCGTGCTGGCCGGCGAGTACACGTCGCTGCGGGAACTGGCGGCGGCGACCGGCCGGCGTCCGGAACCCTGGCGGGTCGCGGTGCTGCTCGGCGGCGACGAGCTGTCCCGGCACGAACGCGGCCAGCTCGACCGGGTGGTGCGCACCGGCGCCGCCTGCGGCGTGCACCTCGTGGTCCGCGGCATAGACCTGCCCGACCATCCCACGGTGACCCGGGTCGTGGTGGACCCGGACGGCGCCCGGATCGGCGGCCTGCCGGTGACCCTGGACGACCCGCCGCCGGCCACCCTGGTCACCGAGACCTGCCGGGACATCGCGTCCAGGGTGAACGCCGGCCCACCGCCGGCGCCCTTCGCCGACCTGCTCCCCCCGCCGGAGCAGATGTGGAAGGAGGACTCGGCGCACGGGCTGACCGCGCCGATCGGCGAGGGGCCGCACGGGCGACCGGTGCTGCTCACCCTCGGCGACTACCCGCCGCACGCGCTGATCGGCGGCCCCTCCGGCACCGGCAAGACCAACCTGATCTTCGCGTGGATCGGGGCGCTCGCCGCCCGGTACTCCCCCGCCGAGCTGGAGTTCTACCTGCTCGACTTCAAGGAGGGGGTGTCCTTCGCCCGGTTCGCCCAGGGCCGGCGGGACCCGAGCTGGCTGCCGCACATGCGGCTGGTCGGAATCAACGTCAACACCGACCGGGAGTTCGGCCTGGCGCTGCTGCGCTTCCTCGCCGAGGAGCTGCGCCGCCGGGCGGACGCCGCCAAGAAACACGAGGTCACCAAGCTCGCCGAGCTGCGCGCGGTCGACCCGACCGGGCACTGGCCGCGGATCGTGGCCGTGGTGGACGAGTTCCAGGCGCTGCTGGCCGGCCGGGACGTGGTGGCCCGGGAGGCGGCCGACCTGCTGGAGGACCTGGCCCGGCGGGGCCGGTCGCAGGGCATCCACCTGGTGCTCGCCTCGCAGGACGTGCGGGGCATCGAGGCGCTGTGGGGGCGGCCGGCGCTGGTCGCCCAGTTCACCCTGCGGATCGCGCTGCCGAAGGCGCTGCGCATCCTGGCCGAGCGCAACGACGCGGCGCAGTCGCTGCCGCGGCACCACGCGGTGGTCAACGCCGAGTCGGGGCTGGTGGAGGGGAACCAGGTCGCCCGGATCCCGTCGGCCAGCGACTGGGAGAGCTGGAGCGAGCTGCAGCACCGGCTGTGGCGGATGCGCCTGCAGGACGCCGCGCCGGCGCGGCTCTTCGACGGCGACGCGATCCCGAAGCTCGCCGACGCGCCGGACCTCCGGGCGCTGACCGCACCCGAGCAGGGGGTGCCGCGCAGCCCGGTGGCGCTGCTCGGCGAAATCATCGACGTGCAGGCCCGGTCGGCGACACTCCGGCTCCCCCGGGCGCCCGGGCGGAACCTCGCGGTGCTCGGCACCCGGGTGGACGAGGCGTGCGCGGTGCTGGACGCGGCCGCCCGGTCGCTGGCCCGGCAGCACCGCCCCGGCACCGCCCGGTTCTCCATCGCCTGCCTCGACCCGGACGCCGACCCGGCCGCCCGCGCCCTCTACGAGGACCTGGCCGACGACGCCGCCTGGTACGACGAGGAGACGGTGCCCGAGTTGATGGCCGAGGTGGGCGACTCCCTCGGCGCCCCGGGCGCCCCGACGACCCCGCACTACCTGCTGCTCTACGCGGTCGACGCGGCGGCCGGGCAGCTCGCCGGGCGGGCCGGACGGCGTACCGGGTTGGAGCAGCTGCGCCGGATCCTGCACGACGGGCCGGAACGGCGTACCCACGTGCTGGCGTGGTGGCGTGGCGTGGCCCGGATGCGGGCCGACCTGGGCGGACCGGCCGCCCGCACCGACCAGATCGGGGCCTGGGTCGCCCTCGACGTGCAGGGCGGGGAGCTGGGCTCGTCGCTCTACCCGGGCACCGGCGGGCCGGACTGGTACCCCCGGCCGTGGCGGGGCCTCTACTTCGACCGGGCGGTGCACCGCACCGGACAGGTGATCATCCCTTATGGTCCGTCCCGATGAACGAACCGGTCGCCAGTGAGACGTACGCCGCCCAGCTCCGTCGGCTCGCCGAGCTGACCTCCCGGGTGGCCGCTCAGCGGAAGGAGGCGCACACCTGGTACGCCCAGCAGTGCGCCGCGGCCGACCGGGCGGTCGCCGAGGCCACCGAGCAGGTACGC
>NZ_QGGF01000109.1 GCF_003857015.1 Micromonospora globispora | reverse complement strand
CCAACGTAGGTCAGCACGACTTCGGTGATGTTGAGTTTGAAGAACCCGGCGCCTTGGTGAGGGTTGTCGGCTGGTGGGTCGACCTGTGCGGCGGTGCCGGCGAGTTTCGCGTCTCCCGGCCATCCCTCCGCATCGTCCCCGGGCGGTTCGACGGTCGGGCTGTGTACGGCGATGCGAGGGTCGCGGCGCACGTCGAGCAGCTTCATCGAGCCGCCCATCATCCCGAGGGTCACCTCCCCGTCGTCGAACTGCAGTTCCGAGGCGCTGATGCGGGGTGAACCGTCCTTGCGCAGGGTCGCGATGGTCTTGTTCGTACCCATCGCGAACCTGGCGCGGACGCGCGCCGCGAAGTCCGGGGCATCCTTCTCGATCTCCTGCCAGTTCGCCACGACGTCATCCTCCTGGTTGCTGGTGATGCTCGACTATTTCCGGTTGAGAAGCGCGACCGCTGGTAGCGCCACGAGTGAGCCCGCCAGCCCGGCGAGTAGCGTGTACCCGCCGGTGGACAGGACGGCGGTGGAAGCCAGGCTCGCTGTGGCCGCGACTGCCCACACTGCCGCGTCGACGGCGCCTTCCACCTGCGCCCGCTCCGCCGCTGGTAGGCCGCTGGCCAGCCTGCCGCTGCCGCCGATGAAGCAGAGATTCCAGCCGTAGCCCAGCAGGAACAACGCCGCGACATGCAGAAGAGCCTGGCTGTGCGGCGTGGTCGCGGCCAGCGCGGTCGCGATCGCGAGGGTGAGCAGTCCGGCGAACATGACGGGTCGGGAGCCGACCCGATCGAGCAGCCATCCCGTCAGCGGTGACAGTGCGAACATGCCCAGCGTGTGTGCGGACAGGGCCATACCGACTGCGCCCAGCTCCTGGTGGTGTAGGTGCATGTCCAGCGGCGCCGCGGTCATGACCGCGACCATGACCACCTGTCCGGTGGCCATGACGGCCAACGCCGACCGGGCCGTCGGGGTCCGCACCAGGTCGCGCAGAGGGACGCGCGAGTGCACCGGCTCCGGCTGACGAACCGGTAGCGCGAACAGCGCGGTGGCGGCGAGCGCGCTCGCCAGCGACGCGAACAGGAACGGGCCGGACAGTGCAACCCAGCCCAGGTGGCTTGCGGTGACGCTCACCGGCGCGAGTAGCAACGGCCCGCCAACCGCACCGACGGCGCCGGCCCAAACCACGGTGCCGATCGCGGATCCCCGCAGCTGCACGGGGTAGAGGTCGGCGGCGGCGTAGCGCGACAGCAGCGCACCGGCGTTGCCGAGCCCGAGCAGCAGCATCCCGATGCTCAAGATGGTGATGTCGCTGCCGGCAATGGCGGGGATCGCGAGTGCTCCGCCCACCGTCGCCGCCACATACCCCAGCGCGAGGCTGGCCCGCCAGCCCCAGCGGTTTGTCGCCCGGGTCAAGACAATGGCGCCGATTCCGGTACCGACGATGCCTGCCGTGTTCGGAACGCCGCCCCAGACGGCACCGAGCCGATCCGCGGCGACGATCGTGCTCACCGGGCTGGCGGCTGCCATGGCGGCGTTCATCAGGGCGGCGGTGGCGAAGAGCGTGGCCGTGGCGCGCCCACGCGTTGTCATTCGAGCATGTGGCGGCGAGGTGATGAGCATGCGCCTACGTTAGGAAGGCCCGCCGTTCAGCTACATGGGCCATGAGCACTGATCAGGTGCGATTGGCTGTTGATTGCAAGGCAAAGACGCGGAACGCTTGCCGTATGAGCAGACTGCTGGATCAGACGGACTGGCGCATCATTGCCGAGCTGCAGCGCGACGGACGGCTGTCCTACAACCAGCTCGGGCGCCTCGTGAACATGTCATCGCCCGCGGTCGCCGAGCGGGTGCGCCGGCTCGAAGAAGCCGGGGTGATCGGCGGCTACCAGGCCCGGATCGACCCGGCCCGGGCTGGCCTCCCGCTGACCGCGTTCGTTCAACTGCGGTGCGCGCTCGGCCGCTGCCTACTCAAGACCACGGGCGCCGATGACTTTCCTGAGGTCGTGGAGGTGCACAAGTTGAGCGGCAACTCCTGCACCATGCTGAAGGTACGCGTGGCGTCGATGCCGCACCTGGAAGGGCTACTCGAACGCCTCGGCGAGCACGGCGAGATGAACTCACACATCGTCCTGTCAACCCAGTACGACGGTCGGCCCGTACAGCCGCCGCCAGCCGAGGCCCACACGACCACGCACTCTCCCGGCTGGGTCCGGTAAGCGACCGCCCCTCTCAACGCACGACTCCGCGAGCCGATCTACCGGAACATTCACGGCGCCAACGCTCAGCCCCCGGCCCGCAAGCCTCCCGGTGCCCTCACAGGTCACCCACCGGATAGAGCGCCACGTACACACTCAATCACGTCTGCCGGGTGTCCACTCCTGCCGGTCCGGTAGTCATTCGCCAAGTTCGACG
>NZ_QGGF01000045.1 GCF_003857015.1 Micromonospora globispora | reverse complement strand
GGGGCCGGGGCCGGCGTGGTGGCCCGGGCGCTGAGCGCGCCGACGAGCGCGTCGCAGCCGGCGTCGCAGGCCCGCACCGAGGCGACCGCCTGTCGGACGGTCTCCGCGACGGCGGCGGTGAGCGCCCGGTTGACCGCGGCCCGTCGGGGCGTCTCGGAGATGGCCACCCGCAGCGCGGTCACCGCCTCGTTGATCTGATCGGCGTCCGCGACGCCGTCGGCGGCGAGGTGCGCGGCGACGGCGTCGACGGCGACCGAAACCTCGCGGCCCTGGGCGACCGTGCCGCTCAGCATGCCGGGCTCCGGCAGCGCGTCGAGCACCGCCAGCGAGACCGGCTCGGCCGGATCGGGGTAGGCCCGCAGGGCGGCCGGGTAGAGCTCCCGGAGCACCTCGCGCAGCGCCACCGCGGCGGAATGCCGGCCGCTGGCGAGCGCCGCATGCGCGGCGAGGACCTGCTTGTAGCCGGCCAGATCGCGGGGCGCCGGCAGGGTCACCGCGGAGAGCGCACCGGCCTGGAGGGCCCGGGCCAGCCCGACCGCCCGACGCTCGGCCGGCGGGGAGTGCATCTCCTCCAGCGAGTCGTCGTCGGCGAAGCGCTCGGCGAAGTCGTCGACCGAGTCGTCGTCGGCGATCGCCAGTGGACGACCCGCGGCGCTGAGCAGCGAGGTGACGGTGTGGTCGTCGCTGTCAGCGGCGATCGCCGCACCGCTCGGCCCGCCCGACCGCTCCACGAGCAGCGCGACCAGCTGGGCGTAGCCAGCCGGATCATCGCCGATCTCGCAGACATGCAGCAGACGGCCTGCGTCATCGACCACAGCGGACGTCAGCGTCGAACCGGCCGAAGCCGGTCGGTCGGCCGGATCCGCCGAGGCCAGACCGCAGTACACGCGCACGAGCGCCACGGCGTCGTCCTCCTCCCGGGCACAGGTCTTTCTCCGCCAGAGACTGATGCTCCCCGTTAGGGGTCAGTCGCGCCAGTCCACAACAGCAGAGATCTTGCCGACAATGGTGCGCCAACCCAAACTCGCGGTTTGTGCCCCGATTTTCTTCAAGCGCCGACGGCCCATAAATCCACCGATTCCGCCGTTGACAGTGGCCCGCAGCGCCTCATCCAGGTCGTCGAGCCTGGAGCCGGCGGAGAGCATGTCCAGCACGGCCGGTAGGCGCAACGCGTACGCAAGGTCACGAGCGACCTCGCCAGCCTCGATCAGGAGCGTCGGATCCCACGTGTCGTGCCCGCCGCGGAGGTTCTCCACCACCAGGTCGAGCTCGTAGGTGTCCTCGTCCAGCGGGGCGATGTCGGCCGGCTCCACCCGTTCGGACAGTTCATTCCAGCTGTCCAGTTGGGACATGTCGTTGGGCGCACCGGATCGGATGAAACTGACCAGCGACTCGGGCGTCTTGAACAGCAGCAGCCGACCGCGGTGGCTGAGGAAGACCGGCACCTCCTCGTCGCCCGCGTCCTCTTCTTCGTCCTCGTCGACCTCGTCCTCGTCGACCTCGGCTTCCTCGTCCAGCGCCTCGGTCCTGCCGCGCCGCCGGCCCTCCGGCCGCTCCTCGTCCTCGTCCTCGGCGGAGAGGGCGGCGAACTCCTCGTCGAGGATCACCATCTCCTCGTCGTCCTCGGTCTCGACGACCTGGCGGCGGGCCAGGAACGGGTCGTCCTGGTCTCGCTCGGCGACGTCGGTCGGGGTCAGCTCCCGCGCCGGCCGGTACGCCCGCAGGGTGAAACCGGTGCCGGCGGGCAGGGCGATCTCCACCGGGTCGATCCGCAGCTCGTCCCAGAGCGCGCGGTCGGCCGCCGGGCGGTCGACGTCGAGCTCGTCTGCTGTGGCCGACGCGGTGGTGTCGTCGAGCTCAGGCTCGTCGGCGTCGGGCCGTTGGGGCGACTGGCGGGCCACGCTGACCTCCGTGTGCTTTCGGGTTGCGCACGCGGCGACGCCTCCGGCCGCCGAGTGACTCTGCGCACATACCCTAGTGGGCCACCCGTCACGGATGGACCGCACCCCGGTGGCGTCCCGGCGGTTGGACAAGTAGCGTTGCTACGCATGAAGGCCCAGGCGCTGCACGGACACCTGGACGCGCTGCTGCTGGCGGTGCTCGAGCAGGGTGCGCTCCACGGTTACGCGATCATCGAGGCGCTCCGGGCGCGCAGCGGCGGCACCCTGGACCTGCCCACCGGCACCATCTACCCGGCGTTGCGCCGACTGGAGCGGGCCGGCTACGTCGCCAGCTCGTGGAGCACGGTCAACGGTCGGGAGCGGCGGACGTACCAGCTCACCGACGCGGGTGGCCGTGCCCTGGCCGGCGAGCGGGCCGGTTGGCGGGAGTTCAGCGCCACGGTCGGCCGCCGGGCGGTCGACGTCGAGCTCGTCTGCTGTGGCCGACGCGGTGGTGTCGGCGAGCTC
>NZ_QGGF01000622.1 GCF_003857015.1 Micromonospora globispora | reverse complement strand
GTCGGCGGCCACGTGCGCGAGCACCGTGGCCTCGGCACGGCCGGGAGGCGCGTCACCCTCGGCGACGTGCCGGTCCAGCACCGGTACGAACACCAGCTCCGCCTCGCGCAGCACCCGCACCGCCCGGAGGGTGAGCAGCTCGGGGTCGCCGGGTCCCACCCCGACCCCGGTCAGCGTCGCGACGGCAACCGCGCCAAGACCGCCGCCGCGCCCGTCGTTCGCGGCCGGCCCGCGGCCGTCCGCCGCCCCATTGAGCTGGTGCCTGCCCGGCCGGTTCACCGGGCGGCCGCCTCGACCAGGCGGCGGGCGGCCCGCGGGTGACCGGCCCAGTGGCTGTGCAGGTAGGAGGCGTGCACCCGGCCGGCGACGAACCCGTGCGCGGTGCCGTCCCAGCGCCACGCCGGCCGGTCGCCGTGCCCCGGGTCGGTGAGGGTGCGGTGGAACTCGTGTCCGCGTACCGGGTCGCCGGCCGGGTGCAGCGGCGAGTCGGTGGCGGCGACGGCGTCGCGGTAGCCGAGGGTGAGCCGGCCGGTCATCCGGGCGGTGAGGTCGAGCCGCCCGCACATCGGCACCCCGTCCAGGGAGCGGCCCAGGTAGAGCAGCCCGGCGCACTCGGCGACGATCGGGCCGTCGAAGTCGGCCAGCCCGGCGCGGAGGCCGGTGTTGCCGGCGAGGGCGTCGGCGTGCACCTCGGGGAAGCCGCCGCCGATGACGACGGCCCGGGTACCGGCCGGCAGGGCCGGGTCGCGCAGCGGGTCGACGGTCACCACGTCCG
Organism: Micromonospora globispora; assembly: GCF_003857015.1. Lineage (GTDB taxonomy): Bacteria > Actinomycetota > Actinomycetes > Mycobacteriales > Micromonosporaceae > Micromonospora > Micromonospora globispora. Next base: position 1,633 of record NZ_QGGF01000622.1, on the reverse strand, counting down.
CACCGGCCGCGGTGAGCAGTTCGGCGGTCTCGGCGTACGAGAAGGTGAAGGCCGGACCGCCGGCGATCGCGACGACCGGACGGTCGGTACCGGCCGGGCCGCCGACGGCCGCGACCGGGTCCCAGGCCGGCACGGTCAGCGGCGGGGCGGACCGCGCCAGGTCGAGCACCGCCGGCAGGTCCACCGTGGACTCGATCAGGTCGGCGAGCGCGTGGACGATCGCCAGGGACTCGGGGGCCCGCTCGGCGACCGGCACCAGCCCGAGGTGACGTGCGGGGGCGCCCACCTCGGCGGCCCGGGTCACCGCCCCGTGCACCGGTACGCCGACCTCGGCGAGCGCGTCGCGGAGCAGCGTCTCGTGCCGGGGCGAGCCGACCCGGTTGAGGATCACCCCGCCGATCCGCACGCCCGGGTCGAAGGCACGCAGGCCGAGCACCAGCGCGGCGGCGCTGCGCCCCTGGGCGGTGGTGTCGAGGACCAGCAGCACGGGTGCCTCGATCAGCCGGGCGACGTGCGCGGTCGAGGCGTACGCCCGGCGGCCGACCGCGCCGTCGTGCAGCCCCATCACCCCCTCGACGACCGCGACGTCGGCGGGCGTGGGAACGCTGGCGCCGTGCCGCAGCAGCGGTGCGATCCGCTCCTCGCCGACCAGCCAGGGGTCGAGGTTGCGGCCGGGGCGGCCGGCGGCGAGCGCGTGGTAGCCGGGGTCGATGTAGTCCGGTCCGACCTTGTGCGGGCTGACCGTCAGGCCGCGGCGGCGCAGCGCCGCGAGCAGGCCGGTGGCCACCGTGGTCTTGCCGTGCCCGCTGGCCGGGGCGGCGACGACGATGCGTGGCAGCGTCCACGGCGGCGCCGGCGCGGTCGGGCCGTCGGGACGCCGCTGGTCGGTACGGCGGGCCGGGCCGGTCACCACTCGATCCCCTTCTGGCCCTTCTGGCCGGCGTCCATCGGGTGCTTGACCTTGGTCAGCTCGGCAACCAGGTCGGCGGCCTGGACGAGTCGAGGGTCGGCGTTGCGGCCGGTGATGACGACGTGCTGGAAGCCGGGACGGTTCGCCAGGGTGTCGACCACCTCGTCGACGTCGACCCAGCCCCACGTCATCGGGTAGGTGAACTCGTCGAGGACGTAGAGGCCGTAGCGCTCGGCGGCCAGGTCCCGCTGGATCTGCCGCCAACCCTCCCGGGCGTCGGCGGCGTGGTCGGTCTCCCCGCCGCGCTGAATCCACGACCAGCCCTCGCCCATCTTGTGCCAGCCGACCGGGGCGCCCTGACCGGTGCGCTCGTGCAGCTCGCCGAGGGCGCGGAAGGCGTTCTCCTCCCCAACCCGCCACTTGGCGCTCTTGACGAACTGGAACACCCCAATCGGCAGCCCCGCTGTCCAGGCGCGCAACGCCAGCCCGAACGCCGCCGTCGACTTCCCCTTCATCTGCCCGGTGTGGACGATCAGCAGCGGCCGGTTCCGCCGCTGCCGCGTCGTCAACCCGTCGGCCGGCACGTGGCTCGGCTTCCCCTGCGGCATCAGGCCACGCTCCTTGCTTCCGCGATCTTGCACTCGTGGTTGCCGGTACGGGCCTTTTCGCCCCATGCGCCCCCACCACAACTGCAAGATCGCGGAGAGGGGGTGAGGGTGAGGG
>NZ_QGGF01000471.1 GCF_003857015.1 Micromonospora globispora | reverse complement strand
CCGGCCCCGGCGCCGGGCGCGGCGGCGGCGTTGTCCCCGCTCCCCGGGCCGAGCAGCACGTTTCCGGCCGGCGACCGGCCGCCGAGCACGGCCGGGTCGAGGACGCCGGCCGACTCGGCCGGCCCCAGCACGGTGGGCAGCCGCAGCGTCCGGCCGAACGCCATCTCCAGCAGGTCGAGGCGGTACGTGCCGGTGGCCGGGGACCAGTAGCCGGTGCCGCTGGCGTCACCCCGGTCGGTAACCAGCGCGTCCAGCCCGGGCGCACCGGCCAGCCGCCAGGTGAGCCAGTCGTGCGGCAGGCAGACGGCGGCCACCCGGTCGGCGTTCGCCGGCTCGTGCCGGGCCAGCCAGCGCAGCTTGGTGGCGGTGAAGCTGGCCACCGGCACGCTGCCCACCGCCTCGGCCCAGAAACGGCGGCCGGCCTCCCCGCCACCGGCCTCGGCGATCAGGTCCCGGGCCGCTCCGGCGGAACGGGTGTCGTTCCAGAGCAGGGCGGGCCGGACCACCCGGCCCGCCTCGTCCAGGCAGACCATGCCGTGCTGCTGGCCGCCGACCGCGACGGCCGCCACGTCGGCCAGCCCACCGGCCGCGTCGGCGGCCGCCCGCAGGGCGTCCCACCACGCCTGCGGGTCGACCTCCGTGCCGTCCGGGTGCGGCGCGCGGCCCTGCCGGACCAGCGCGCCGGTCTCCGCGTCCCGGACGACGACCTTGCAGGACTGGGTGGACGAGTCCACCCCGGCGACGAGCGGCATGGCGGCCCGCCTCAGCGCGCGCCGAGCAGGTGCTCGACGGCGAGCTGGTTGAGCCGGACGAAGCCGAAGCCCTTCGCCCCGGCGGCGTCCGGGTCGAACTCCTCGAACGCGGAGCGGTCGGCGAGCAGGTCGGCGTAGCTCTCCCCCGGGTTCAGCGTCGGCGTGGCCAGGTCGGTGACCTTGCTGGCAGCGAGGGCCTCGGCCACCTCCGGGTCCGCCCGGAACGCCGCGGCCCGCTCCTTGAGCAGCAGGTACGTGCGCATGTTCGCCTCGGCGGAGGCCCACACCCCGGTCATGTCCTCGGTCCGGGAGGGCTTGTAGTCGAAGTGCCGGGGACCGTCGTACGCGCGGCCGCCGTTCGGGCCGCCGTGCTCCAGCAGGTCCACCAGGGCGAACGCGTTGAGCAGGTCACCGTGGCCGAAGACCAGATCCTGGTCGTACTTGATGCCGCGCTGGCCGTTGAGGTCGATGTGGAAGAGCTTGCCCTGCCAGAGGGCCTGGGCGATGCCGTGCGCGAAGTTCAGCCCGGCCATCTGCTCGTGGCCGACCTCCGGGTTGAGCCCGACCAGCTCGGGACGGGCCAGGGTGGAGATGAAGGCGAGCGCGTGCCCGACGGTGGGCAGCAGGATGTCGCCGCGCGGCTCGTTCGGCTTTGGCTCGATGGCGAAGCGCAGGTCGTAGCCCTGGTCGACGACGTACTGGCAGAGCAGGTCGACGGCCTCCCGGTAGCGGTCCAGCGCCGAGCGGACATCCTTGGCCAGGTCGTACTCGGCGCCCTCCCGGCCGCCCCACATCACGAAGGTGCGGGCACCCAGTTCGGCGGCGAGGTCGACGTTGCGCAGCACCTTGCGCAGCGCGTACCGCCGGACGTCGCGGTCGTTGCTGGTGAAGCCGCCGTCCTTGAACACCGGGTGGGTGAAGAGGTTGGTGGTGACCATCGGCACGACCAGGCCGGTCTCCTCGAGGGCCTTGCGGAACCGGGTCAGGTGGGCGTCGCGGGTGGCGGCGTCCGCGCCGAAGGGGACCAGGTCGTCGTCGTGGAAGGTGATCCCGTACGCGCCGAGCTCGGCGAGGCGGTGCACCGCCTCCACCGCGTCCAGCTCGGGCCGGGTGGCGTCGCCGAACGGGTCACGGGCCTGCCAGCCCACCGTCCAGAGACCGAAGGAGAACTTGTCGGCGAGGGTGGGACGGGGTGCCATGGCAGACCTCCGGTGGTGTCGTCCGCAATTTGTTCAATGGTTGAATTAAATGACCGGCATGTGGCAGTGTCAAGGGGTGACCAGCGCCAGCACGGCCGGTGCCGTCCGGCAGGGCAGCCTCCGCGAGCTGAACCTCGCGGTGGTGCTCCGGCGGATCGCCGCCGCCGACCGACCGCCCTCCCGGGCCGAGATCGCCGCCCGCACCGGGCTGACCCGGGCCACCGTCTCCGCCGTGGTGGACGATCTGATCGCCGGCCGGCTGGTCACCGAGGCCGACCCCGCCCCACGTACCGGAGCCGGCCGGCCCGCCCGCGGCCTCGTGCTCGCCGGCGACGGCCCGGCCGGACTCGGGCTGGAGATCAACGTCGACTACCTGGCGGCCTGCGTGGTCGACCTCGCCGGGGCGGTCCGGCACCACGTCATGCACCGAACCGACCTGCGGCCGGTCTCCCCCGCCGACGCGCTGACCCGGCTCGCCGCGCTCGACGTCGACGCCCTCGGCGC
>NZ_QGGF01000620.1 GCF_003857015.1 Micromonospora globispora | reverse complement strand
GCAGCATCTGGTGGGCGGCGACCAGCGTCTGGGCGGTGCCCGGCATGCCGCCCGGGACGCCCATCACGAAGTCGACGTGCACGTGCCCGCCGTGCGGCAGGCCGTACTTGCCGAGCAGGCGCTGGAGAGCAGCAGAACGGCGGCGCGGGCGACGGCCAGCAGGGCGCGGGCACGGACGACGCGGGGAAGTCCGGCAACGGCGCGGCGGACGCCGGGATGCCGCAGGACGGCACGGGCGACAACGGCATGGCCGGCGCCGGCACGGGCGCCGAGGGCGGCACGGTCAGCTCCGGCAGCGGGTCGAGCACCGACTAGGACGGTCGCGGCGGGCGCGGGCCGGGTCGTACGTCAGACCAGGCCCGCGTCCCGCAGCAGCTTCCACAGCCCGGCGCCGTCCGGCGCGGAGAGCCACTTCTGCCCCACCGGCCCGGCGGACGGGAGGCCCGCCGGCGCGGGCAGGCTGCCGGCGAGGACCGACTGGGTCGGTGAGAGCCGGCGGATGGCCACCCCGGCCACGTTGTCCGGGTTGGCGGCGGCGAACTCCCGGTAGATCTCTGGATCGTGCTGCCCGTCGTCGCCGATCAGCAGCCACTTCACGTCCGGGAACTCGCGGGCCAGCCGGGCCAGGGTGGCCCGCTTGTGCTCGCTGCCGCTGCGGAACCAGCGGTCCGCGGTCGGCCCCCAGTCGGTGAGGAGCAGCGGCCCCGCCGGGTAGAGGTGCCGGGAGAGGAACCGGGTGAGCGTCGGGGCGACGTTCCACGCGCCGGTGGAGAGGTAGAAGACCGGCGCGCCGGGGTGGGCCGTGGCCAGCCGCTCGTAGAGCACGGCCATGCCGGGCACCGCGGCGCGGGCGTGCTCGTCGAGGACGAAGGTGTTCCACGCGGCGAGCAGCGGTCGGGGCAGCGCGGTGACCATCACCGTGTCGTCGATGTCGGAGAGGATGCCGAACCGGACGTCCGGGTCGAGGATGCGGACCAGCGCCTCGACCGGCTCGGCGTCCGGCACGCTGAGCCGTACGGACGCCCAGCCGGGGGCGAAGTCCGCCTCGATGACGGTGTCGATGAAACCGCTGCGGTCGGCGGTGGCCTCGTGGCGTACGCCGCCGGCCTCGATGTTCACGGTGACATGCTTGGCGGGCAGGGTGGCGAAGCTGCGCCAGCCGCGCACCGTCTCCGGGGTGGCCCGCTGTCGGACGTCGGGACGGCTGAGGAGCACCCGGCAGAGCACGCGCGCCCACCCGGGCGCGCCGTAGCCGGCGTAAGCGATGATGTTGGGCTGCCACCCGGTGCGCTGCAACCGACTCGCGACGATCTTGTGGATGGCGTCCTCGAAGCGCGCGGCCCGGTGCAGCCGCGGTATCGCGAGTTCTCCGGCGGGTACGGGTGACGACACGCTGCCACCCTGCCACACCTGGGCGGAAGCGGCCACGCGAGTGGCCGACCACCGGCTCGGCCGATCCTCCCCGCCGTCGGCCGGCGGCGTGAAAAACTGCGGTCGGGACGACGACGGGGGCGTTGGTGTCGTGTCGACAGCAGAGCAGCACCCGGGGCGGTGGCGCCCGGCGCTCGACCGGCCGGCGCTCGTCGCGCTGCTGCTCGGGCTCGCCGGCGTCGGCTACCGCCTGGTACTGATCCTGCTGACCCTCCCCGCCTCGAACAGCGACGAGGCCACGTTCGGGCTGGCCGCGATGCACATCGCCGCCGGCCGGGACCGCCCGGTCTTCCTCTACGGCCAGCACTACATGGGCATGCTGGAGTCCTACCTCGCCGCTCCCCTGATCGGGCTGGCCGGGCCGAGCTGGCCGGCGCTGCGGCTGCCGCTGCTGGTGCTCTACGCGCTCTTCCTCTGGCTGATGTACCGGCTGACCCGCCGGCTCTGCTCCCCCTGGTTCGCCACCTTCGTCGTCGGGCTGCTGGCGCTCGGCTCCGAGCGGGTGGTCCGGGACCAGCTCACCGCGGTCGGCGGGCGGCCCGAGGTGAAGCCGGCGGTGGTGGCGATGCTGCTGATCGCGGTGGCGCTGGGCGAGCGGCGGGTCCGGCACCGGTGGCTGGCCACGGGCCTGTTCGGGCTGCTCGCCGGGGTGGCGCTCTGGTCGGACTGGCTGATCGTGCCGTACCTGGCGGTGGCCGGGGTGCTGCTGGTCTGGGCGGCACCCCGGGACCTGGTGGGCTGGCCGGGGGTGCTGCTGGTGGTCGGGTTCCTGCTCGGGGTGGCCCCGATGATCAAGGACAACCTGCTCGCCCCGGACGGTCAGAACTCGCTGTCGGTGCTCCGCGAGATCAGTACCAAACCCGGGCCGGTACCGCCCTGGTCGGACCGGGTGTACGGCGGGCTGCTGGAGGGGGTCCCGCTGGCCACCGGCCTCTGCCCGCCGGCCGGCTGCGCCCGCTGGCAGCAGTGGTTCGGCCTGCTCTACCCGGTGCTGCTCGCGGCCGCCGCGCTGCTCGCGCTGGTCGCGTACCGGCGGGCCGCCGATCGGGCC
>NZ_QGGF01000229.1 GCF_003857015.1 Micromonospora globispora | reverse complement strand
CTCCCCGTCCCCCCGCCGCCCCGACCCTCTTCCGCGATCTTGCACTTCGGGTTGGCCCTTTGCACCTTTCGCGGGGCTTCGTACCCACCAAAAGTGCAAGATCGCGGGGTGCGGGGGACGGGTTAGAAGCGGGCGGGTTCGCGGTAGATGCCCCACTCGGCGCGGAGGGCGTCGCAGATCTCGCCGAGGGTGGCCTCGGCGCGGACCGCGTCCAGCATGGCCGAAATCATGTTCTCGCCGGTACGGCTGACCTCGATCATGCGGTCGACGGCGGCCTTCACCGCGGCCTCGTCCCGGGCGGACTTGCGCTCGGCGAGCACCCGGCGCTGCTCCAGCTCCACCTCGTGCGAGATGCGCAGGATCTCCAGGTCCTTGGCGACCGTGCCGGTGTGGCAGTTCACCCCGACGATCTTCTTCTCGCCCTTCTCCAGCGCCTGCTGGTAGACGAAGGCCGACTCGGCGATGTGGCCGGTGAACCAGCCGTCCTCGATGCCGCGCAGGATGCCCGAGGTCATCGGCCCGATCTTGTGCGGCCCCTCGCCGCCGAGCTGCCTGATCCGGGCGAAGATCTCCTCCGCCTCGGCCTCGATCTTGTCGGTGAGCGCCTCGACGTACCACGAGCCGCCGAGCGGGTCGGCCACGTTGGTCACCCCGGTCTCCTCCATCAGCACCTGCTGGGTCCGCAGGGCGATCTCGGCCGACTCGTCGGTGGGCAGCGCCAAGGTCTCGTCCAGGGCGTTGGTGTGCAGCGAGTTGGTGCCGCCGAGCACCGCCGCGAGCGCCTCCACCGCGGTCCGGACCACGTTGTTGACCGGCTGCTGGGCGGTCAGCGACACCCCGGCGGTCTGCGTGTGGAACCGCAGCCAGAGGGCCTTCTCGCTGGTGGCGCCGTAGACGTCCCGCAGCCAGCGGGCCCAGATCCGGCGGGCGGCCCGGAACTTGGCGATCTCCTCGAAGAAGTCCACGTGGGAGTCGAAGAAGAAGCTCAGGCCCGGGGCGAAGACGTTGACGTCCAGGCCGCGGGAGAGGCCGAGCTCGACGTAGCCGAACCCGTCGGCCAGGGTGTACGCCAGCTCCTGCGCGGCCGTCGAGCCGGCCTCCCGGATGTGGTACCCGGAGACGGAGAGCGGCTTGTAGCGCGCGATCTCCCGGGCGCAGTACTCCATCAGGTCGCCGATGAGGCGCAGGTGCGGCTCGGGGTCGAAGAGCCACTCCTTCTGCGCGATGTACTCCTTGAAGATGTCGGTCTGCAGCGTCCCGTCCAGCGTGGACACGTCGGCGCCCTGCCGCTCGGCGGCCACCAGGTACATGCAGAAGACCGGGACGGCCGGGCCGGAGATGGTCATCGAGGTGGTCACGCCGGCCAGGTCGATGCCGTCGAAGAGCACCTCCATGTCGGCGGCCGAGTCGATGGCCACGCCGCAGTGCCCGACCTCGCCGAGCGACTGCGGGTCATCCGAGTCGCGGCCCATCAGCGTCGGCATGTCGAAGGCGACGGAGAGCCCGCCGCCACCGGCGCCGAGGATCATCTTGTAGCGCTCGTTGGTCTGCTGGGCGTTACCGAAGCCGGCGAACTGCCGGATGGTCCAGGTCCGCCCGCGGTAGCCGGTCGGGTAGAGCCCGCGGGTGTACGGGAACTCGCCCGGCCAGCCGATCCGCTCGAAGCCCGGGTACGCGGTGCCCTCCGGCGGCCCGTACACCGGGTCCACGGTCATCCCGGAGAGCGTGGTGAAGTCCGCGTCCCGCTTGCGTGCGGCGTCGTAGCGGGCCTGCCAGCGCGCCCGTCCGGCGGCGATCTCGTCGGCGTTCATCCGCGGAGCTCCTCCTCGAGTCCTCGACTGAAGACCGAGTGTAGAACGGGTGCCTGAACGATCGCTAAGGAAGTTCGTACCGGCCGGTAACCTGACTCACGTCGACGGCACCGCCGGACCGGCGAGGGCCACGTCGTCCACCCGGATGTTGATCTCGTCGACCCGCAGCCCGTACGCCTCGACCGCCGAGGTCACCGCCGAGCGGACCGCGTCGGTCACCTCGGATACCGGCCGGCCGCCCTCGATCACCAGCACCAGGTTGACCACCGCCGCGCCGTTCGTGACGTGCGCCGAGCAGCCCCGCCGGGCGTCGCCGACCTGGTCCAGTCCGACCTTGTCGAGCACGGCGTTGAAGAACCGCGCCACGTCCCCGCCGAGCTCGGAGACCCCGGGCACGGACCGGGCGGCGGCCACCGCGATCTTCTCCACCACCTCGTCGGAGACCTGTGTCGTGCCGCCCGCCACCGCGTCCGGCGTCACCGACAGCTCCTGCGTCGCCTCGTCCATGGTCTCCCCGCCACTCGTAGCGCCTCACGCCGCCCGCGAGGCGGTGAGAGCGTACTAGCCGGAGAGGGTCCGGAGTGGACGGGTCAGGACCCGGTCCGCCCCTCGGCGATCCGCCGCACCGCCTCGGGGGTTGCCAGCTCGCCCCGCAGCTCGGGATGGGCGTGGTAGAAGGCCAGCGCGGACAGCACCGCTTCCCGGTCGGCGGCCAGCCAGTAGGTGCGGACGAGCAGGAAGGGCAGGAACCTCAGCTCCCCGGTGTCGAACCGGCCGGTGTAGCGGCGCACCACGCTCTCCGGCGACGGATCCGCCTTCACCACGATCACCGAGGTGCCCAGCCGCCACGCCTCGACCGCCTGAACGGCGGACCACGGGACCGAGTACAGGCTGGTCAGGCCGCGGTGGGCGATGCCGGCCGGGGACAGCAGCAGCTCACCGGGGGCGAGCCGGAGCAGGGCCACCAGATACCAGGCGAGCAGCACCGCCATGCCGGCAAACACGACGCCGACCACCCCGCCGAATACGCTGCCCGACGTCCCCGTCGCCACCGCGACGATGAGCCCGACCACGACGCACATCACCAGCACCGTGGTGAACCAGAAGTACGCGATGGTCGAGTAACCGAACCGCACCCCCGAGGTGCCGCCCGGTGATTGTGCCAACGTCGGTGCTGCGCCGGAGCCCCGGGACGACGCGACCACGAGGAGCCCGAGCAGGGAGCCGAAGAGGAGGGCGATGACGGCACCCCCGACGAAGAGCACCAAGTCGCGCTCCACCACCCCGCCGATCGCGGCGATCAGCCCACACGGCGCCGCGACGGCGAAGAAGACCGTCCCCGGGAGCGCCGACCGCGGCAGCCGCCGGCCGGACCAGCGGGAGGTCGTCGGCGGCCGGTCCCGGCCCACCGTGCCGTCGTCCGCTCCCATGCCGCCACCGCCCGCCGTCCGGGATCGTCGGTGGCAGTGTGCCCCCAGGGCCGATCGGTCAACCCCAGCTGGGGGCAGCCGGTCAGGAGCCGAGCTGGGCGAGCAGTTCGTCGGCGGCCGCGTACGGGTCGATCGCGCCCTCGGCCACCTTGGCGGCGAGCGTCGGCAGCTCCGTACCGTCGCGCAGTGAGCCGATCCGGTCGCGGAGGACGCCGAGCGCGATGGCCTCGATCTCGGCGGCGGCCCGGGCCTCCCGGCGGCGCTGCAGCTCGCCGTGCTTCTCCAGCCAGCCGCGGTGCTTGTCGATCGCGGCGGCGATGTCGTCGATCCCCTCGCCGCGGGCCGCGATCGCCCGCACCACCTGCGGCCGCCACTCCCCCGGTCCGCGCTCGCCCAGGGCGATCATGCCCTGGATGTCGCGGACGGTGGCGTCGGCGCCGTCCCGGTCGGCCTTGTTGACCACGAAGATGTCGGCGATCTCCAGGATGCCGGCCTTGACCGCCTGGATCGCGTCACCCATGCCGGGCGCGAGCAGCACCAGCGTGGTGTCGGCCAGCGAGGCGACCTCCACCTCGGCCTGCCCCACGCCGACCGTCTCCACCAGCACCACGTCGCAGCCTGCGCCCTCCAGCACCCGCACCGCCTGCGGGGTCGCCGCGGAGAGGCCGCCGAGGTGGCCCCGGCTGGACATCGAGCGGATGTAGACGCCCGGGTCGGTGGCGTGGTCCTGCATCCGGACCCGGTCGCCGAGGATCGCGCCGCCGGTGAACGGGCTGGACGGGTCGATCGCCAGCACCCCGACCCGGTGACCGCGCGCCCGCAGCGCCCGGACCAGCTCGTTGGTGGTGGTCGACTTCCCCACGCCCGGCGACCCGGTCAGGCCCACCACCTGGGCCTGACCGGCATACGGGGCGAGCGCCGCCGCGACCTGCGGCAGCACCTCGTCGCCCGACTCGACCAGGGTGATCAGCCGGGCCACCGCGCGCGGGTCACCCGCGCGGGCCCGCTCGACCAGCATCGGTACGTCCCGGCTGCGGCGCACCGATCCGGCGGCCGCAACCGGGGCGTTCTCGACGGCATCGCTCACTGCTGGGTCTCGCCACCGTTCGGAACGTGGATGATCAGCGCGTCACCCTGCCCACCGCCACCGCAGAGCGCCGCCGCGCCGGTGCCGCCGCCGCGCCGCTTGAGTTCCAGCGCCAGGCTGAGCACCAGCCGGGCGCCGGACATGCCGATCGGGTGGCCGAGCGCGATCGCACCGCCGTTGACGTTGACCTTGTCCGCGCTGATGCCGAGATCGCGCATGGACTGGATGCCGACCGCGGCGAACGCCTCGTTGATCTCGATGAGGTCGAGGTCGTCGACGCCCAGACCGGCCTTCTTCAGGGCGTGGTTGATGGCGTTCGACGGCTGCGAGTGCAGGGAGTTGTCCGGGCCGGCCACGTTGCCGTGCGCGCCGATCTCGGCGAGCCAGGTCAGCCCCAGCTCCTTGGCCTTGGCCTTGCTCATCACGACCACCGCGGCAGCGCCGTCGGAGATCGGCGAGGAGCTGCCGGCGGTGATGGTGCCGTCCTTGGTGAAGGCCGGGCGGAGCTTGCCGAGCGACTCGGCGGTGGTGTCCGGCCGAATGCCCTCGTCCTCGCTGATCACCAGCGGGTCGCCCTTGCGCTGCGGAATGTTCACCGGGGTGATCTCGTCGGCGAAGTGGCCGTTCTTCTGCGCGGCGGCGGCCCGCTGGTGGCTGGCCGCGGCGAAGGCGTCCTGCTCCTCGCGGCTGATGCCGTGCCGGGTGCCGTGCCGCTCGGTCGATTCGCCCATCGAGCAGCAGTCCCAGGCGTCGGTGAGCCCGTCGAGGGCCATGTGGTCCTTGATCGTCACGTCGCCGTACTTGTAGCCGGTGCGCTGGCCGAGCAGGAGGTGCGGGGCGTTGGTCATCGACTCCATGCCGCCGGCCACCACGATGTCGAACTCGCCGGCCCGGATGAGCTGGTCGGCGAGGGCGATGGCGTCGAGGCCGGAGAGGCAGACCTTGTTGATGGTCAGCGCCGGGGTGGACATCGGGATGCCCGCCTCGACCGCCGCCTGGCGGGCCGGGATCTGACCGGTGCCGGCCTGGAGCACCTGACCCATGATCACGTACTGGACCTGCTCGGGAGCGACGCCGGCGCGCTCCAGCGCGGCCTTGATCGCGACGCCGCCGAGCTTCGTCGCCGGGAGGTCCTTGAGGTTGCCGAGCAGGCGCCCCATCGGGGTCCGCGCGCCGCTGACGATCACCGAAGCCATTGCCTGCCTCCGAGGGGGGGTGCCGACCTGTACGCCTTAACGATTGTTCGGTCAGACTAGCGCCATGGCAGAGAACTCCTCCCTCGAGCCCGCTGCGGACTACGTCACAGACATCGGGCTGCGCCGGATCGACCACGTCGGGATCGCCGTGGCCGACCTGGACGCCGCGATCGACTTCTACCAGCGCACCTTCGGGATGCGCTGCGTGCACACCGAGACCAACGCCGAGCAGGGCGTACGCGAGGCGATGCTGGCCGTCGGCCCGACCACCGAGGGCGGCTGCGTGCAGCTGCTCGCCCCGCTGTCGCCCGAGTCGACGATCGCGAAGTTCCTGGACCGTAACGGGCCCGGCGTGCAGCAGGTCGCGTACACGGTGACGGACATCGACGCGGCCTGCGCGGCGCTGCGCGAGCGGGGCGTCCGGCTGCTCTACGAGGCCCCGAAGCGCGGCACCGCCGACTCCCGGATCAACTTCGTGCACCCGAAGGACGCCGGCGGCGTCCTGGTCGAGCTGGTCGAGCCGGCGGCATCCGGCCACTGAGCCGAGCCGCCCGGCGAGCCTGCGCCAGGTCGTGGGGTCGGGCTCCAGGACCCCACGACCTGGCGCATCCCGTTCCGGGCCGGCGGCAATTCATGGGATGGGAGAGCGGCGATGCGCGATTCCGCGTTCCCATGAACACCTCCACGCATCGGCGGATGCAGTTTTTCACACAGGGGTTCCGGCCCTAGCTACCGTTCAGTAACGTCCGGCAGCACAGGAGCGCGACCGGTGCCGGATGTGTCGATTGCCGACATGGCGGTCGGTCGCACCGGCGCCGACGATGGCAGCACCCCTGCCCCGGTGTGGGTGCGGACGAACGGGAGGTCACCGTGCAGGACATCCTCGAAGCGATCATGGCGGCGGAGGGCTCCGCGCAGCCGGAGCGGGAGCTCGCCGGCCTGGCCGGCCTGCCGGTACCCGAGACCTACCGGGGCATGGTGGTCCGGGCCGAGGACACCCGGATGTTCGACGGCATGGCCACCCGGGACAAGGACCCGCGCAAGGCGCTGCACCTGCAGGAGGTGCCCACCCCGGAACTCGCCCCGGGCGAGGCGCTGGTCGCGGTGATGGCCAGCGCGATCAACTACAACACCGTCTGGACCAGCATCTTCGAGCCGCTGCCGACGTTCAAGTTCCTCCAGCGCTACGGCCGGCTCTCCGAGCTGACCCGCCGCCACGACCTGCCGTACCACGTCGTGGGCTCGGACGCGGCCGGCGTGGTCCTGCGCACCGGCCCGGGCGTGACCCGCTGGAAGACCGGCGACGAGGTGGTCGCCCACTGCCTGTCGGTGGAGCTGGAGGACGCGGCCGGCCACGACGACACCATGCTCGACCCGCAGCAGCGGATCTGGGGCTTCGAGACCAACTTCGGCGGCCTCGCCGAGCTGGCCGTGGTCAAGGCCAACCAGCTGATGCCGAAGCCGCGCCACCTGACCTGGGAAGAGGCGGCCAGCCCCGGGCTGGTCAACTCCACCGCGTACCGGCAGCTGGTCTCGCACCACGGGGCCAACATGAAGCAGGGGGACGTGGTGCTGATCTGGGGCGCCTCCGGCGGCCTGGGCAGCTACGCCACCCAGATGGCCCTCAACGGCGGCGCAATCCCGGTCTGCGTGGTCTCCTCACCGGAGAAGGCCGAGCTGTGCCGGTCGATGGGCGCCGAGCTGGTCATCGACCGGGCCGCCGAGGGCTTCCGGTTCTGGAAGGACGAGGAGACCCAGGACCAGGACGAGTGGCGCCGGTTCGGTGAGCGGATCCGGCAGCTGACCGGCGGCGAGGACCCGGACATCGTCTTCGAGCACCCCGGCCGGGAGACCTTCGGCGCCAGCGTCTTCGTGGCCAAGCGCGGCGGCACCATCGTCACCTGCGCCTCCACCAGCGGCTACCAGCACCAGTACGACAACCGCTACCTCTGGATGCACCTCAAGCGGATCGTCGGCAGCCACTTCGCCAACTACCACGAGGCGTGGCAGGCCAACCGCCTCGTCGCGCTCGGCAAGGTGCACCCGACGGTGTCGAGGACGTACCCGCTGGAGCAGACCGGCCAGGCGGCGTACGAGGTGCACCGCAACGCGCACCAGGGCAAGGTCGGGGTGCGCTGCCTGGCGCCGAGCGACGGACTCGGCGTCCGGGACACCGAGCTGCGGGCCCGGCACGAAAGGGCGATCAACCGGTTCCGCGGCCACTGAGCCGTCCGGGTGAAGCCGGGATGGCCTTTGCGGCGACCGGCGATTGCCTTTCGAGACGGGGCGTCGGACCCCCATTCGCGTGATACCGACGTACGGCTGACAAAGGGTCGCGGGCATCGTCCCGCGGCCCTTTTCGTGGTCACCTCGGGTGACGCCCGACCCGCCCGGGACCTGCCAAGATCGCCGTTTGGTCCGGGTCCCGGCGGCCGGGCGGAGTTGACCATGTAATGAGGACACGAAAGGTCCGTACCGCTCTTGCGAAGCACCCTGGGGCGTCTGCGAGTATGTCCCAATGCCCCAGCAGCAGTCCCCCCTTGCGTTCTTCGATAACGCGAACTCCCAGCCCGATTTCACTGTTGGCCTGCGCGGTTACAACACCGGCCAGGTCGATGACTTCCTCGGTCGGCTGACCGCCGCGCTGACCCAGTCCGAGCAGGCCCGGGCCGAGGCCGAGCAGCGGATGAACGACGCGCAGCGGCGGCTCCGCCAGGCCGAGCAGCGCCAGAGTTCCCTCGAGCAGAAGCTGGCCGACACCAACAAGCAGCTCGAGGAGAACAGCCGGCCGACCCTCTCGGGTCTCGGCACCCGGGTCGAGCAGATCCTCCGGCTCGCCGAGGAGCAGGCCAACGACCACCGCAACGAGGCCAAGCGCGAGTCGGAGGGCATCCTCTCCGCCGCCCGCCTCGAGGCCCGCGAGATCACCGACAAGGCCCGGGCCGAGGCCGCCGCGATGAAGGCCACCGCGGAGCGGGAGGCCGGCAGCGTCCGGACCGCCGCCGAGCGGGAGGCCGCGGAGGTCCGGGTGCAGGCCCGCCGCGAGGCGGACACCCTGCGCGCCGACGCCGAGCGGGAGACCAAGCAGCTGCGGACCGTCACCGCGCACGAGGTGGCCGAGCTGAAGTCCACCGTCGAGCGTGAGGTCGCCACCCTGCGGGCCACCGCCGAGCGGGAGATCACCCAGCAGCGGGCGAAGGCCGCGCGGGAGGCCGAGGAGAAGCGCGCCGAGGCGACCAAGCTGCTCACCGACGCGCGGGACAAGCGCGACAAGGACCTGCAGGCCCTGGAGCTGCAGCTCGCGGAGCGGCGGGAGAAGGCCGAGCGCGAGGAGTCGGAGCGGCACGCCGCCCAGGTCGCGCAGACCCAGAAGCTGGTCAGCGAGGCCGAGCAGCGGGCCCGGGCCGCGCAGGAGCGGGCCAAGGAGATCGAGCAGCGCGCCGAGACGCGCCGGGTCGAGTCCGAGCGCACCGCCAGCGAGACGGTCGAGAAGGCCAAGGCGCTCGCCGAGAAGACGCTGGGCGAGGCGAAGGCCGAGGCGCAGCGCCTGCTCAGCGAGGCCCGCACCGAGGCGGAGCTGACCACCCAGGCGGCCCGCCGCGAGGTCGAGGACCTCACCCGGCAGAAGGACGCCGTCACCTCCCAGCTCGGGCAGATGCTCTCCGGTCTCGCCGGCATCGTGCCGGGCGTGCCGGCGGCCAAGCCGGAGCCGGCCAAGGCCGAGAGCGCCGAGGGGCGGGTCACCGCCGAGTCGACCAGCTGAGCACCACCCGCATCGGGGCATGATCCACGGCGCGGGGTGACACCGGGTGACCGGTGCCGCCCCGCGCCATCATGCATTTCCCGTCCGTTCCGTCACCGGCGTGAAGTAGCTCCCATCAGGGGCGTCCGTATCGCCCCAGGAGAGCCGGTTGCGTGTGAGGATGGGGGCATGTCGCACGGCGAGGAACTGTTCGCCCTCAGCGGGGACGTGGCCACGGAGCCGAGCTTCGAGTCCGCTCTGAAGGGCTACGCGAAACGACAGGTCGACCGGTACGTCGCTCGCGCGGAGCACGAGATCGCGACCCTGACGGCCGAGCGGGAGCAGGCGTACACGCAGATCCACAAGCTGGCCGGCCAGGTCGAGGTGCTGCAACGCGACCTCGCCCAGGTGCGCAAAGAGATCGGCGTCGTGGACCGGGCCTCGTTCCGCCATCTCGGTCCCCGGGTCGAGCAGATCCTCACCCTCGCCGAGGAGCAGGCGGACGACATCGTCGCCTCCGCCAACGAGGAGATCGAGGCGCGCCGCGCGGCCGCCGAACACATCATCGAGGAGGCCCGCGAGCAGGCCGCCCAGGCCCTCAAGGACTTCGACATCGCCCTGTCCGCCCGGCGGGCCGACGAGGAACGGCAGAGCGCCGCCCGCAAGGCCGAGGGGCAGGCCGCGCTCAAGGCGGCCAAGGACGAGGCGGAGAAGCTGCGGAAGACCGCCAAGGACGAGGTCGCCACGCTGCGCAAGACCACCAACGACGAGGTCGCCGCGCTGCGTAGGAGCGCAGACGACGAGGTCGCCGCCCTGCGCAAGCGCGCCCAGGAGGCGCTGGCGAAGGCCCAGCAGGAGGCGACCCAGCTCCGGGACACCGCCAAGGAGATCCACACCCGCGCCCAGCAGGAGGCGACGAAGCTCCGGGAGACGGCCAAGGCGGCGCTGGCCAAGGCCCAGCAGGAGGCCACCCAGCTGCGCGACGCGGCCAAGGAGGTGCACGCCAAGGCCCAGCAGGAGGCCAAGCGGCTCACCGACAACGCGACCGAGGCGAGCCGGGCCACCCACGCCAAGGCGCTGCAGGAGGCCAAGCAGATCGTCGACGACGCGGAGGAGGCGGCGAAGGCGACCCGCGGCCGGGCCCGGCAGGAGGCGCACCGGCTGACCACCGAGGCCGCCGAGGCCGCCAAGCGCAACCGGGCCGAGGTCGAGGCGTACGTCCAGCGGATGCGGACCGAGACCGAGGCGTACGTGCAGCAGGCCCGGGCGCAGACGCAGCAGGAGCTGGGCGCCTGGCGAGCCGGGGTGGAGAAGGAGGTCAACTCCCGGCGGGAAGCGGTCGACAAGGAGTTCGCCCAGCGCCAGGCCGCCGCCGAGCAGGAGCACGCCAAGCGCCGCGACGAGCTGGACCGGCAGCACAAGGCCCGGCAGACCGAGCTGGAGAAGGCGTACACGGCCCGGCGCGACGAGATCGAGAAGGGCGCGGCCGAGATCCGCCGGAGCGCCGAGCAGGACGCGCTCACCCTGCGCCGCCAGGCCGAGGACGAGACCACCGAGCTGCTGCGCCGGGCCGAGGCGGAGGCCGCCGACAAGCGCCGCAAGGCCGACGAGCACGTCGCGGCCTCCCGGCGTCAGTTCGAGGAGTACGCGGCGACGACCCAGCAGCACCTGGCGACCACCCAGCAGCACCTCGCTGCCACCCAGCAGGAGGTCGCGGCCGGCCGGCAGCAGCTCGCCCAGGTGATGCTGGAGATCGCGCAGGCCCAGCAGGAGCTGGCCGACCTGCGCCAGGAGACCTGGAAGTCCCGTCAGGAGTCCGACGAGCTCCAGCGGCGGCTGGCCGAGCTCCAGCTCCAGGGGGGCCCGGGGAAGACGGCGGCCGGCCTCGCGGCCACCCCGGTCGCCCCGGGCCGGCTGGCCGACAAGCCGGGCCCCAACGGGTCCGGCCCCACCGCGCCGGCAAAGGGCACGGCGGCCGCCGTGGCCAACGGCAAGGCGCCGGCCAATCCCAAGGAGCCGGTCGCCGCCAAGGGCACCGCCCAGGCCGGGACGAAGGAACCGGTTGCGGGCAAGGAGACGGCTCCGGCCGGGACCAGGGAGGCGACCGGCGACGCCGGGGAGGCGAAGGCCCGTCCGGTGGCCGAGACGGTGACCACGGTGGACGGCGGCGAGGCCAGCGCCGGGGTGGACGGCGAGCCCACCGTGGCTGCGGTGCCCGGTGAGGGCGGCCGGGGCGCCACCCCGACGAAGATCACCAGCACCGGCGAGAGCGGCAAGCGGCCGACCAAGCCGACCACCGACGAGCGCACCGCCAAGCCGAGCACCGTCACCGTCGAGCCCGACTGACCCGGGTCCGGCGTCCTTCGCGGGAGTCGGCACTCCCCACGCCCGGGCCGGGCCGCCACTGCCAACGCCCGGGCCAGGCCGGCAAACCCCAAGCCCGGGCCAGGCCGGCACTCCCGACTCCCGGGCGCCGGAGCCGCCACTCCCCACGCCCGGGCCGCGCCGTCGAGGGCTGGCCGCGGCACTCCCCGGCCGCTAACCTGCCGGGCAGGGGCTGACGGCATGCCGGCGGCGGTCGGTTTGCCGTACGGTCCCTGAGGCGTCTCCGGCCGCGTCCGCCGGAGCGGGATCCGGGGAGGTCGGGTGTCGCAGGACGGGCCGTCGGGCAGCGCCCGACCGCAGGACGACGACCACCCGCTGGACGCGCTGCGCCCCGAGGACGACCACCCCCTCGACGCGCTGCGTCCAGCGGACGACTCGACCGACCCGGCGGAGCGCAGCGCCGAGCGTCCCACGGACGCCGGCAGCTCCACGACGAGCGGCGATCCGGCTGTTCCGACGCCCCGACGGGCCGATGCCGTCGCACCGGCGACCGGGCGGGCCGGCCGCCCGTCGGGTCGTCCCGACGGCACCGGCACGACCAGCGTGGCAGCCGCCCCTGCGGACGAGTCGGATCCCACCGAGTTCGAGCCCAGTGGACGGTTCGGCACGCCGGGGAGGCCGCTGCGGCGCAGCAGCTTTCTGGTCGGCTTCACCGGGGCGCTCGGCGTGCTCCTGGCGTACGCGGTCTTCCTGGGCCTGCGCAACGCCGCCGGCATCCTCGTGCTGGTGGTCATCGCGCTCTTCCTCGCCGTGGGCCTGCACCCGGCGGTGGTCCGGCTGCGCGGCTGGGGGTTGTCGCACGGACTGGCGGTGGCGGTGGTCGCGCTGACCGTGGTGCTGCTCATCGTCGGTGGTGTGCTGGCGCTGGTGCCGCCGGTGGTGAGCCAGTCCGGGGAGTTCGTCGACCAGCTACCCCACTACGTCGAGGAGCTGCGCCGCAACCCGACGGTCAACGACCTGGTCGAGCGGTACGGCCTCGTGGACCGGATGCGGTCGGCCGCGAGCGCGGACAATCTGGCCCGAGCCCTCGGCGGCGTGCTCGGCGGCGCCCAACTGATCTTCGGCACCATCTTCCGGATGCTCACCGTGCTGGTGCTGACCATCTACTTCCTGGCCTACTTCGACAAGCTGCGGAGCCTCGGGTACGCGCTGGTGCCCCGCTCGCGCCGGGAACGGGTGCAGCTGATCGGAGACGAGATCCTGACGAAGGTCGGCGCGTACATGGTCGGGGCGCTCACCATCGCGGTGCTGGCCGGAGCGAGCACCTTCGTCTTCGCCCTCGCGGTGCGGCTGCCGTACCCGTTCGCGCTGGCCGTGGTGGTCGCGGTGACCGACCTGATCCCGCAGATCGGGGCCACCCTGGGCGCGGTCATCGTGGCCCTCGTCGGGTTCGCCACCGACCTGCCGGTCGGCATCGCCTGCCTGGCCTTCTTCGTGATCTACCAGCAGGTGGAGAACTACCTCATCTACCCGAAGATCATGCGCCGGTCGGTGGCGGTCAACGAGGTCGCCGCGCTGCTCGCCGCGCTGCTCGGGGTGTCGCTGATGGGGGTGGTCGGGGCGCTGATCGCGATCCCGACGGTCGCCGCCCTCCAGCTCATCCTCCGCGAGGTGGTCCTCCCCCGACAGGAGTCCCGCTGACCGTCAGCCGGCCCGGCGCTGCTCCGGGCCGGGGACCGGGGTGTCCGCGAAGGAGGCCACGGTCCGGTCCGCGTACGCGCTGACGTCGCCGGTCTCCACCGGGCCGTCCCAGGTGGTCGGCAGGGGCGTCGGCACCGCCGGGTTGACCCGCCGGACGATCTCGTCGAGCACGGTCTCCGCGTCGCCGACCCACAGGTGCTTCGCGCCCGGTACCCCGAGCACCTCGGCCTGCGGCACCGCGGCGAACCGCTCCCGGGCCTCCTCCGGCCGCAGGTAGTCGTCGAACTCCGGCACCAGGGCGACCAGCGGCTTGCCCGACTCCGCCCAGACCGCGAGGTCCTCCGGCGCGGAGTAGCGCAGCGGCGGGGAGAGCAGGATCGCGCCGGCGACCGCCGGGTCGCAGCCGTACTTGAGCACCAGGTCGGTGCCGAACGACCAACCGACCAGCCAGATGTTCGGCAGCTCGTGGAACTCGGCGTGCTCGATGGCGGCGGCCACGTCGAAGCGTTCGCCCACCGCGTTGTCGAAGGCGCCCTCGCTGGTGCCCCGCACGCTGCTGGTGCCCCGGGTGTTGAACCGGAGCACGGCCAGATCGGCCAGCGCGGGCAGCCGCCAGGCGGCCTTGCGGAACACGTGGCTGTCCATCATCCCGCCGTGGGTGGGCAGCGGGTGCAGGCAGACCAGCGTGGCGGCCGGCTCCCGGTCCAGCGGCAGGGCCAGCTCACCGACCAGGCGCAGACCGTCGGCGGTGTGCAGCTCGATGTCCTCGCGGCGCCCGGGCAGGATGGAGGACGCACGGATCGGTGTGCTCACCGTCCCAGTCTTGCGCGCCACCGCCGGCCCCGCTCGGCGGGGCGGAAACAGCGTGATCCAGATCGCTCAGCCGTAGCGGGGGGCGCTGCGGCCGCGCTGGACGATCGGACCGCGCCGGTCCCGGGCCCGCCAGCAGCCGCTGTGCCAGTGCCGCCGGTCGGTCAGGTCGCCCCGGTCGTCCGCCGGCCACGCCACCAGGTGCGCCACCCCGGGGCGGATCTCCTGGTCGCAGCCCGGACAGCGGTACGTCTTGACCGACGCCCCGCCGCTGATCCCGCGTACCTGCCAGTCGCCGTCGCGCCACTGCTGGACGGTCGGCACGCCCTGGCGTACCCGCTCGGAATCCAGCTGCGTGGTCTCGTCCCGGCGGGGGCGGTTGCGACGGGGGCTCACGGTCACCAAGCGTACGGGCCGCCGGCCGGACCGGCCGGAGTCGGGCGTGTCCGGCGGGCAGCCCTCCCGTCAGTGCCAGGTTTCCACGCGGCCCGGGTCCTTCGCCACCGTCGCCCCGGCCAGCACGGTCGTCGCGTCGGCCTCGGTGAACCCCTTTCCGGGCCAGCCGAACTCGGCGGTGAGGTGCGTCTTCGGGATGCCGAGCAGCTCGAGGGTGTCCTCCTGTGGGTAGCGGTAGGCGGGCCGGCCGCCGACCGTCCGGTTGCTGTCGCTGCGCAGGCCGGCGATCTGGTTGGCGTACCGGTAGCGGACCGACATTGTTCCGGTGCTCCCCCGGTAGAGCATGAGGTCGACGTTGACGGTCGCCGGGAAGGAGGTGACGTCCACCGAGCAGCCGCCCAGTCGGACCCCCTCGGGCAGGCTGGTGAGCCGCACCGGCGCGGCGCAGCGGCGGGCCTGGTCGAACCGGACGGCCGCGACGGCCCGGGCCAGCACCGCCCGGTCCTGGCCGAGCACAGCGGCCCGAGCGTAGAGGCCGGGTGCGGGCTGCCACCAGGTCATCAGGCCGCCGGTGGTGAGATCGCCGGGGACGCTGCGGACGCTCCCGTCGAACACCGGCCGGGCGGCCTCCCGCACGTTGACGTCGAGCCCTTCCACGCGGAGTCCCTGGAAGAGCTCGGGCGAGCGGGCCAGCTCCACGGTGACGGCCCGTCCGTCCCGGGTGTCCAGCCGCACCGACTCGACGCCCATGACGTTGACGCCCCAGCCCAGGTAGCGGGCCGCGGCCGGATCGACGGCGAGGTGCAGCACGGTCGGGTCGGTCCCGACCAGCTCGGGACGCTGTGCCGCGCCCGGCACCCCGTCGGCGCGCGGCGGCACCGGCGCGGCGACGACGGTCGGCGAGGCTGCGGTCCACGGCAGCCGTCCGGAGAGGCCGCCGAGGTCCGTGCCGGCAACCCCGACGAAGCCGAGGACCCCGACCAGGGCCAGGGCGGTGCCGGCGGCGGCCCGGCGGCGCAGCTGCCGGCGATGCCCGAGGGCCCGGGAGCGGTGCAGCAGGCGATGGGAATCGATCTCCCCCTCGGCGCGCTCCCGCAGCACCGAGGCGATCCGCTGGTCGAGGTCGGTCACGGCCGGCTCCCGTTCGTCGTCGGAACGCCGCAGCGCTCCCGAAGGTGGGCGAGCGCCCGCATCGCGTGGGTACGGACGGTGACCGGCGAGCAGTCGAGGATCTGGGCGATCGTGGCGTCGTCCAGGTCCTCGTAGTAGCGCAGCACCAGCACGGCGCGCTGCCGATCGGGCAGGGCGTGGATCAGCCGCCACATCTCGTCCCGGTCCGCCGCCTCCTCGCCGAGGTCGCCCCGCTGGGCGCGCTCGGCGAAGGTGTGCACGGCCAGCTCCCGGCTGGACCGCCGGCGCCACCAGGAGTTGTTGGCGTTGACCAGCATCCGGCGCACGTAGACGTCGGGGCGGTCGGCCCCGGCGATCTTCCGCCAGTGCACGTACGCGCGGGCCAGCACGTCCTGGGTGAGGTCCTCGGCCCGGTGCTCGTCGCCGGTGAGCAGCCGGGCCAGGCGCAACAGGGCCGGGCCGCGGCTGCCGACGTACTCCTCGAAGGTCACATCCTCAAGACGCCGTCACCGGCGTCCGGTGTTGACCCGGCTCAACGGTTGGCGGGAAACCGATGGCCTGACCTCACAGCTGGCCGGGGGCCGGGGCCGAGGCGGTCACTCCTCCCCGTCCCGGATGATCTGCCGGATGCGCTCGCGCGAGTAGCCGGTGGCCGCCACGATGTCGACCTGTCGCGTCCCGACCGCTGCCTCGGCCCGGATCGCCTCGGCCAGTTCAGCGCGCGCCGCGTCTACCCGGGCTCGGGCCTCGGAGATGAGCCGGGCGGCCCGCTCCTCCGCACGGGGCACGCCAGCTTGCGCCGCGCGGAGCTTCCGTACCGCCGCCTCCAGGTCTGCCACTTGGCCATCGTCCCTGGTCAACCGCTAGGCCAATCCATGCATCCCTCACATTGGCCAATCTAAAGGCTTGAGGTTTGGCCAATTCAAAGATGTGATATTTGGCATCGCCTCGGGTGCTGGACTGGATGTATGAGCGTCGGGAACCCGGGGGATGAGAGCAGGAGAAGGGGACCGAAGTGGCCGAGTTCCAACCCACGGGGCCAATGTGGTCGGCCCGCGTGAGCTACCCAAGAATGGACAGGCACGGGTCTGGATCGACAGCGGTAGCGGCCCGGGGCACCAGATCAGCTTTCGCCCCGAAGACCTGACGCTCTCGGAGCTGGACGACGGGCAGGGCCGGACAGCGATCTACAACCTACGCACTTACCACTGCCGAGGGTGACCCGACCACCCCCGGCACACGGAACCCCCAGCCACCTCTACGGCCGAGGGCTCCGTCGTATGCGGGATCAGGTGTTGACCGGGTCAGCGCTTGGTGTGGTCGCGGAAGCCCCGGCCGCTCTTGCGGCCGAGGTAGCCGGCGGTGACCAGGTGCTCCAGCAGCGGCGCGGGGGCGAAGCCGGGCTCCCGCAGCTCCAGGTAGAGCTCCCGCTGGATGGCCAGCGACACGTCCAGCCCGACCACGTCGAGCAGCTCGAACGGACCCATCGGGTAGCCACAGCCGAGCTTCATCGCGTAGTCGATGTCGTCGGCGGTGGAGTAGCTGGCCTCCAGCATCTTCACCGCGTCGTTCAGGTACGGGAAGAGCAGCGCGTTGACGATGAAGCCGGACCGGTCGCCGCAGACCACTCCGGTCTTGCCGAGCTTGGCGCAGACCGCGCGGGCGGTGGCGGTGGTCTCCGCCGAGGTACGGATGGTCTGCACCACCTCGACCAGCGGCATGATCGGCGCCGGGTTGAAGAAGTGCAGGCCCACCACGTCGGCGGGGCGCTGGGTCGCCATCGCCACGTCGATCACCGGCAGCGACGAGGTGGTGGTGGCGAGCACGACCCCGGGCTTGCAGATCTCGTCGAGGCTGGCGAAGAGGGCCTTCTTGACGCTCAGTTCCTCGACCACCGCCTCGACCACCAGGTCGACGTCGGCGAGGTGGTCCAGGGTGGCGGACCAGGTGATCCGGCCGAGCGCGGCGTCCCGGTCGGCCTCGCTGAGCTTGCCGCGCACCACGCCCTTGTTCAGCGAGGTCTTGACCGCCTCGCAGACCTTGGCGGACTTCTCCGCGCCCCGGGTCACCGAGATGACCTCGTAGCCGGCCTTGGCGAAGACCTCGATGATGCCGGTGGCCATGGTCCCGGAGCCGACCACGCCGACCTTGGCGATGGCCCGCGCGCCGTCGGCGATCGCCGCCTCCGTCGCCACCGGCGTCTGCTCGTCTGGTACGACCACCGGGGAGCCCGGCCGCTCGTAGGTGTAGAAGCCGCGGCCGGACTTCCGGCCGAGCAGCCCGGCGGTGACCATCTGCTTGATCAGCGGTACCGGGGCGTGCCGGCGGTCGCGGCCGCCGCGCCGGTACATGGTGTCCAGGATCTCGTACGCGGTGTCCAGGCCGATCAGGTCCATCAGCGCGAGCGGGCCCATCGGCAGACCGCAGCCGAGCTTCATCGCGGCGTCGATGTCCTCGCGGGTGGCGTAGTGCGCCTCGAACATGCCGACGGCGTGGTTGAGGTAGCCGAAGAGCAGCGCGTTGGCGATGAAGCCGGCCCGGTCGCTGATGGTGACGTCGACCTTGCCGAGCCGCTCGCAGAGCGCCTCCACGTCGGCGACCACGTCGGCGGAGGTGACCACCGTGCGGACCACCTCGACCAGCTTCATCACCGGGGCCGGGTTGAAGAAGTGGATGCCGATGACCTGATTGGGCCGGGTGGTGGCGACCGAGATCTCGGTGACGCTCAGCGAGGAGGTGTTCGTGGCCAGGATCGCCTCGGGCTTGCAGACCCGGTCGAGCTTGGCGAAGATCCGCTGCTTGAGGTCGAGGTGCTCGGGGACGGCCTCGACGACCAGGTCCACCGAGTGCAGCGCGTCCAGCCCGACCTGGAAGTTGACCCGGGCCAGCAGCGCGTCCCGGTCCGCCTCGGCGAGCTTGCCCCGGGCCACGGCCCGGTCGGTGGAGCCGGTGAGGGTGGCCCGGCCGCGCTCCAGGGCGGCCTCGGAGATCTCGACGGCCACGACGTCGATGCCGTTCCTGGCGAAGACCTCGACGATGCCGGCACCCATGGTGCCCAGCCCCACCACACCGACGCTGGTGAACTCGCGCGCCACGACCGGCCTCCCCAATGCTCCGCACGGCCGACTTGAACGGCCACTAAGGTTATGCGCGCGAGTCTGCCACGTGACGTTCGGTTGTCGAGGCGCCGTGGGATATTTCACGACCGCTGGCCGGCCGGTGAGGCCGCCCGGCTCAGACCTCCGCCGGGGTGCCCACCAGGGCAAGCAGCTCGGCGACGAACTCCGCCGGGCGCTCCAGGTGCGGGCTGTGCCCGCAACCCGGCAGTACCACCTCCTGGTACGTCCCGCCGGCCGCCGCGTACCGCTCGAGCACGGCCCGCGTCTGCCCGACCATCGGCTGCGGCGGGCAGTCCGCCTCTCCCGGCCAGCCGGGCACCGTCCCGAGCGACCCCAGGTACGCCAGGTCGAAGAGCGAGGTGTCCGAGACGATCACGTCGGCGTCGCCGCGTACCCAGGTGATCGGCGGCTTGGCCGCGACCGAGACCAGGTCGTCGGCGATCCGGAAGTGGGCCGGCGCGAGCGCGTTGAGCACGCCCGGCTCCCCCGCCGCGGTCCCCGGCCAGTGCGGCGAGGCGACCGCGGTGCCCGGGTAGTTGTCGTCCCCGGTGGCCGTGGTGAGCATGCTGTCCAGCAGCAGCTCCTCGTCCGCACCGAGCGAGGCCGGGTCGGCGACGTAGGTGGTGCGGAGCACGGTGCGCGGGCTGGTCGGTCCGTCCTCGCCGCGGTCCTTCGCGGCCAGCCGGGCGACGAAGTCGGCGTTCGCGGTGCCGCCCCCGGTGCCGGCGAAGTCCGGTGTGGTCGGGGTGCCGGCGAGGTCCCGGGTGCCGCCGAAGCCGTACGGCGAGACCGGCGCCTCCAGCAGCAGGCCCGCCACCCGCTCCGGGTGGTCGACCAGCAGCCGCATCGCCACGCCCCCGCCGAGCGAGTGCGCCACCACGACCGGCCGCGCGCCGGCGGTGAAGAGCCCCGAGACGTCGAGCAGGGCGGCCACGTCGTCGGCGAAGTCGCCCAGCCCACGGGTCCCGTCCACCGGGGCGGTCTGCGAGTCGCCGTACCCGCGCAGGTCGGGTGCCACGACCCGGAGCGTCGCCGGCAGTCGGCGGATCAGCGGCTCCCAGAAGGCGGACGAGGAGACGTTGCCGTGGATCAGCAGCACCGGTGCGCCGTCCGGCGGCCCTGCCACCCGGACCGCCTGGGTGATGCCGTTCGCCGAGACGGTGTGCTGCGCGCTCTCCATCCCGCGGATGCTGCCATCAGCGAGCGGACGGGTCCATGTGCCCGCGCCCCATGACCGGACGGCCGTCGATGTGTGCGGCCCCGGCGTCAGCGGCCGCCGGGCAGCACACCCACCTCGCCGCCCCACGCTTCCACCGCGCGCCGCTGATCCGGCGGAGTCCCGATGGGCAGCGGCAGGGTGGGCCGGTGGTGGTCCCGGCGCGGAGCGGCGAAGCTCAGCCCGACCGGGTCGGTCCGGGCCACCCCGGGATCGAAGAACCGCAGCTCGGTACGCCCGATGCGGATGACGTCGCCGTCGGTGAGCTGCTCGGTGCCGATGATCCGGCGGTCGTTCACCCAGGTCCCGTTGGTCGAGCCGAGGTCCACCAACGACACCCCCTCGTCGGTGAGCCGGACCGCCGCGTGTCGACGGCTCAGGTGTGGATCGTCGAGCATCAGCTCGGCGGTCGCTGCCCGTCCGATGACCTGGGCCTGGCGGCCGACGCGGAAGCTCACCCCTCGCATCGGTCCGCCCGCCACCGTCAACAGCGGCATCAGTTCCGGATGATCCTGCATGGACAGTCCTCCACCCCACCATCGCCCCGCGGCGTCAGCCTGCCACCTCACCGTAGTCCCTCCCACCACCGGGTGGTTACCCCAGCGACACCGGGTGGTCAACTCCGGTTCGCCGATTCGGCGGGCGCTCCGGGCTCAACCGCCGTCGGCATCCGTCGGTCGAAACATCGACCGGGGCTCGCCGCCCGCCCCGGTTCCGGCCGGTCGCGGGCCCTACCGGTGGGTAACGCCCGGGTCTAGACTTCGGCCATGACGGCTGTGCATGTCCCGGGTACCCCGGTTGTCGAGGACGGTCGGCTCGTGTCGACGAGCCCGGCGACGGGGGCGGAGGCCGGGCGGTTCCCGGTGGCAACCGCGGAGGATGTCGACCAGGCGGTCGCCCGGGCCCGCGCCGCCGGCGAGTGGTGGGCCGGGCTCGGCTTCACCGGCCGCCGGGAGCGGCTGCTGCGCTGGCGCAGCCTGCTCGCCCGCCGGATCGAGGAGCTGGCCGAGCTGGTGCACACCGAGGGCGGCAAGCCCGTCGGCGACGGCGTCGTCGAGATCCTCACCGCGATCGAGCATGTCGACTGGGCAGCCCGCAATGCCCGGCGGGTGCTGGGCCCCCGGCGGGTACGCACCCGGCTGATCCTCGCCGAGTTCACCGGCCACCTTGAGTACCAGCCGTACGGGGTGATCGGCGTGATCGGCCCGTGGAACTACCCCGTCTTCACCCCGATCGGCTCCGCCGCGTACGCCCTGGCGGCCGGGAACGCGGTGGTCTTCAAGCCCAGCGAGTACACCCCGGCCGTCGGGCAGTGGCTGGTCGACCGGTTCGCCGAGGTGGTGCCCGAGCACCCGGTCCTCACCGCGGTGCACGGCCTCGGCGACGTGGGCGCCGCGCTGTGCCGGTCCGGCGTGGGCAAGGTGGCCTTCACCGGCTCCACCGCCACGGCGAAGAAGGTGATGGCCGCCTGCGCCGAGTCGCTGACCCCGGTGCTGGTGGAGGCGGGCGGCAAGGACGCGATGATCGTGGACGCGGACGCCGACCTGGACGCCGCCGCCGAGGCGTGCGTGTGGGGCGCGCTGACCAACGCCGGGCAGACCTGCATCGGCATCGAACGCGTTTACGCCGTCGACCAGGTCTTCGACACCTTCGTGGACAAGGTGGTCAGCCGGGCCGGCCGGTTGACCGTCGGCCCGGACGGTGCCGACATCGGCCCGATCACCATGCCGGCCCAGCTCGACGTCATCCGCCGGCACATCGACGACGCCGTCGCGCGCGGCGGCAAGGCGGTGCTCGGCGGCCCCGAGGCGGTGCAGCCGCCGTACGTGCACCCGACCGTGCTGGTGGATGTCCCCGAGGACTCGGTCGCCGTACGCGAGGAGACCTTCGGCCCGACGCTGACCGTCACCCGGGTCCGCGACGTCGATGAGGCCGTCGAGCGGGCCAACGCCCTGTCGTACGGCCTGGGTGGTTCGGTCTTCGGCCGTAAGCGGGCGCTCGCGGTCGCGCGGCGGCTGCGCTCCGGGATGGCGGCGGTCAACTCGACGCTCACCTTTGCCGGGATGTCCACGCTGCCGTTCGGCGGCGTCGGCGACTCCGGCTTCGGCCGGATTCACGGCGAGGACGGGCTGCGCGAGTTCGGTCGGGCCAAGTCCATCACCCGTCGCCGGGCCCGCTCGCTGCTGCCGTCGATGACCTTCGAGCGCACCCCGGCGGACGTCGCCCGCCTGGTCAAGGCCGCCAAGCTGATGTACGGCCGGAGCCGCTGACCGCCTGCGGCGGCGGCCCGCTCAGAACAGCGTCAGCTCGTCCCGCTCGATACCGCGCAGCTTGTCGTAGTCGACCACCACGCAGCGGATGCCCCGGTCGGTGGCGAGCACCCGCGCCTGCGGCTTGATCTCCTGCGCGGCGAAGACGCCGGTGACCGGGGCGAGCAGCGGATCGCGGTTCATCAGTTCGAGGTAGCGGGTGAGCTGCTCCACGCCGTCGATCTCGCCGCGCCGCTTCACCTCCACCGCGACCGCGCCCTGCTTGGCGTCCCGGCAGAGCAGGTCGACCGGGCCGATCGCGGTCATGTACTCCCGGCGGACCAGCGTGAAGCCCTCTCCGAGCGTCTGCGGGTTCGCGGCCAGCAGCTCCTGCAGGTGCGCCTCCACGCCGTCCTTGCGCAGCCCCGGGTCGACACCCAGCTCGTACGACGTGTCCTGGAAGATCTCCTCCAGGTTGATCCGCAGCTCCTCGCCGGCCTTGTTGACCACCCGCCAGACGCCGGGGGCCTCCTCCAACCGGCAGGGCGGGCTCATCCAGTTCAACGGCTTGTACGCCCGGTCGTCCGCATGGATCGACACCGAGCCGTCCGCCTTCACCATGAGCAACCGGGTGGCCGGCGGCAGGTGGGCCGAGAGCCGTCCAACGTAGTCCACCGAGCACTTCGCAATGACCAACCGCACCCGACGAGGGTAGCCGAGGCCCCGGCGGTCGCCGCCGCGCGCCACTGGCGTACCGGTGGGATATTGAGATGGTGCTCGAAGTCCTCACCGGTTCCGGCCTCGCCGCCTCGGCCGGCCTGAACGCCTACATCCCTCTGCTCCTCATGGGTCTGCTGGCGCGCTACACCGATCTGGTCGACCTGCCCAGCGGCTGGCAGTGGCTGGGCAACGGCTGGGTGATCCTGATCCTCGCCGTGCTGCTCGCCGTCGAGGTGGTCGCCGACAAGGTCCCGGTGGTCGACCACGTCAACGACGTGGTGCAGACCGTCGTCCGGCCCACCGCCGGCGGCCTGGCCTTCGGCGCCGGGTCCACCTCGGAGACCGTCACCGTCAGCGACCCGGACACCTTCTTCTCCACGCATCAGTGGGTGCCGGTGGTGACCGGCGTCCTGATCGCGCTCGGCGTGCACCTCCTCAAGTCCGCCGCCCGGCCGGTCATCAACGCGACGACGGCCGGCTTCGGCGCCCCGGTGGCCAGCACCGCCGAGGACGCGACCAGCGCGGTGATGTCGGTGGTGGCGATCCTGCTTCCGGTGCTGGTGCTGGTGTTCCTGCTCGGGCTGGTGGCCTTCCTCTTCTGGTTCCTGCGCCGCCGCAAGGACCGCCGGCGCGAGCGGGCGGCTGCTCGGGCGGCTGGGTTCCGGGTCTGAGTTCCTTTCCTTCCGTGGTCGTGCTGCGGACCTGAGCCATCGGCTTGCGGTTGGGGACTGGGGCCACCGCGACCGGCTCCGGGCGGATGCTCCTATGGTCCGTCAAGCGGTCAGCAGGGTGTAGATCTCTCGGGCGATGTAGCGCTTGAGGCATCTCATGGTTTCGGTGGTGCTGAGGCCTTGTTGGATGCGGCGGTCGCGGTAGGTCCG
>NZ_QGGF01000088.1 GCF_003857015.1 Micromonospora globispora | reverse complement strand
GGTCGGCTCCGGCCCCGCCGGGCTCGCCGCCGCCCAGCAGCTCGCCCGCGCCGGCCACGCCGTCACCGTGTACGAGCGGGACGACGCGATCGGCGGCCTGCTCCGGTACGGCATTCCGGACTTCAAGCTGGAGAAGCAGCACATCGACCTGCGGCTGGCCCAGCTCGCGGCCGAGGGCGTCGAGTTCCGCACCGGGGTGAACGTCGGCGTCGACGTCACCGCCGAGCAGTTGCGCGCGCAGCACGACGCGGTGCTGCTCGCCTGCGGCGCGCTGCAGGGCCGGGACACCCCGGAGACTCCGGGCCGGCAGCTGCGCGGCGTGCACCAGGCGATGCAGCACCTGGTGGCCGCCAACCGGGTCGTCGCGGCGGCTGGCGAGGGCCGGCCCGCCCTGGCGGTGCTCCCCGACGGCACGCCGATCGACGCGGCCGGCAAGCACGTGGTGATCATCGGTGGTGGCGACACCGCCGCGGACTGCCTCGGCGTCGCGCACCGGCAGGGCGCGGCCGGCGTGCACCAGCTCGACCTCTACCCGGAGCCGCCGGAGACCCGGGACGCCGAGCGCGACCCGTGGCCGACCTGGCCGTGGGTCCTGCGCAGCTACCCGGCACACGAGGAGGGCGGCGATCGGGTCTTCGCCGTCGCGGTGCAGGAGTTCGTCGACGACGGCACCGGCCAGGTGCGCGCCGTCCGGATCGCCGAGGTCACCGTCGAGAAGCGGGACGGCCGGCGGATCGTCAATGCGCTGCCCGGCTCGGAGCGGGAGCTCCCGGCCGACCTGGTGCTCCTCGCGATCGGCTTCGAGGGCACCGAGGAGCAGCCACTGCTCACCCAGTTCGGGGTCACCCGCAACGGGCGGGGCGCGATCGACGCCCGACCGGACTGGCAGACCGAGGCCGACGGGGTCTTCGTCGCCGGTGACATGCACCGGGGCGCGTCGCTGATCGTCTGGGCGATCGCGGAGGGACGGGCCGCCGCCGCGGCGATCCACTCCTACCTCGGTGGGGTGGGCACACTGCCCGCGCCGGTGGACCCGGCCCGGCAGCCGCTCGCCGCGCGCTGACCGCGCGCGGGCCGGTGGGTCCGCCACCGGATGATCGACTCCGGATCGCCGAGCTGGGGTGTCCTGACCCGCAGGACACCCAGCTCGGCGTCCTTGCGTCCTGCGCTCCTGCCGTTCGGGGTGAGCCGCCTCACGAACACCAGCAAATCGGGCTGATTGCCGTCAGACTGGTCGACTGCCGAACCCTCCGTGGTTCGGCTTCGTCGTGTCGTCGTCTGGACGGGGAAATCGTCGTGGCCCTTGGTGCCACCTTCGCCGCGTTGCGCCACCGGAACTACCGGATCTGGGCCGCCGCCGGTTTCGTATCGGTCATCGGAACCTGGATGCAGGTCCTCGGGGTCAACTGGTACGTGCTGGCGGAGACCGGCTCGGCGACCTCGATGGGGTTCACCGTTCTGCTCCAGGCCCTTCCCACGCTGCTGCTCAGTGTCTGGGGCGGCGCGCTGGCCGACCGGCTGCCCGCCAGGCCGCTGCTGATCGTGGCCCAGGCGGCGCACGCGGCGCTGGCCGCCGGACTGGCCGCAGTGGCCGTCACCGGTGCCGGCGGCCTGCCGGCGATCTACGTGATCTCCCTGGTCACCGGCGCTGTCTCGGCCATCGAGGGTCCGGTGATGGGTCGCTGGGCCTCCACGCTGGTAAACCGGGAGAGCCTGGGCAATGCCCTCGCCCTGGGCTCGCTGACCAACTCCGCCGGCCGCATCCTCGGCATGAGCGTCGGCGCCGTCGTGGTGGCCGCCGTCGGCCCCGCCCTGCTGTTCGGCATCAACGCCGCCAGCTTCGTGGCGGTCGTCGTGGCCCTGTTCGGCGTACGCGAGGGGGAGCGGCACAGCGTGGAGCCGCCGGCGGCGGACGTGGCCCCGGCGGACGGCGGCATCCGGGCGGGCTTCCGCTACCTGCTGCGTCAGCCGGTGCTGCTGGTGGCCCTGGCGCTGTCGTTCGTGCTCGGCAGCCTCGGCCGCAACTACCAGGTGACCATGGCGGCGATGAGCGACGGACCGCTGGGTGGGGGCGCCTCCGGCTACGGCTTCCTCTCCACCGTCTTCGCCGTCGGCACGGTGCTCGGCGCGCTCGTCGCGGCCCGCCGCCGTGACCTGGGTTACGGCATGCTGGTCGGGTCCGGCCTCGTGGCGAGCGGTCTGCAGATCGCTGCCGGCCTGGCTCCCGGCACCATGAGCTTCGCCGCGGTGATCCTGCCCGTGGCCGCCGCGGCCGTGGTCATCGACACCACGGTCGGTGCCCGGGCCCAGCTCGACACCGACTATGCCATGCGCGGCCGGGTGCTGGCCGCCCTGGCGGCCACCGGCTCGGTCTCCGCGGCGGTCGGCGCGCCCCTGCTCGGCTGGCTCTCCGAGCACGCGGGACCCCGGCAAACCCTGGTGCTGGCCGGTACGGTCACCGCCGTCGCCACCGCCGCGGCGGGCGTGGCCCTGGACTGGCTGCGGGAC
>NZ_QGGF01000563.1 GCF_003857015.1 Micromonospora globispora | reverse complement strand
CCACCGGACCACCCCGGGCGCAGGGTGGTCGCCCGCGCCGCGAGGTCACCGGCCCGTCGCCGCCCCGGACCGGTCCGCCCGCGCCAGGCCGCCCCGGTGGCGGCCCAGCTGGCCGGGTCGGCCGCCCAGAGCTGCTCGTACCCGGTCACCGGGGGAGCCCGGCCAGCCGTCGGGCGGCGCGATCGTCAACCGCCTCGTAGCCGTCGGCGGCGGTGCGGACCGCGTCGGCGGTGACCGCCACCCGGGCCGCGAGCCCGCCGTACCAGCGGTGCACCGCCGACTCCAGCCCGGCCAGCGCCGCGCCAGCGTCCCACCGGTCGGCGGACACCACCAGCCCCGGCACCTCGGCCAGCCCGCGGGCCAGCCGGTACGCGTCGTCGCCGAGCGCCCGGGCGACCTCGCGCAGCAACTCGGGCTGGACGGTGAACGGCTCCTCGGTCATCGGTCTCCCCGCTCCCGGCGCCGTCGACGGATCGGCGGCGGATCGGCGCCCGACGCCGGCCTGGGGCCGAGGTCGGACGGGTAACGGTGCCGACGCTAGGCAGCCCGCACGCGGGGCACCCGCCCTGTGGACAACGGGCGGTGGGCGTACCCGGGGTTGTCCACAGGCGTTGCCCACAGGGCACCCGGTGGCTAATCTGCGGCGCCGAGCGCCGGTAGGGTGAGGTCCGTGATCGTGGCTGTCGGCATCGATGTCGTGCTGGTGGACCGGTTCGCCCGGGCCCTGGCGCGGACGCCGCTGCTCGCCGATCGGCTCTTCACCGAGGCCGAGCGGTACACCGGGTCCGGCAACCCGCGTTCGCCGGAGTCGATGGCGGCCCGCTTCGCGGCGAAGGAGGCCGTGGCCAAGGCGCTGGGCGCCCCGACCGGGTTGCGGTGGCACGACTGCGAGATCGTGCCGGACCCGGACGGCCGCCCCTGGCTGACCGTCTCGGGCACGGTCGCCGCGGTGGCGACCGAACGGGGGATCAGCCG
Source organism: Micromonospora globispora (assembly GCF_003857015.1). Classification (GTDB taxonomy): domain Bacteria; phylum Actinomycetota; class Actinomycetes; order Mycobacteriales; family Micromonosporaceae; genus Micromonospora; species Micromonospora globispora. Next base: position 1,537 of record NZ_QGGF01000563.1, on the reverse strand, counting down.
CTGGCATCTGTCGTTGTCGCACGATGGCGGCATCGCGTCGGCCATGGTGGTCGCGGAACGCTGAGCTGACCGGCGGGCCGGCCGGTCCGCCCGGGGACGGGACGGAGTGGCATGAAACCGGTGTGGCGGGTCACGGACGTACGCGCGGCGGAGGTGGGCCTGATGGCCACCCTTCCGCCCGGGACGCTGATGCAGCGGGCCGCCGCCGGGCTGGCCCGCCGCTGCGCCCTGCTCCTCGAGGACCGGGGCGGCGTCTACGGCTCCCGGGTGCTGCTGCTGGTCGGCTCCGGAGACAACGGCGGCGACACCCTCTACGCCGGCGCCCGCCTGGCCAGCCGCGGCGCGGCCGTGGCCGCCCTGCTGCTCACCCCCGGCCGGGCACACGCCGAGGGGTTGGCGGCGCTGCGAGCCGCCGGCGGGCGGCTGGTCGACCGGCCCCCAGGCACCGTCGACCTGGTGCTCGACGGCATCGTCGGGATCGGCGGCACCGGCGGGCTGCGGGAGACCGCCGACCAGTTGGCGGCGAGCCTGGTGCAGCACTGCGGGCGGGACGGCGCCCGGGCGACGGTGGTGGCGGTGGACGTGCCGAGCGGGGTCGCGGTGGACACCGGGCACGTGCCGCTGACCGCGGCCGGGCGGCCCAGCGCGGTGCGCGCGGACGTGACGGTGACCTTCGGCGCGCTGAAGCCGGCCCTGGTGGTCGGGCCCGCCGCCGCCCTGGCCGGGCACGTGGAGCTGGTTGACATCGGGCTGGAGCCGTGGCTGCGCGGGACGCCCGCGTTGCGGGTGACCGAGTGGTCCGACGTCGTCGACTGGTGGCCGCGGCCCGGCGCGGCGTCGGAGAAGTACAGCCGGGGCGTGGTCGGGGTGGCCACCGGGTCGACGACGTACCCGGGCGCGGCGGTCCTCTCGGTCGGCGGTGCGCTGGCCGGGCCGACCGGAATGGTCCGCTACGCCGGCGGGGCCCGGGCGGAGGTGCTGCACCAGCATCCGTCGGTGATCGCCACGGGCCGGGTCGCGGACGCCGGCCGGGTGCAGGCCTGGGTCTGCGGTTCCGGCCTCGGCACCGGCGAGGAGGCCACGGCCGAGCTGCGGGCGGTGCTCGCCGCCCCGGTGCCGGTGGTGCTCGACGCGGACGGCCTAACCCTGCTGGTCGACGGCAAGATGGCGGAGCGGCTGCGGGACCGGGAGGCGCCGATCGTGGTGACCCCGCACGACCGGGAGTACACCCGGCTCTGCGGCGAGGCCCCGGGCGCGGACCGGGTGGGGGCCGCGCTGCGGCTCGCCGCCTGGATGAACGCGGTGGTGCTGCTCAAGGGGGACCGGACGATCATCGGTACGCCGGCTGGGCGGGCGTACGTCAACCCGACCGGCACCCCGGTGCTGGCCACCGGGGGCACCGGCGATGTGTTGTCCGGCCTGCTCGGTTCGCTGCTCGCCGCCGGGCTGGCGGCGGAGCGGGCGGCCGCTGCGGCGGCGTACCTGCACGGGCTGGCCGGCCGGGAGGCGGCCGACCGACTGGCCGAGCTGTCCGAGG
>NZ_QGGF01000174.1 GCF_003857015.1 Micromonospora globispora | reverse complement strand
TGGTCACGGTGGTCGGGCGACCGAGGCGGTGGCGCATGTGGAGGCTGGTGCCGACGTCGGTGCGGACGACGTCCAGGTGGTCGACGAGACCTCGGATCATCGCCAGTCCGCGACCGCGCCCTCCGGGCGGGCGTGGGGTTCGGGATCTCCGTCAGGCTCCGTCGCGCCGTATCTGCGGCATGACCGTGTGCCACGCGGATAGCGGCACAAGCGCCCCGCGACATGGGGTTCTGCTCATCGTTTCCAGCGATGGTCGGCACCAGCCGTCTACAGGTACTACTTGTCACTTTGCGATGGTGCCGGCTGGTTCCGTGGACGGGTGGAGCAGCGGCTACAAGACGGCTTCCAGCGATAGGTCGCTGCCGCGCCAGGTGGCTGCCAACTCCTGCACCGGCAGGTTGAGCGCCTCACCGAGGCAGATGATCGTGCCGAATCCGGGAGAGGGTAGTCGTCCGGTCTCGATCTTGCGCAGGGTTTCCGGCGAGATGCCAGCCGCGTGCGCGACTTCCGCTAGGTCGCGTCCCGCTCGCGCGTGGCGCAGCAGGGCGCCGAGACGCCTGCCGGCTTCGATCTGCTCAGGTGTGAGCGGTTGGCGGACCATGCTCCCAGGATAGGCCGGTATTACTATACCGGCAAGTGTTAGGGTGCCGGTATAACTATACCAACTCCCTGTGACGCGAGGTATTCGTGATTGAACTGAAGACGCCCGCGGAGATCCAACGCATGCACGTGGCCGGGCGTTTCGTCGCCGAGGTGCTCTCCGAGGTCGGTCAGCTCGCCGACGTGGGCGTCAACCTCCTGGACCTGGAGCACCACGTGCGCGGCATGATCAAACGGTGCGGAGCGGAGTCGTGCTACTGGGACTATGCGCCGTCCTTCGGACGCGGTCCGTTCCGCAACGTCATCTGCCTGTCGGTCAACGACGCCGTCCTGCACGGCCTACCCCACGACTACACGCTGCGTGACGGCGACGTACTCAGCGCGGACCTCGCGGTCAGCGTCGACGGCTGGGTGGCCGACTCGGCGCGCACGGTCGTCGTCGGGACCGCCGCCGAGGAGGACCTGCGGATCATCCGCGCCACCGAGGAAGCGTTGGAGGCGGCGATCGAGATGGCGCGTCCGGGCAACCGCCTGGGTGACATCTCGGCGGCCATCTGGGCGGTAGCCCACGACTACGGTTATCCGGTCAACACCGAGTTCGGTGGCCACGGCCTCGGCCGCACCATGCACGAGGAGCCCCACGTTTCGAACAAGGGCCGGGCAGGGCGCGGCCTCACGCTCCGGCCGGGCCTGACCCTCGCGCTCGAACCCTGGTTCGCCCGCACGACCGACCGGATCGTCTATGACGCCGACGGCTGGACCATCCGGTCGGCCGACGGCTCACGCACGGCCCACTCCGAGCACACGATCGCCATCACCGAGGACGCCCCCTTGGTGCTCACCAGGCGTGAACCGGAGGACACCGTAACGAGGGGTGATTCCACCAGTCGTCTATCCACAAAAGACGCCTAGTAGTGTGCGAGGATCTGCGTGACCGGGTGACCCAAAGGTCAGCCACGCGGGCCAGTTCGTTGGTGTCAAGTTCGTATCTCGACCCTAGTCGCGTTCAAGGCGCTCACCTCGAAGCGAGCAAAGCCAATCGGGTCCTCGTGATGCAAGGTGTTCAGCTCCACGACGGCACCGCAGCAGGGCACTGCAACGTCCAGCTGGTCGAGACTCATGCCATTCTCGCGGACCAGGTCGTCAAGCCAATCCATGCTGATGTCCTCGGCGCAGAGCGGGCACGTGATCCGTTCCGTGTACATGCCGGCATCTATCAAGGTCACTCGGTCGTAGAAGGTCTGTTTCACCTCGTCGACAGCGTCGCCGGGCCCGGAGAACAGGCTCGCCACATAGGCAACGGCGGCGGCAGCGGCTTCGGGCTCAGGCTGCCAGCCCGGATCGGTGGGAACCGAGCGGATGTAATCATCGCTCACCGGGCTCAGTCTGCCCTGTGCCGTTCTACGCGTGTCCGATCGGGCGTCCGGCCTTACACGCTCATCGGCAGTAACCGTGCACCGCGACGGGCCGCCTGAACGCCCGGGCGTCCGGAGATCGTGATGTGCAACCGGGCCGACAATCCCAGTAACGAGGCCCAATGGGGTGAGTGCCGGTACTTAGCCGGGACTGGGTAGGCGGCGGGTGAACTATCTCGCCTGGTTGGGCATTCTTGAGGGGTGCTCGAATTGAAGACGTCGAAGCCGGTGATTGTCGCGTTCCAGCTCGGCGCAGCCTGGGCGGTGGGGGCGGTCGCACTGCCGACGGCGTGGCAGGCCCTGCTGGTTGCGGTGTTCGCCGGTGGGATGGGCCTGTTCGGCGTCATTGCCCTCGTGGGCGCGTTGGCAGTCCTGGCCTACCTGATCGTGGTGATCACGGTCACCCGTGAGGTGTCGGTCCTCGGTGCGACCGGCGGTCGTCGACTGCTGTGGGCGCTGCTCGTCATGGGTGGGGGAACCGTCGGGTGGGCTCTAGGG
>NZ_QGGF01000619.1 GCF_003857015.1 Micromonospora globispora | reverse complement strand
GTCGGGGCGGTCAGCGGCGGCAGCAGCAGAACGGCGGCCAGCGCCGCAGGAACTCCCCAGGTCCTCATGCTCACGGACGGTAGCGACGGCACCCCGACCGGTTGGTGCGCTCCGCGTATCCCGTCCGGGCGGCCGAGCCGGCCGGTAGGCTGAACTACTTCCCCGGTCCGACCTCGAACACGCCGTGCGCGCCGCGTTCGGCGTCCACCATGACGTGGCTGACGAACGGGTACCGGCCGGGCTCGGGGAAGACCGTCTCGACGAAGCCGCCGGCGGCGGGTGCCAGGTCGAGCACCTGCGCCCCGCCCGGATCCGATGGTCGGAGCTGCCACTGCCCTTCCCGGTAGAGGGTGTCGAACTGCGCGCCGACGATGTGGAACGCGCTGTCCCGGTTCGGCCCGGCGTCGAGCACCCACACCCTCACCCGCTCCCCCGCGCGCGCGGTGAGCGGGCGGTGGTCGTACTGGGCGACGTAGCCGTTGAAGACGACGGCGTCGGGTCGTTCGGCCTGCATCTTCGCCAGGTCGCCGGGCTCACCGTCGGGACCGAGGTAGAGCTCGGACTGCACGAGGACGTACTCCCGGTCGACCGGGGTGAGGTCCGGCGGGTCGATGATGACCGCGCCGTACATACCGTTGCCGATGTGGTGCAGCATCGGCATGGTCGAGCAGTGGTACATCCAGATCCCGGCCTTGGTCGCGGTGAACCGGTAGGTCAGCCGCTGGCCGGGGTCGATCGGTCGCATCACCGCGTCGGGGGCCAGCGCGCCGGCGTGGAAGTCGACGCCGTGGTCCATGCTGCCCTCGTTGACGAGGGTGACCTCGAAGGTGTCGCCGACCCGCCCGCGCAGCACCGGACCGGGCACCGTCCCGTTGAAGGTCCACATCTTCTGCCGTACGCCGGGGGCCACCTCGCGCACCACCTCCCGTGCCCGCAGTTCGACCTTGTGCACGCGACCGGGCGGGATCGTCGGCGCGGTGGCGTCCCGGGCGGTGAACGCCGGACCGGGGTCGGCCATCGGGTCGATGCGAGCGGCCGTACCCGGTGCCGGGTCGGCCGCGTGGTCGTCGTGGCCGGCGGCCGGGGCGTCGGTGGTGCTCACGCTCAGCGTCATCCCGGACTGGCGGTGGCCGGGCATCGAGCACCAGCCGGCCAGCGGTCCGCCGATGATCCCGGCGTCGACCCGGGCGGTGCCGCCGCGGCTCAGCAGCGGGGTCCGCGCGCCGGTCGCCAGCACCAGGTCGTGGCGGCGGTCGTCGCGGTTGGTCAGCTCGATGACCAGCCGGTCGCCGCGCGGCACGGTGATCTGTGCGGGATGGAACCGCATCCCCTCGGCGACGACCGCGACGGTGGTGGTGTGCCCGGTCTCCGCCACCGCACCGCCGGCGGGCACGGCGCCGGGCGTCTCGACGCTGGTGAGGCGCTGCCCGGCGACTCCGACGAGGACGGCGATCAGGACCAGGGCGAGTCCGGCGGCGACGCCGCCGAGCGGGCGGACGCGGGTGGGACCGGTGGCGGGGTTCACGGTTGTCTCCGGGCGGTGAGCAGGACCCGGACGGCGGGTACGAGGAACTGCACCAGCGCGGCGAGGACCAGCAGGGAGGTGGTGATGCGGACGAACGGCGGGGTCGGCAGGGCGAAGACCGCCAGCGCGGCGTTGGTCATCGCGAGCCGCTGTGGCCAGTGCCGGTCGAGCAGGGCGATGCGCCGCCGCAGCTCCGCCGGGCCGCCGCCGGCTGGCTCCTGGTCGCCCTCGCGGTCGACGCCGGGACCCTGCTGAGCAGCCCCGCACCGGAGCGCGCCGACGAGGACCAGGACCAGGCCGGCGCCGATCACCGTACGCCACCAGGCGAGCAGACCGGTGCCGAGCAGGAGGAGGCCGGAGACGAGGAGGGGCAGGGCCACCGTGGCGGCGCGGACCGCGCCCGCGGCCATCCGGGTGCGCAGCACGGTCGGCCAGAGGGTCAGCAGCGTACCGAGGACGGTCAGCGTCACCCAGCCGAGCAGGTTCACGTGGGCGTGGAACAGCACCAGTCGGGACCGGTCGGCCTCGTCGACCACCAGCATCGCGGCGCCGACCGGAATACCGACGACGAGGGCGATGGCCGCGGCGAGGTAGTAGCGGACGGTGACCGCGAATCGGGTCGGCAGGGCGGTGCGCAGCCGAGCCGCCAGCCAAGCCAGGTGCGCGACGACGGCGGCGAAGACGATGGTGGCTCCGGCCACCCCGGTCCACGGACGGTCCGTGGCCCCGCCGACCAGCACGGCCACCACGCCGACGTTCAGCGCGACGAGGCGGGCGGTCTCGGCGCGCCGGCTGGCCGGCGCCGGGGCCCGGAGCACCGCGACGGAGAAGTGCGCGCTCCAGATCAGGATGGCGTTGGTCGCCGCGCCGAGCAGGAAGAGATGGATCGCGAGCCAGCGCCACGACGGCAGGAACGGGTGGACGAAGCCGAGGACGACGAGCCCGAGCAGGTACGCCGTCGGCAGCGCCGCCACCCGTCGGTGCCAGCCGGCCCGTCCGGTGGCACCGACGG
>NZ_QGGF01000431.1 GCF_003857015.1 Micromonospora globispora | reverse complement strand
GGCCTCGGCGCCGGCCTGATCGAGCTGCCCCGGGTCCCGCTGCGCGACCCGGCCAGCGCGGTGATGGCCGAGCCGACGGTGGCCGAGTCCCGCCGGTACTGCGTCGCGTGCGACAAGCCGGTCGGCCGGGGGCGGGACGGCACCCCGGGCCGTGCCGAAGGCTTCTGCCCCCACTGCGGCACCCCGTTCTCTTTCCTGCCCCGCCTCGGCCGTGGCGACGTGGTCGACGACCGGTACGAGGTGCTCGGCGCGCTCGCCTACGGCGGGCTCGGCTGGATCTACCTGGCCCGGGACAGGAACGTCAGCGACACCGTCAGCGACCGCTGGGTGGTCCTCAAGGGGCTGATCAACACCAGTGACCCGGACGCGATGGCCGCCGCTGTGACCGAGCGGCGCTACCTGGTGGAGATCGACCATCCGAGCATCGTCAAGATCCACGATTTCGTGCAGCATCCGGACCCGAAGACCGGGGTGCCGGTCGGCTACATCGTGATGGAGTACGTCGGCGGCCAGTCGCTGCGGGACATGCTGGTCAGCCGGCGGGCGGCCACCGGCGAAAGGGCGCTGCCGCTGCCCGAGGTGATCGCCTACGGCGTCGAGATCCTGCCCGCGTTGGGCTATCTGCACGACCGCAACCTGCTGTTCTGCGACTTCAAGCCGGACAACGTCATTCACGCCGAGGAGCAGCTCAAACTGATCGACCTCGGTGCGGTCCGGCAGGTCGACGACGACGTGAGCGCGGTCTACGGCACCCCCGGCTACCAGGCGCCGGAGGTCGCCGAGGTGGGGCCGTCGGTGGCGGCCGACCTCTACACCGTGGGCCGGACCCTCGCGGTGCTGAGCTTCGACTTCCGCGGCTTCGCCAGCACCTACGCCGACCGGCTGCCGGACCGCTCCGAGGTGCCCTTGCTGGGCCGCGAGGAGTCGTACGACCGGCTTCTGCGGCGGGCCACCCACCTCGATCCGGACCGACGCTTCCAGTCGGCGGCCGAGATGAGCGAACAGCTCCTCGGGGTGCTGCGGGAGGTGCTGTCGGCCGCCGACGGCGTGCCCCGGCCGGCGGTGTCCCGGCAGTTCACCCCGGAACGGCGGGCGTTCGGCACCGGCGCCGGAGAGGTGGGCCTGACCGCCATCGCCCGGCGGCTCGACCCGGCGGAGGTCGCCGCCGCGTTGCCGCTGCCGCAGGTGGACATCCTCGACCCGGGCGCCGGCTTCCTGACCACGCTGACGGCGACCGCCCCGGGTGAGCTGATCGCGCAGTTGCGCAACGCCCCGGTGCGCAGCGTCGAGGTGGCGCTGCGCCTGGTGCGGGCCCGGATCGACGGCGGCGACCTGGCCGGCGCCGACGCGGACCTGGACCGGCTCTACGCCGACGACCCGTTCGACTGGCGGATCGACTGGCACCGCGGCCTCGCCGCCCTGGCCGCGAACCGGCCCGGGGACGCCCGGGTGGCGTTCGACGCCGTCTACGACCAACTGCCCGGCGAGCCGGCCATCCGGCTGGCGCTGGCCGCCGCGGTGGAGAGCACCGGGGACCCGGAGCTCGCCGAGCGACTGTACGACCGGGTCTGGCGGACCGACCACGGCTTCATCAGCGCCGCCTTCGGGCTGGCCCGGCTCCAGCTCGCCGAGGGCGGCCGGGTCGCCGCGCTGCGCGTCCTCGACCAGGTGCCGGAGAGCTCCAGCCACCACATCGCCGCCCAGGTGGCCGCGGTCCGGGCCAACCTACCGGCGGACGGGCTTCCCGCCGGCGCCGGCGAACTGCTAGCCGCGTCCGACCGGCTGCAGCGGCTCGGGTTGGACGTCGAGCGGCAGGCCCGGTTGACGGTGGAGATGCTCGAGGCGGCCCTGGCCTGGGTCACCGCCGGGCACACCCTGCCGCCGGACGCCCGGGTCCTCGGACACGGACCGCACGAGAAGGGGCTGAGGCTGGGCCTCGAACGCGCCTACCGCACCCTGGCGCAGCTGGCCGCCGACCCGCCCACTCGCATCGCGCTGGTCGACCGGGCCAACGCCGTCCGGCCGAGGACACTGACATGACCGCCCCGTCCTGCCCCGAGCACGGTCCGGCCGGCGATCCGGGAGACCGCTTCTGTGAGGTGTGCGGGCGCAACCTGCGGACCGGCGAGGAGGCGACGGCCACCGCGGCCCCGCTGCCGGGCCCGAGATCGGGCACACCGCCGGTCGTACCCTGGTTGTCCTCCCGGGCGACCGAGGGCGACTGCGGCGGCTGCGGCGCAAAGGTGCCAGGCGGTGGATACTGCGACTCATGCGGTCGCCGGCGCTCGGTCGGCCGCGACCACGCCGAACTCGACCTCGGCGGCCTTGCCGCAGTGACGGACCGGGCCCGCCGGCCGCGCAACGAGGACGCCGTGGCGATCGGTCGAGTCGCCGGCGCCACCGTAGCGGTGGTCTGCGACGGCGTCTCCACCTCGACCCGCGCCGACACCGCCGCCACCGCCGCAGTGGAGTCGGCCATCGAAGAGCTGCTGGACGCCCTGCGGGGCGGCGCGGATCCGGCGGAGGCCAGCCGGCGGGGCGCCCCGCAGGG
>NZ_QGGF01000617.1 GCF_003857015.1 Micromonospora globispora | reverse complement strand
CCCCGCCCGTCGCCATCCCGGTGGAGCTGCCGGTGGCCGGGCGGGCGGCCGCGCCGACCGGGGTGGTGAGCATCCGAGGCGAGGCCGACGGATCCATCTCGGCAGTGGGCGCCGGTGCCAGCAGCTCGGCGGGGAGCCGGACCCGGGCGACGAGGCCGTCCTGGCCGCCCGCCAACCGGACCTGCACCTGATGCCGGGCGCTCAGGTGGCTGACCACGAACAGACCCATCCGCTCGGAGGCCGCGACGTCGGCCGCCGGGGGTTCGGCCAGCACCGCGTTCGCCTCCGCCAGGGCGGCCGGGCTCATCCCGAGCCCCTGGTCGGCGATCTCGACCAGCGCTCCGGTCCCATCGGCGCGGACGGCCACCTGGACGATGGCGTCCGGCCGGGAGAACGCCGTCGCGTTCTCCAGCAGCTCGGCGAAGAGGTGCACCAGGTCGCCCACGGCGTGCCCGACGATGTGCAGGTCGGCGGTCGACTCGTGGCGGACCCGCTGGTACTGCTCGATCTCGGCGCTCGCAGCAAGCAGCACCGCGCCCAGGCCGACCGGACGGTGCCACCGGCGGGTGGACTCGGTGCCGGCGAGCACCAGCAGGCTGTCGTCGTTACGCCGCATGCGGGCGGCCAGATGGTCCAGCTTGAACAGATTCTCCAGCTGCTCCGGGTCGCGCTGCTCGCGTTCCAGGTCGTCGAGGAGTTCGAGCTGCCGCTCGACCAGCACCTGGCTGCGCCGGGCGAGGTTGACGAACATCGCGTTGACGTTGCGCCGCATCATCGCCTGCTCGATCGCGACGCTGACCGCGCTGCGGTGCACCGCCACGAACGCCTCGGCCAGCTCACCGATCTCGTCGAGCGAGCGGACCACGGCCGGCGGCACGTCGATCCCGGCGATCGGCCGGTCCACCGCGCGCAGCCGGTCGAGCGCGTCGGGCAGCTCGATTTGCGCGATCCGCAGCGCCTGGCTGCGTAGCAGCCGCATGGACCGGGCGATGGAGCGACCGATCAGCAGCGAGATCAGGACGGCGATCAGGAGCACTGCGACGATGCCGCCGACCACCAGCAGGGTGTCGCGCAGCTGGCCCGAGCTGGCGTCGTCGGCGCGGCGCACCGCGTCGTCGAGCACCTCGGCCTCCAGCTGGCGCAGCAGCTCCTGGCGCTGCTCACTGGCCGCCCACCACTGCGGCGCGGACAGCACCGCCGGTGCCGCGGTGGCGGTGGGGAGGGTTTTCTCCTCTAGTCGGGTGGCGGCCGAGAACGCCGGGTCCACCGAGGTCCGGTCGTACCGGCGGACCTGGTCGGCGGTCGCGGCGACGCGGAACGCGCCGAGGGCGGTGAGCTGCTGGGCGCGCAGGTCGCTCAGGGTCACCGGGTCGTTGACTTCGTACCGGCCGGCGCGGGCGGCCGCGTAGAGCTGGGCGCGGATCCGGGAGGAGAGTTCCTTGACCCGGGAGAGCTGCACGTAGCGCAGCACCGCGTCGCTGAGCGCCCGCTGGTCCTCCCCGGGCGAGGGCTCGGCGAGCAGGTTGAGCAGCGCGTCGATGGCCCGGTGGTAGTTGCTCAGGATGGTGTCGTTGCTGAGCACCGCCGGCGGCACCGCGGGGCGGATGTAGATGACCTGGTCGTACGCCTGCAGCACCTCGGAGTAGGCGACTCGCCAGGCGGCGTCGGCGTCGGCGAGCGGTTCCGCCGCCCGGCGCAGCTCGGCCAGGGCCTGGTCGGAGGCGGTCTGCAGCGGTTTCAGCTCGAAGATGGCGGCGTTCCGGTCGGGGTTGCCGCCGGCGGCGCGCAGCGCGGCCAGTTCGCCCGCGGTGCGGTCCCGTTCGTGCTGGAGCCGGTCCACCGCCAGGGTGATCTGCCGTCCGATGCCGACCTGTTGGGCGAAGTCGTTCAGCGTGGTGGTCTGCCCGACCAGCCCGCGGGTCTGCACGCCGGCCAGCACCAGGAACGCCACCGTGGGGAGGACCAGCACGGTGGCGAGCTTGGTCCGCATCCGCCAGTCCCGCAGCCGCAGCGCCGAGCGACGCCGATGGGGTACGACCCGGACGTCGAACCGACGGCGACGGTGGTGGGAGACGGCACCGGGGGTCGGGTCGGGACCTGCGCCCACTCGTGCCTCCTCGGTCCCTCACGTCCACCCACATCGGGGAGCGGGGTCCATCCAACCAGGCCGGCGGGCGCTGTCAACGGGCTGGCGGGCCGGTGGATCAGGAACGTCACTGTGGTGGGGAGCCGGCTACCGGGTTCGGCGGGTTCGGCTCGTCCGTCCGGCTGATACCGCCGAGCTGCGCCGCCTCTGCGAACCGGCCCAGCGCCACCAGCGCGGCACCGGTCGCGCCGATCTCCGGATTCCGCTGGTGCCACACGGGTCGCGGCGCGAACGCGGCGGCGAACGCCTGGCGCCACCAGACGGACCCGGCCACGGCTCCGCCGCCCAGCACCACCTCGGTCGGCTGCTCGACGGTGGACTCCAGCACGGCGAGGTCGTCGGCCACCATCCGGCACAGCCCGGTCATCAGCCCGGCCAGGATGTCCACCGCGGTGGTGCCGAAGCCCAGCCCGCGC
>NZ_QGGF01000616.1 GCF_003857015.1 Micromonospora globispora | reverse complement strand
CCGTCCGACGCCACTCTCGGCTCCGACAGCAATCCCCGATCACCTACGAGAGAAACGCCCGACCGGCACCGGCTACGCTGGCCCCCGCCGCATAAACCCCGTGTCCAGGATCAGGGGTCAAGCCCCCCCGACGGCGGCATTGAAGACCATGTGGGACCGAACCGTGGTGATTATCGCCTCGGGATCTTGTGTGTCGTCGGCAGCGGCACGCAACGCGGGGGCCACCGCGCCGATCCTGGCAAGCCGGCTGAGCGCAGCGGCCGCGTCGACCAGACACGCGACCGAGCACATCGCCAGCAGAGCCGCCACCGCAATCACCCGGCGGTGAACCGGATCCACATCCTCAGTCATGTCGGCATCCTCCCTGCCTGTTCGTTACGCCCCATGCGGCCGGCCGAGGGCCAACCAGGCGACTCGAGAATGCGGTCAGTGTGTGCTCGTGTTCGGTTCCGTCGGACACCGCGGCCACGCTAGCGCTGGCGACGGCCGTGTTGGCCCGTGCCGCGCAGGACGACGAAGAGGACGAGGAACCGGCGCCGGCGCCGGTCGCGAAACGTCGCTGGTGGCAACGGGGCAGCTAGTAACCAAGGGGGCTGTGGTGGACCCAATGTGGCACAATCCGAACCGCATTCCTGCAGCTCAGGGGCCGATCGTGGCGGTCGCGCGCGTCCGCAGGCGGGTGGTTTGACGCGCAGACAGTGTCTACGGCGCGCGTACGGCCCGGGACACGGCTGTGGCGGTTCCGGACTGGCCGCTCGTTTGGGCCCAGCCGGACCAGGAGTCGTCGGATCGCCAGAGGCCGTGTAGCACGGTCCCGTCGGCGATTGCGAGGGCATGTACGTTGCTGCTGATCTTCGCTCCCGCGCGGGCCCGGTGGAGATGGCAGATCGAACTGCCCCTGCCTGTGCAAGAGCCGGCGAGGCCCCGACCCCGGTTGCCGCAAAACGGGATGCTCTGGGCGTCGCGCCAGGGATCCGGTTGTGGTGCATCGCCGGAACCTAGGCACTCGAGGCATGTCCGCGATGCCACCGGACGAGCCTTAGTGTCGACAGTCCCGTGATCAGAAAAAGCGCGGCTAGCGCAGCCCATCCGGCCGTTCCGTGCTCGATCGCGGTCGTGGTTACGACTAGTGGTGCGAGCATGGTGCCCACGGCCATACCGGTCTGGTTAACACCTTGATAGGCGCCGGCGTTGGCCGGGTCGGCGAGCTCGAAGGCGAGCGTCCAACCGCCGGCCTCGGAGAGGATCTCGGCGAAGCTGTGCGCGATGGTCGCGAGCGTCAGCGCCACAATCATGACTGCGACAGCGCCGTGAGCGGCTGTGGCGTACAGCCCGCAGGCCACCGCGAGCAACGTGCCCGCTTGGGCGACCGCCCGTCCGGCCGAGTAGAGGGTGTTCGCACCGCGCGCCGCCCAGACTTGCAGCAAAGAAACGATGACCGTGTTCAACGCCAGGAGCGCTGGCACGGTCACCGTCGGTGCCTTAGTCCAACCCGCGACCCAGAGCGGTACCCCCACCGTCAGCATGCCGAACTGCATGGTCATGACGGCATAGAGGCAGGTCGCGGCCAGATAGGTACGGTCGAAGAGCGGCGATCGGCCCCAAGCCCGCCTCTGGGGGCGGTCGACAGGCTCGGCTATGCCGCGTACTCGGCTCAAGGGGAGCGCGGAAACGAGCAGCAGCGCGGACGTGGTGAGCATCGCCAGCACGTACGCCGGTGTCGTGCCGATCGCGAGGGCGACGGCCGCTAGCGCGGTTCCCGCGGCGATGGAGACGTTGGTGACAACGCGCAGCCGAGCGCGTACCTCAACGCGGTCTCGCCCGGTGAACGACTCCGCGATCATCGTCGCCAGCGCTGTACGCTGCATGGCCTGCTGGCCAACTGCGGCGCACGCGACGATCACGAAGGCGGATGGCGTGCGCACAACCAGGTATGAGGCCAGCGCCAAGCCCTGGCCAGCGGTCACGGCCATCAACAGCCTGCGTGCGCCGAACATACGGGCTAGGTAACCTGCGCCCAACGCGGCGCCGACGGCCGCAGCGCCGGCGATCGTCAAGCCGTACCCGACGGTGGCCGCGGTGAAGCCGACGACCCGGGTGAAGAACAACACGCTGACGCTGAAGAAGACCCCCTTGGACAGGGAGGCGGCCACGGTCGCCCAGGTCAGCGCGCGGGCGACGGGGTCGACCGGACCCAGGTAGCGGCGGATCCCGTTGGGAACGGGGCGTTTGGCGGCAAGGTACATGCCGACAGTTGTCGCAGCGGGTGAGGACACGCACCATTGATGTTTGCTTCATGGTCAGGTATGAGTTGGTCGGGTTAGACCTGGCTGATGTCCGGTTCGCAGTATCCCCGTTGAACGAGCTGGTTCTGTCCTTGCGTGCCTGGCGCGATCCAGGACGATTTCCGCTACACCTGCGTTGGCTGCATGCATTGGAGGACGTGCGCGGGGCTTGACCCCTGATCCTGGACACGGGGTTTATGCGGCGGGGGCCAGCGTAGCCGGTGCCGGTCGGGCGTTTCTCTCGTAGGTGATCGGGGATTGCTGTCGGAGCCGGGAGTGGCGTCGGACGGT
>NZ_QGGF01000613.1 GCF_003857015.1 Micromonospora globispora | reverse complement strand
GCCCTTGCCCATGCTGATCGGGATGTCCCGCACCATCTTGCCGTCGAGGTAGACCTTCATCCGGTGGGTGCTGGCGTCGGCGATGGCGATCCGCGACGGGCCGATGGTGAAGTTCGTGCTGGCGTTGGCGCCGCCGTAGACGCCCTTGCCGAGATCCTGGCCGAAGAGGTTGATCTTCACGGAAATCTTCGTGCCCGAGGTCCAGTACTTCGCCGGCCGCCAGTGCGCGTTCCGGCTGTCGATCCAGCGCCACCGTCCCTCGACGGCCGGCATGGTCTCCACCAGCATCGCCTTCTCGGCCTCGGCACGGTTCTTGACCGGCCGGCTGAAGTTCACCATGACCGGCTGGCCGACCCCGTACGTGCCCCCGTCGCGGAGGGCGGTCAGCGCGTTGGCCTGGAACGTCACGGACGCGACGCCGGACGGCTTGACCGTGCGGAATTTGCTCGTGTGCTGGGTCAACGCGCCGGCGGCGTCGGCCGCCGACACGGTGACCGTGTAGGTCTTCCCATAGGCCAGCTTGCCCGTTGTACGCCAGGTATGCCCGTCGCTGTCCAGCTCGCCGGCGACGGTCTTGCTCCCCGTGGCAACCGAGACGTCCTTGAGCGTGCCGCCCTCCACCGCCACGACGACCTGCTCGAGCGGCGAGACCTTGGTGGCATCGGCAGCGGGCGTGACGGTCACCCGCACCTCGCCCGCGGGCGGCGCACTCGCCGCAGCCAGACCCGGGCCCGACCACGCAGCGGCGGCCGAGGACCGACGGCTGCAACCTGCCGTCACCAGGACGGCCGTAGCACCCAGACCGGTGGCGATCAACTTTCGACGACTGATCATGGCGTTCCTCTCCGACCGGGAGCGTACTTGCCGGCGGCGCGATCTTGGGGGCCGGTGCCGAACCCTTCGATGTTGATCATGAGGCACCGGATCGACCTGAACCTCGAGCTGAAATCGCCCGAGGTGAATCCCGGGCTGGCCGAAGCGGTGGCCACCCGGCTGCGCAAGCGTCCCGAGTGGGTCGAGCCGGGGGCAGGCGCGCCGGCTGATCGTGGGGTCCTTCGATGAGCAGGCCCTGCGGGACTTCACTGCCCAGCTGCCGGACATCCCGGTCGCGCTCATCGCCTACGACGTGCCGACGACCGAGAGGCTCGGGGGACTCGCCGGGTGGGTGGACTCGGTCAGCCCGGACTTCCGCAGGCTGCAGCCCGACGGTGCCGCCCGCGTCTTCGAGGCAGGAATGGGCGTCTAGATCAGGTACGTGCCGTCGTCCTGCGGCTGCAGTTGGTCGGCGTCGACGACGAGAGAGCGCCCGTCGTCGAGTTCGAGCAACACCCGGTCGTCAGGCAGTGGCCGCGTCGTGCCGACGTGTCCGTCGGCGGTCCGGACCGGAGGGCGGCGGCGCGGCCCGAAGCCGCTGATCTTCACGATGCTTCGTCCCGCGAACGATACGTACAACGCCGGGTCGGAGGGTTGGGAGATCCAGTCGAAGTAGCAGTTCGCGGGCCGGCCACGCATGGCGCCCGTGTCCAACAGCCGCTGCCAGTTCACGCCATCGGTGGTCAGGAAAGCCCCGCCGAGTCCGACGGCGAAACGGCGCCCTGCGTTGAGTGGATCGAACTGCATGTCGCTGAGCACCACGTCGTAGTGATCTCCCTGACCGTCGGCATCCTCGTCGCGGCCGGCCGGGATGCGGCCGCCGCAGGTGAGTTGCTGCTCCAGGCTCGCGTCAACCTGCCACGTCACGCCTCCGTCGTCCGAGCGCATAACGTGATCCGTGTCGAGGAGGTAGATCACGCTCGGGTCGTACGGATTGACGAAGAACCGGCGTGCCTGGCTGGCGCCGCCACCCGGGACGAGTTGCTGCCAGGCGGCCATCCCGTCCGTCCATTTCCAGAGCCGGGCGGCGTCGTCACCGCCTACGAAGAACACCGTGCCGCTGTATCCACCGGAGGCTTGCACGATGCCGACGTTCGGGTCTGGCAGGAACGGTCCCTGTTGCTCGACCGGACCGTTGTTCCCGTAGCCGAAATTGGGGATGACGAAGAGGGGCCTCGGCTGGAAGGTGCCGTCGCCTTTGGCCAGACCGACCAGCACCCCGGCGTCGCCGAAGCCGACGATCTCGGCCGATCCGTCGCCGGTCACGTCAGCCAGGAACCGCGGGTGCTTCTCCACCCGCCAACCGCCGGCCTCGAAACCGAAGTCAGCGATCACGGGTTCCGGAGTGAACGCGAAGGTCCCGTCGCCGTTGCTGCGCGCCACGTACACGCCGGCATCGCCGAACCCCACGATGTCCGCCCGACCCTCACCGGTCACGTCAGCCAGGAACCGCGGATGCTTCTCCACCCGCCAACCACCGGCCTCGAAACCGAAGTCAGCGATCACCGGCACCGGGGTGAACGCGAACGTGCCGTCGCCGTTGCTGCGCGCCACGTACACCCCGGCGTCACCGAACCCCACGATGTCCGCCCGACCCTCACCGGTCACGTCAGCCAGGAACCGCGGATGCTTCTCCACCCGCCAACCCTGGTCGTATCCGAAGTCCGCGAGGACGAACCGCGGCGGCTGAAACGTGCCATCGC
>NZ_QGGF01000600.1 GCF_003857015.1 Micromonospora globispora | reverse complement strand
GTGCTGCTCGTCGTCCTGGCCGCCGTCGGGGTGGTCGTGGTGCGCCCCGGCCCGGTGGCCGGGTGGCTGGGTGGCGAGACCGCCCCGACTCCGGCGGCCGCCCGATCGACCGAGCCCGACCCGCCGGCGGTGCTCGCCGGTCCCGACCCCAACGCCCCGGTGCCGACCCCCGAGGGAGTACGCGCGGCCCTCGAACCGTTGGTCCGCGCCGCCGCCCTCGGCGAGCGGGTGAACGTGTCGGTGGCGGACGTGACCACGGGCCAGGCGCTCTACGGCAACGGCCAGGACGCCCCGACGGTGCCGGCCTCGGTGACCAAGCTGGCGACCGCGGTCACCGTGCTCGCCGCCCGGGGTCCGGGGTACCGGATCCCGACCCGGGCGGTGGCCGGCCCGAACCCCGGCGAGGTGGTCATCGTGGGTGGCGGTGATCCGACGCTGGCGGTGGACAAGGACGGCTTCTACCCGGGCGCGGCCCGGCTGGACGCCCTGGCCGCCCAGGTGCGTACGGCGCTCGGCGGCACCGCGCCGACCAAGGTGATCGTCGACTCGTCCCTGTTCAGCGGCCCGGTGTACGGGCCCGGCTGGGACGCCGACATCCCGACCGGCGGGTTCGGCGCGGCGATCACCGCGCTGATGACCGACGGCGCCCGCCGGGACCCGGAGGCGGCGCGGAAGACCTTCGACGACACCCACGGCGCCGCCGAGCGGGTGCCGCAGCCCGATCTGACCGCCGGCCGGCAGTTCGCCAAGCTGCTCGGGCTCTCCGGCGACGCGGCCGAGGTGAAGCGGGGCAAGGCGCCGGCCGCCCCGGGCGCCGGCGCGTCGGCCGGAGCGCCCGCTCCCGGTACCGAGCTGGGCAAGGTCGAGTCCCTGCCGATGGTTCGGCTGGTCGACATCATGATCAGCGACAGCGACAACGTGATCGCCGAGACGCTGGCCCGGCAGGTGGCGCTGGCCCGCGACAAGCCGGCCTCGTTCGCGGGCGGCGCGGCGGCCACCGACGCGGTGATCGGTGAGCTGGGGCTGCCCGCCGACGAGATCAGCCTGGCCGACGGCAGCGGCCTGTCCCGGACCGACCGGATCAGCCCGTCGCTGCTGACCGACCTGCTCACCCTCGCCGGCAACGGCAGCCACCCGGAGCTGGCAGCGATCTTCGGTGGCCTGCCGGTGGCCGGCTGGTCGGGCACCCTGGACGACCGCTACGAGGCGGCGGTGACGAAGGCCGGCGCGGGCGTGGTGCGCGCCAAGACCGGGACGCTGACCGGGGTCAACGCGATCGCGGGGCTGGTCACCACCGCGGACGGCCGGCTGCTCACCTTCGCGGTGCTCACCGACCAGGCTCCGGCCGGCACCCTCGACGAGACCCGCCAGGCCCTCGACCGGATCACCTCGGCCCTGGCTCGGTGCGGCTGCCGCTGACCCGCCCCGACGGTACGACCGGCGTCGATCGGCACTTCGACGCCGGGTGAGGGTGTTCCGGCGCGGGTACGGTGGGTGCATGGCGCAGTTCGTGGACTGGGATCTGGCCGCCGCGACCGCGGGGGCGCTGGGCAAGTCGGGCCCCCGGGTGTCGCTCGCCGAGGCCACCGACGTGGTCAGCGACCTGCGGCGGCTGACCGAGGAGGCGGCCGGGCACGTCGCCGACTACACCGGGCTGCGTTCGCAGGTGGCCCACCCGCCGGTGCGGGTGGTGGACCGGCGGGACTGGGCGGCGGCCAACATCGTCGGTCTGCGCGAGGTGATCAGCCCGCTGGTGAGCCGGCTCTCCGGTGACAAGCGGCCGGGCCCGGTGACCGAGGCGATCGGCTCCCGGCTGACCGGCGTCCAGGCCGGCACGGTGCTGGCCTACCTCTCCGGCCGGGTGCTCGGCCAGTACGAGGTCTTCTCCGGCGATCCCGGCCAGCTGCTGCTGGTCGCGCCGAACATCGTCGAGGTGGAACGGAAGCTGGGGGCCGACCCCCGGGACTTCCGGCTCTGGGTCTGCCTGCACGAGGTGACGCACCGGACCCAGTTCACCGCGGTGCCCTGGATGCGCGCGTACTTCCTCGGTGAGGTGCAGGCGTTCGTCGACGCCTCGCAGGGCGGCGAGCACCTGCTGGAGCGGCTCCGGCGCGGCGTTGCCACCCTGTCCGACGCGGTGAAGGACCCGGAGAGCCGGGCCAGCGTGCTGGACATCGTGCAGACCCCGGCGCAGCGGGCCGTGCTCGACCGGCTCACCGCCCTGATGACCCTGCTGGAGGGGCATGCCGAGTTCGTGATGGACGGCGTCGGCCCGCAGGTGATCCCGAGCGTCGAGTCGATCCGGGCCGCGTTCAACCGGCGCCGCGAGGCGGGCAACCCGCTGGAGAAGGCGATCCGCCGGGTGCTCGGCATCGAGGTCAAGATGCGCCAGTACGCCGAGGGGCGCAAGTTCGTCCACGGCGTGGTCGACCGGGTCGGCATGGAGGGCTTCAACCGGATCTTCGGCTCCCCGCTGACCCTGCCCCGGCTCGAGGAGCTGGGCGACCCGGACGCCTGGGTGGCCCGGGTGCACGGGCCGGCCGGCGCGACCCCGACCGCCGGCTGAGCCACCCGCCGTGGC
>NZ_QGGF01000608.1 GCF_003857015.1 Micromonospora globispora | reverse complement strand
GGCGTGCTGCTGCTCGCCGCGGCCGGCCTGCCGGCCCGCGCGGTGCGGGTGCACGTGCTGGCCGAGCTGCCTCGGCTGAGCAACGGCAAGCCCGACCACCGGGCCGTGCGCGCGCTGGCCGCCGCTCCCCCACCACCCCGCGCGGTCGAACCCGCCGGCGGCGGGACCGACCAGCTCTGCCGGCTCTACGCCGAACTGCTGGACCTGCCGGAGGTCACCGCCGACGACAGCTTCGTCGGCCTGGGCGGCGACTCCCTGTCGTACGTGGAGATGTCGGTCCGCCTCGAGGAACTCCTCGGCGACCTGCCCACCGACTGGCACACCACCCCCATCCGGGACCTGGCCCCGGCGGAGCCGGTCCGCCCGAGCCGACGCCGGGTGCTGGAGACGAGCGTGGCGCTGCGCGCCCTGGCCATCGTCGTCATCGTCGGGTCGCACATCCCCGTCTTCACCGTGAAGGGCGGCGCGCACCTGCTGCTCGCCGTCGCCGGCTTCAACTTCGCCCGGTTCCACCTCACCGCCGGGCCCCGCCGGGACCGGCTGCGCGCCACACAACGTGGCATCGGCCGGATCGTGCTGCCCTCGGTCGCGTGGATCGCCCTCGCCGGGGCGGTCACCGGCGACTACACCCCGACCAACGTGCTGCTGCTCAACAGCGTCCTCGGCCCGCACGACGGGCCGACCCAGTGGCACTTCTGGTTCATCGAGGCCCTGGTGGCCATCCTGGTCGTCGCCACCGCGCTGATCGCCGTACCGGCGGTCGACCGGATCGAACGGCGGTACCCCTTCGGGCTGCCACTGACCCTCGCCGCGCTCGGCCTGGTCACCCGGTACGACCTGCCCGGCCTGGCCGCGCTCGGCCACGTTCCGTCCGCCGTGGTCGTGTTCTGGCTGTTCGCGCTCGGCTGGGCGGCCGCCCGCGCCACCCGCACCGCCCAGCGGGTCACCGTCACCGCCGCCGCTCTGCTCACTGTGCCCGGGCTCTTCGGCGAGCCATTCCGGGAGGCGTTCATCGTCGCCGGCTTCGCCCTGCTGGTCTGGGTGCCGCGACTGCCCAGCCGGCCCGTACTCAACCGGGTCGCCGCCACGCTGGCCGGCAGTTCCCTCTACATCTACCTGACCCACTGGCAGGTGCTGCCCGTCGTCGGGCCGTGGTCGCGCGAGCTGGCCCTGGTCGTCTCGCTGGCGGTCGGCATCGGCTGCGCCGCGCTGGTACGGCGGCTTCCGGCGATGGCGCGCGGACGGCTGCGCGCCGCCACACCCTGACCTGCGCTCAGTCCCGCGGCTCGGGGCAGCAGACCGTCAGCGCCCCCGGCACGACCTTGACCTTCAGCCGCTTCGCCGTCGTCCGCGCTCCGCCGTCCAGCTCGTACGTCTTCGGCGCGGCGAAGGTCACCCGGACCTTGCGGCCGCGGGTGATCCGCACGAACGGCGACTCCTCCGAGCGTCCGGCGGCCATCCGGCCCAGCGTGCGGGCCCAGTCCACCGCCCCGCTGGCAGTCGACACCCCGATCTCCAGCGCCCCGTCGTCGGGGCGGGCGTCGTCGAAGGCCGGGATGCCCCCGGTGATCGTGCCGACGTTGCCGAACAGCACGCAGCTCGCCTCACCGTCGAACCAGTCCGCGCCGTCGACCCGGATCCTGGTCCGCACCAGCTCCCCACGGACGTGCCGCAGCGCGGTCCAGACGTACGCGACCCGGCCCAGCTTCCCCTTGAGCTTCCGGTCGGCCTCCCGGATCAGGTCTCCGTCGAAACCGGCGCCCGCCATCACCGCGAAGTGCTCGCCGTTGAGCTTGCCCAGGTCGAGCTTCCGGCGTCGGCCGTGCAGCGCGATCCGCACCGCCTCGGGGAGGTCGGTCGGGATGCCGAGGTTGGTGGCGAAGAGGTTCGCCGTACCGGCGGGCAGGATGCCCATCGGCACGTCCGAGCCCGCGAGGGTGTCGGCGCACCGCTGCACCATGCCGTCGCCGCCCCACACCAGGACCAGGTCGGCGCCCTTCTTGAGCGCCTTGCGGACCTTCTTCGGCGCCTTGCGGCTCTTCGGCACCTCGTACCAGAGGAGCTGCTCGACACCGGCGGTGACCAGGCTGGTCCGCAGCTCGTCGAGGCCGCCGCCGAAGGTCTTCTTCCGGTGCGCGACGACGGCGACGGCACCTACCGGCCGGGCGGTGGCCGGGCCGGGCGCGGGGCTGTCGACGGTGCTGGTGGCCATGGCGCCGGTGGTACCCAGCGGCGGGAAATTCCACTCCTGTCCCGGACCGCCGCGCACCCTACCGGACGGCGCCGGCCACTCGGCTGTCCCGATTCCGACCGCGCGCACGCTGTAATCGACCGGCCGCATTGGGTAGAGTACGGGCCGTTGATCCTCGACGATGGCTGAGGCCGGAGAGGTGTCGTGGGGATGAGCCGACGAGGCGGTCAGCTGACGCGGGTCACGCTGCGCCTCGGCCTCCTGGTCGGCGGGATGGCCGCCGGCTGGTGCGCGTACAGCGCGGTCACCAGTGACGCGGCGTACGCCGCCGACGCGCCCCACGCGGTCACGGTCAACGGCACCGCCCACCTCCCTCGGATCTCGCCCTCCCC
>NZ_QGGF01000396.1 GCF_003857015.1 Micromonospora globispora | reverse complement strand
GGTTCGGGGCGTATGGAAGAGGCGGGGGCGACCGGCGCGGGGCCGGCGGCGACCGACGGGGCCTCGACGCCGCCCAGGGTGATCCGGCGCTCCATCCGCTCCAGGCGCTGGAGCAGGCCACCGGTCGAGTCGTCCGCGCCGGGCAGCAGCATCCGGGCGCAGATCAGTTCGAGCAGCAGCCGGGGCGCGGTCGTGCCGCGCATGTCCACCAGGCCGTTGTGCACGATGTCGGCGCAGCGCGAGAGGGTGCCCGGGCCGAGCCGCTGCGCCTGGGCGGTCATCCGCTCGATCTGATCCGAAGGGCCGTCGATCAGGCCCTTGGCGGCGGCGTCCGGCACCTGCTGGAGCACGATCAGGTCGCGCAGCCGTTCCAGCAGGTCGGAGGCGAACCGGCGGGGGTCGTGCCCGGCCTCGGCCACCCGGTCGACGGTGGCGTAAGCGGCCGCGCCGTCCCCCGCGGCGAGCGCGTCGCACATCTCGTCGATCAGTGCCGAGTCGGTGACCCCGAGCAGCGCGGCGGCCCGGGCGTAGCTGACCCCCTCGGGGCCGGCGCCCGCGATGAGCTGGTCGAGCACGGAGAGGCTGTCCCGGGCGCTGCCGCCACCGGCGCGCACCACCAGCGGGAAGACCGCCGGCTCGACCCGGACCCCCTCCGCCTCGCAGAGCTGCTCCAGGTACGGCCGGAGCACCTTCGGCGGGATCAGCCGGAACGGGTAGTGGTGGGTCCGCGACTTGATCGTGCCGAGGACCTTCTCCGGCTCGGTCGTGGCGAAGATGAACTTGACGTACTCCGGCGGCTCCTCGACCAGCTTGAGCAGGGCGTTGAAGCCGGCCGGCGAGACCATGTGCGCCTCGTCGATGACGTAGATCTTGAAGCGGCTGCGGGCCGGCGCGAAGAACGCCTTCTCCCGCAGCTCACGGGCGTCGTCGACACCACCGTGGCTGGCCGCGTCGATCTCGATGACGTCGATCGAGCCGGCGCCGTCGGTGGCCAGCGAGCGACACGACTCGCACTGCCCGCACGGCTCCGGGGTGGGCCCCTGCTCGCAGTTGAGCGAGCGGGCCAGGATCCGGGCGCTGGACGTCTTGCCGCAACCGCGGGGGCCGGAGAAGAGGTAGGCGTGGTTGAGCCGCCCGCTGCGCAGCGCCTGCGACAGCGGCTCGGTGACGTGCTCCTGGCCGATGACCTCGGCGAAGGTGCGCGGCCGGTACTTGCGGTAAAGGGCCAGTGCCACCCGTCCCGCCTCCTCTCGACCGAGCCATTCTGCGCCGGTAGGGCGTGGGTGACCACCCACCACCCCGTGACCTGACGCGCTGCGACGTTACCGGGACCCGGAGACAGAAAGGCCCCCCGTGCACCCGTCAGAGCCCGCTTATCCTTGCTGCCTTCCGGCCCTGGGGAGGTTCACGAGATGCACGCCGCACGGGGGGTACGACAAGCGTACCCGACGTCGGGTGGATCACCAGGGGGTGGTGGGGTGGCCGGTCCGTCGGAGACCTGTATCCTGGCTCGCGGAGGATTCGCCTAGAGGCCTAGGGCGCACGCTTGGAAAGCGTGTTGGGTTAACACCCTCACGAGTTCGAATCTCGTATCCTCCGCTCCTCCGAGCAGCACAAACGAGAGGGCCGGCCCCATCAGGGACCGGCCCTTCGTCGTCTCTACGTCGCTCTCGTCTCAGTTGTCGTCTCACTTGTCCTGTTCCTGCCGGTCTGCCGCGGGTCCGTCGCCGGTCTCCCCCGGCCGGCGCGGCGGGTCGCCCCAGAGCAGTCCGCTGAGCTGCTGCGCGATGTCCCGGCGCTCCTGGCCGACGCCGAGTTCCCCGCGACCACCGCCGGCTACGCGGATCTGTTGGCCTGGATGCGCTCCTTCGGGCGGGTCACCGCCGTGGGCGTGGAGGGCACCGGCAGCTACGGCGCCGGACTGGCTCGCTATCTGACTGGCAAGAAGATCGCCCTTGTGGAGGTGGACCGGCCGGACCGCCGCGCCCGCCGCGCCCAGGGCAAGTCTGATCCAATCGACGCTATCGCCGCCGCCCGAGCCACCCTCGCTGGCACCGCGATGGGCACGCCGAAGACCCGCACCGGACCGGTCGAGGCGATCCGCGCCCTGAGGGTCGCCCGCCGAGGAGCAGTCAAGGCCCGCACCGCCGCCTTGAACCAGATGCGCGGCCTGGTCACCGCCGCCCCCGAACCCCTACGAGCCCACCTGACCAGGATCAGCGCCGCCGTGCTGGTCAGCCGGTGCGCCGAGCTGACCTACGACCCGGCCAGACTTCACGAGCCGGAGCACGCCACGCCGTAGCCCGGATCGGGCTCGCCCACCGGGTCACCACCCTCACCGAGGAGATCACCGCCCTCGACCGGCAGGTGACACCCATCGTCGCGAAGGGCGGCGCCCCGCACCACGGCCCTGTTCGGTGTCGGCCCCGACGTCGCCGCCCAACTGCTCACCACTGCTGGCGACAACCCCGACCGGCTGCACTCCGAAGCCGCCCTCGCCCACCTCTGCGGCGCAGCACCCATCCCCGCCAGCTCCGGACGGGTGCGCCGCCACCGCCTCCACCGAGGAGGCGACCGCGGCGCCAACCACGCCCTGCACACCATCGCGCTCTGCCGCATGCGCTACGACCCACGTACCCGCGCCTACGTCCACCGCCGCATCACCAAAGGCCTCAGCAAGCAGGAGATCCTGCGCTGCCTAAAGCGCTACATCGTCCGCGACGTCTACACCGCCCTACGCGCCGACTTCGCCGCCCTCGCCCCTTGACCTCCATAGGAGCATCGGGATGGCGGGGCGGCTGTGGGCGTCAGCTCGCGGCATGTCCTGGAGCTCTCTCTTCCCCGCGCACCCGACCGCCACTACGCTCCGGCGCTCGGAGAGGCAGCCACGGGTCAGTCCGGATCGGTGACGTCCCTGCTCAAGCCTGCCTCGATCTTGCCAACGCTCAACGCATCGGAGCCAGGCTGCGCAGCTTTAGCGGCGTGCTCGGGCCGCCGGCGGTCAGCCGGTCAGCCAGATCGAGGCCCGTTTGATGTACGCGAGCTGTGCGGCGAAGGCGACCAGTGCCACCGCCACACCGAGCGCGATCGCCAGCGCGGGGGATCCGCCCAGCACCCCGGTCAGCAGGGTGACGCCCAGGCCGATCAGCAGTGCGTTGACCGCGCCCACCATCGCTGCCGTGGTCAGCAGCAGTTGCCAGCGAGCCGGCCTGGTGCCCACCGCCGCCGAGATTGCCTGCACGTCGCCCCCGCCGGTGACCGCGTCGGCGAAGAAGTCGTGCTCACCGGCGAGCTGGCGGTGGTAGTAGGCGCGGATGCGCTGGATGCGCTTGAGGTTCAGCGAGTTCTCCACCATGTTTTGCACTAGCCGGCCGAAGGTGAGCAGACCAGTGATCACCAGGGTCGGCAGCACCGCGCCGAGGTACGGCTTGATCAGGTGGCCGCTGCTGGAGACGAAGCCGAGCCCGATCAGCGAGGCGGACAGCAGTGACAGGAACACGGTCGCCCGCCCGACGGACTCGGTGATCGTGGCGCTGCGGGAGGTCTGGAGCACGAAATGCTCGGTGGTTAGGGCGGTGAGCAGCCCCTGCTCGCGCGCATCCTCGTCCATGCCGCACCTCCGGTGCTGGTGGCCCGCCGCGAACTACCAGGAACTGGCAGCAGCAGCGCCAACGATCGGTATGCGGCCACCCAGCGGGCCTCCACCGCTGCTTGTGGCTTTTGTCATCTGCCTGCATGACCCGCCGGCATTGCGGTCCGGGTTTCGGCTGCCGCCTTGATGAGCTGTGCCGCTTCGTCGGGGTGAGAAACCATCGGGACGTGGCTGGCAGGGACTTCGATGGTGGTCGCGCCCATGCGGCTGGCGAACATGCGCTGCGCGTCCGGCGGGATCGCCTGGTCCTCCGTGGCGACCAGGTACCAGGACGGCAGCGATGTCCAGGCCGGGACGCCCATCGCATCGTTGAAGGCTGAGCCGGCAATTGGCTGCTGTACGGAGTGCATCACCTTGGCCCGGACCGGGTCGACGTCGGCCGCGAAGTGCTGGACGAAGTCGTCCTGCGGCTGCCACATGAAGCCCTGCTCGTCGGTGAACAGGTGCGCCAGCGCCGGCGGTGTGGGTCCCTGCGACAGCAGGGCGGCGAGCGACTCCCCGTTGTCGAGCCCGAAGGCGGCGATGTACACCAGCCCGGCCGCGTTCGGCGCGTCGGTGCCGAGGGCGGTCATGATCTGGCCGCCGTAGGAGTGGCCGACCACGATCGTCGGGCCGTCCTGCAAGTTCAGGACTTGGCGTAGCCGGGCGACATCATCGGCCGTCGAGGTCAAGGGGAACTGCGGAGCCGTCACCTGGTAGCCATCGGCCTGTAGGCGCTCGATGACGCCGCTCCAGCAGGAGCCGTCGGCCCACGCACCGTGGACGAGGACGATGTTCGGTCGGCCATTCATGCTGGGTTCCTCCCTAATGGGTCGAGTGGTCGTTTCTGCCCATGCTGGCCTGCGGGCGACGGCCGATATCCGCACGTTGACTGTGCCCGCCGCCCTGACCAGGTGAAGTCAAGCTGCGAGTACCAAATCGGCCTAGGCGTAAACGTGCTCGGTCCGGCTGAGTCGAGAACCGAAGGGAGAGGCAGCGAGGAGGCAGCGAGACGACCAGCGACGGCCGCGACCAGACCACACAAGGCGGCAGAGGGGCCATGCTCCGCGGTGCAAGACGACATCGGATGTCATCGAACGATGTCCCGTAACCGCGTTCGGGACGAAGGGGTCAAGCTCCGCCAAGGAGACGGCCGGCGCTGGCAGCCCGGCTACACCTCGGCTATCCGTGATGACGGAACCCTCGCGGGTCGCGCTGCTGACGGGACGGGTAGAAGCGGCGGTAGACCGCGGGGACAAAAAGCAGGATCAAGACGATGATCGCCGCGCCCACGAGCAGGGGCGGCCCCAGTGCGTCACCAATAAAGCTGCCCTATTGCGTGCGCTATCCAGCGATTGATGGCGGCCGCCGCCCGTCTTGAGCCTCGCGATGGAAAATCTGCGGCGCCGGGCGCGCGCGATGGCTTAATGCAACAGTGCCCCCCGGGCACTCCTACGGTCACGGTGTACACCGACGACTACGGCGAGCCGGTCCCGAGCCCCGTTCCGGGCCCGGGACCGGTGGACTGTCAGTTGTCGGTGCCGTTGCTGGTGATTTCCCAGAGGATGTTCTGGCCGTGCTGCTGGGTCCAGAACATCCGCCACCCGTCCTGGAACGGCCTGGGGTTCTGTGCCCCGAGGATGCCGTTGACGCTGGGGTCGCCGTTGGAGACGTGGATGCCGGTGATTTCGTTGTCGTCATCGTTGTGGAAGCCCGGCGTCCCGATGAGCAACGCGTCCTCGGTCGCGGCCTCGTCGCGGCCCTCAGCCAGGAACCGCACCGGCTCGTTGGTCTTGCTGTAGTCGGCCTTGACGTCGAACAGGTACGCCGAGTCGAAAGCGTTGCGCTGCTTGTGCAGCGTGGACCCGCCGTCTTCGACCGCGGCGACGTGGTCCCGGTCGACGAAGGTGACGTTGTCCAGGCCGGTGTGCGCCTGGTCACCGCGGTAGAACAGCCGCAGCTTGCCGTGGTCGGCGCTCGGGTCGTTCTGGGTGAGCTGGTACAGCCCGCCCCAGCCTCCGCACTCGGCGTTGGCGTCACTGGTGGCGTTGGTGTCGCCGGTGGCCGTGAAGAAGAACTCGTTGAAGTTCGTCCCTGGGCGGAAGACACCGTTCTCCGGCCGCTTGAACGGCGTCGCCGCGGCCGTCTTCGCCAGGGCGTTGGCGTCGAACGGCTGGCCCGACGTGTCAACCGCGGTGTCGTGGATCGTCACCCACGCGGTGTCGAACACCGTCCCGTACGAGCTGAGGTCCTTCTGCTCGTCGGTGAAGACGCCGCCGGTGGGGTGGCCCGCGTCGATCGCCTGGAAGGTGATCGGGCTTCCGGTGCGGTTGGAGATGACCTGAAGCGCTTGGAGCTTGCCGCCCTTCTTGAGGTCTCCGCGGTCGTTGGGCACGAAGCGGTACACGAAGCTGTTGGGGTTCTTCGCCGTGCTGCCCGCGGGCGAGTTGCCGCCCGTGTCCTCGACCATCCACACGTTGCCGGCGGAGTCGTTCTGGATCCCCTCGTAACCGGCGCGGCCGAGAACGTTGGAGACGTCTTCCACCGTCGAATTGATGTCGGGGGTGGCCTGCAGGACCGCACCCTTGTTGCCGTTCTCGGCGGTGAGCAGCAGCCGCTTGGCCCACGGGTCCCAGGTGGAGCCGTCGATCGGCGGGACCGGCGTGGTGCCGTCGGCGAGCGTGGCGGCCAGCAGCGTCACCCGGTGCGCCGCATCGGCGTCGAGGTTCACCCGGGTGAGGTAGCCGGCTTTGCCGCCCTCGTGACCCTGGAACACGAAGTTACGGCCGTAGTTGTAGGTCGGGTCCGCGCCGTGCAGGCCCGACAGCCGCAGGTAGGTGTTCTTGTCCGGCTCGGTCTTGGACGCCTCGGCGAAGCTGTTGGCCGGGTCCGGCACCAGCGTGCCGTCATTGAGATAGCCGTAGTACTTGACCAGGTCCGTCGGGTTCTCCAGCACGTTCGAGCCCTGCGCGGCGATGTACTCACGCAACTGCGGCGACAGCCCGTTGGGCGCCGCGACGCCCCGCATGTCCGGCGTGGCCGGGATCGACATCCAGTTGATCTTCTCATCGGCGTTGGCGGTGCCGGCGCTGAGCGCACCCACCCCCGCGACCGCGATGGCGAACGCAGCAGCGCCCGCGATCGACCGCTTCCGTACAGCCATTCAGCTGCCCTCTCTGATTGGGGAACATCACCAGCGAAGGCTGCCTCGGCCAAAGATGAGCAGGCGTTGCGAGACGGGCAGATTGCCGGCGGGTGAACTGTTGACCCAGGCAACTTTCGACACCGTACTGGCGTTCTCCCCGGGGTTCGCGGCGCCGCTGGTAACCCACGGGCAGCCACGCGTGTTCGTGACGAGCCGCGGTACCTGTGCCGCACGACGCTGACGGCGGCTCAGGACGCGCAATTGGCCCCGTACCTCGACGAGCGGCTGGCTGCGCGCCTGGCCGCGAAGACGTCGGTGCAGCCGTCGCCACCCAGCCAGGTGGCGCTGTAGCAAACGCCTCCTGACCCCGCGGACATTTCGCCGACCAGTTCAGACCCGTGGATCTGAAAATCGGACGGTCGGGCTCGACACCAGACCACCCGACAGTCCGCGACGACGTGAGCTGATCAGCCATGACGTGTTGGCCGACCACCCTTGGACGGGGGCCGACTGGTTGATCTTCTGTTTCGGCAGCGTGGCTAGGGTGACGCCATGATCGACTTTGCCAACGGCTCTGCGTTCAAACTGAATCCGTGCAACCCAGCCGACATCGCCCCTTCGGTCGCACCACTGCTGATTCCTGGTGAGCAGATGGTCTCGTGCTTCAAGGCTGTTCGGGACTTTGTTGTGTTTACGGACAAGCGCCTGATTGCGGTTAATGTTCAAGGAATTACTGGGAAGAAGCGAGACTTCACATCTCTCCCTTATAGCAAGATTCAGGCGTTCTCGATCGAGACTGCCGGCACCTTCGACATCGACGCCGAACTCGACTTGTGGTTCAGCGGGCTCGGAAAGGTTCGGCTGGAGTTCAAGGGGGGCTCGGACATTCGGCAGCTCGGGCACATGGTTGCCTCCTACGTGCTGTAAGCAGGGCTCAGGCCGGGGTCGTCTCAGTTCCCGTCTCGTTCATGACCGGCTGGCAGCAATCACCAACGTCCACCCCCCTCGTCCGCACCTGCGGCACGAACGCTGTCG
Organism: Micromonospora globispora; assembly: GCF_003857015.1. Lineage (GTDB taxonomy): Bacteria > Actinomycetota > Actinomycetes > Mycobacteriales > Micromonosporaceae > Micromonospora > Micromonospora globispora. The sequence continues at coordinate 16,116 of NZ_QGGF01000396.1, read as the reverse complement.
ACCGGGACACGAACCGCGCCGGGCAGACTTGGAAAGCGTGTTGGGTTAACACCCTCACGAGTTCGAATCTCGTATCCTCCGCACCCACACGGGCCGGCCCTTCGTCGTTTCCCCGCTCTGGAGCGGAAACGCGGCGTCTGATCGCCGCCAGACTCCCGACTCCCCGCCGACCAGGCTGGTCGTATGAGCAACGTTCTTGAAGGCAAGGTGGCATTGGTGACGGGCGGCAGCCGGGGCATCGGGGCCGCCGTGGCGCTGCGGCTGGCCCGGGAGGGCGCCGACGTGGCGCTGACGTACGAGCAGCGAGCCGACCGGGCGGCGGACGTGGTCGAGCAGATCAAGGCCGTCGGGCGGCGGGCGCTGGCGATGCCCGTCGACAGCGCCGACGCGGACGCGATGAGCGGGGCGGTCGACCGGGTCGCCGGGGAGTTCGGCCGACTGGACATCCTGGTCAACAACGCCGGGGTGTTCCTGGTGGGCCCGGTGGAGGAGCTGGGCCCGGCCGAGTTCGAGCGGACGGTCGCGGTGAACGTCCGGGCGCCGTTCGTGGCGTCAAAGGCGGCGGCCCGACACATGAGAGAAAGCGGCCGCATCATCAACATCGGCAGCAACATTGCCGAGCGGGCGGTGTTCCCCGGGTTCGCCCTCTATGCGATGAGCAAGACCGCCCTGGTGGGCCTGACCAAGGGTCTCGGCCGCGAGTTGGGAGGTCGCGGGGTCACCGTGAACCTGGTGAACCCGGGACCGACCGACACGGACGCGAACCCGGCGGACGGGCCGAACGCGGAGATGATCACCGGCTTCACGGCACTGGGCCGGTACGCGGCACCGGCCGACATAGCCGCAGCCGTCGCCTTCCTCGCCGGGGAGGACGGCGGGTACGTCACTGGTGCAACGATCAACGTCGACGGCGGGTTCACGATCTAGCCCCGACGTGCGCTGTCCAGCGTCAGCCCCGGCCGCCCGATGTGGCCGGGGCCGGCACCCGGTCCGGCGACGGCTCGGCCGACGGCGTCGTCCGGTCGCCGCCGAGCAGGGCCCAGCCGGCGAGGGCCACCGCGGTGACCGCCGCCACCAGCAGGATCACCCGGTGATTGACCAGCGCCAGCAGGCTGGCTCCGGCGGCGACGGCGAGCGTGCCGGGGCCGAAGGTGAGCATGTTGACCGTGGCGGAGACCCGGCCGATCAGCGGGCCGGGCGTCTCCCGCTGCATGGCGCTCCATACGGTGACCAGCACCAACGGCACGCCGAGCCCGACCGCCAGGCTGCCGGCGAGCACCGGGACGAGGGATGGCACGGCCCGCAGCGCCATGCCGGCGGCGAAGACCGCGATCGCCGCCGCCGTCACCCGCCGGTCCCCGAAGCGGCGCAGCAGCGCGCCGGCGGCCAGGCCGCCGAGCAGGGACCCCACGCCCTGGAGGGTGGCGGTCACCCCGTTGAACTCCGGTGGTCGGTGCAGGCCGACGTCCACCACCGCGTACCCGACCGCGCCGTTGATCCCCATCAGCAGCATCGTGGCGCCGGTGCAGGCGACGAGGTGCCGCAGCGGGCGATTTCGGCGCAGGTGGCCCAGCCCGTCGGCGAGCTGCCGGCCCCAGCGCTCTGGCGGGGGCGGCGGCTCCTCACGTACCCGGATCAGGGTGAAGGTCAGCGCGGCGAGGGAGGGGCAGGCACTGCTCGCCGAGTCGCTGGCCCGCAACCTGCTGGACCGGGTCGCCCACGGGCACCCGACACGGCTGGCCTGACGACCGACGCCGAGCTCTGGGTCTCCCCGGAGGACTGGGCGGCCGCCCGGCACCGGATGCACGCGATCATGACCGAGCTGCACGACGCGGCCCGCCCCCCGCACGCCCCCGGTACGGTCCGGGTGGGGGCGACGGTGATGGCCTTCGAGATGACCGACCCCGGCGCGCCGATCGGGGACTGAACGGTCGTACACATGTTCCATCCACAGCCTGTGGACGCCGGGGGGATCCGATGAGTTACCAGCTCAGCGCGGTCGTGGCCGATGTCGAGCTGCTCCGCGAGCAGACCGCCGACCTGGACCACGCGGTCCTCGCCGCGCTCCGGCAGGACTTCGCGCTGCTGCCGGTGACCCCGCAGCTCGTCGAGGAGTTGACCGGCGCACTGCCGGACTTCGCCATCGGGGAGCCGAACGCCGAGCAGCCCTTCCAGCTCGTCCTCTGGCCGGTGCTGGCCGACCTGCTGGCCGGGTGGTCACGGCGGGGACCGGTCGGCTACCTGGAGGCGGAGTTCGCCGGTGGGCTGGGCCACCAGTCGGCAGTGGTGTGGCTGGGCGGCGAGGTGAGCTGGGGCCCGTGCTTCGACGACAGGCTGGACCGGCCGCGCGCCGAGTGGCCGATCAACGAGGCGCTGGCCCGGTTGGGCGCGGAGCCCGGAGCGTGGATCGATCCCTTCGCCGAGCTGGGCCTGCACCTGGAACGCGACACGGCCGGCTGGCTGGCGCACGGCCGCCGCGGCCTGACCGCCGACTACTGGGACGAGCTGGCCGAGGAGTGGGAGGACCAGCAGTCCGCCCCCGGGAGCGGCAACCTGAGCTTCTTGTCCGATACGTTATGAGCTATGCCGACCTTCGACGGTTTCGAGGAATTCGACATCCCGACGACCGGTACGACGATCCACGGACGTCGAGGTGGTGCGGGCCCACCGGTCCTCCTCCTGCATGGCATCCCCGAGACGCACCTGATGTGGCATCGGGTGGCACCGCAACTCGCCGAGCGGTTCACCGTGATCGCCACCGACCTTCGCGGCTTCGGTGCCAGCGGCACGCCGGCGAGCACGCCGGACCATGCGCCGTACAGCATGCGCGAGATCGCTCGGGAGCAGGTCGAGGTCATGAACGCCCTCGGGTACGACCGGTTCAGCGTGGTCGGCCACGACCGCGGAGCACGCTGCGCCTACCGGATGGCGCTGGACCACCCGGGGAACGTCGCCCGGCTCGCGGTGCTGGACGTCATCCCGACGGCCGACACCTTCCGGAACGCGGACAAGGACTTCCTGCTGGGCTTCTGGATCTGGTCGTTCCTCGCGGCCCCGGAACCGGTCCCCGAGCAACTCATCGCTCGAGCCCCCGCAGTGATCGTCAACCACATGCTCGACTCCTGGTCCGACGATCCCGACGCCTTCCCGCCGGAGGTCCGCGCCGAGTACGTCGACAAGTTCAGCGACCCGGACACCATCCACGCCATCTGCGAGGAGTACCGAGCGTCCGTGACCCTGGACTACGAACATGACGAGGCCGACCGTGGGAAGCGGCGGATCACCTGCCCGGTCCTCGCCCTGTGGAGTCAGAGCGGCGCGTTCGCCAGCCGGTACCAGCCGCTCGAGGCGTGGCGGGCGTGGGCCGACGAGGTGCAGGGCGGCCCGATCCCGGCCGGGCACTTCCTGGCGGAAGAGGCCCCCGGCGAGACCACGCGTCGCCTCATGGCATTCCTGACCTGACACCGTCGGGGCGTCACAACCTCACTCAGTCCTCCAGCGCGCGGGTGACCACGGTGACGTCCTCGCCGCCGAGCCCGCGCTCCACCACCCAGCGCCACTGCGCGGCCAGGCTGTCGGCCACGGGGAACCGGTCGGCCTCGACGCCTTCCAGCGCCAGGTCGACGTCCTTGAGGGCCAGGGAGAGCGGGTACTGCGGCGAGTAGTCGCTCTGCCCGATCCGCTGCAGCTTCTCGGCGGCCCAGGGGGCGACGAGTGGGCTGCCCTGGAAGGCGTTCAGCACGGCCTGCCGGTCCAGCCCGAGGGACTGGCCGAGCGCGATCGACTCGGCGAGGCCCTCCGCGATGAACGCGAGCAGCAGGTTGTTGACCAGCTTGATCCGGGAGCCGGCCCCGACCGGCCCCACCCAGGCTGTCCGCTGCCCGAGCACGTCGAACAGCGGAGAGATCCGGTCCCGGGCCTCGTCCGGACCGGAGGCGAGGATGACGAGTTTCCCCTGCTCCGCCGGGCCGCGGCTGCCCGCCACCGGCGCGTCCAGCAGCACGACGTCGGGCCGTTGCTCACTCACGAGCCGGGCGAGGCGTTCCGTACCGGCGACCCCGATGGTGCTCATCTGGGCCCAGATCGCACCCTGGGGCATGGCCGCCAGCATGCCCTGGTCGGTGGCGATGGAGAGGACAGCGTCCGCGTCGGTCACCATCGTGATCACCACGTCGGCCCGGCGTACCGCGTCCGCCGGGGTGTCGGCCACCTCCGCGCCGTGCTCGCCGATTTCACGGGCCCGCTCGGGGCTCCGATTCCAGACGAATGTGGGCAGGCCGGCCCGGACGAGGTTCGTCGCCATCGGTCGTCCCATGCCGCCGAGCCCGAGTACGGCCACCCGCAGCCTTTCCGCCATCTGACCCTCCGGTTGCTGCTCCTACCGGCAGCGTAGGTGAGCCGATCGCAGGGGGCCGGAAAAGGACGAAGCGCCCGGGAGGAAACCCGGGCGCTTCGACCATTGGCGGTGGCGGCGGGATTTGAACCCGCGGAGGGCGTAAACCCTCACACGCTTTCGAGGTCTGCGACCAGACGTTCAGGGGCTACCGAAGAGGTTCACGACCAGGTTGCGGTGCGGGCTCGGCCTCGGGTGGACCGCCTTGCACGCCAGCGAACGAGACCACGAAAGAGACCACACCGCGGTTCAGGAGCGCCTGATGACCCACCTCCATTCCGCGGCCGATTTTCGCCGGCTCCCGTGGTACCCGGTCCGCATGACGAACCCGGTTGATCCCTCCCTGCCCGACGAACTCGACGAGCACGCCGGCGGCGCCGACCCCGGACCCGGCGCGCCCGACCGGCTCCACGCCGACCCGGGCAAGCCCGACGAGCAGTTCCAGTAGGCGTCGCGGGGATCGCGTCGGGCGGCACCTCGCCCGCCGACGAGAACCCGGCCGCCGACCCAGGTGGCGCCCAGCGCGGCAACCAGTGACGACATGGCCGTACCGTGCTGGCTCACCCGGCAGGGCTCGCGGCCAGGGCCGGCGTGAGCAGCGCACCAGGCCCGCTTTCCAAGTCTGCCCGGTGCGGTTCGTGTCCGGTCGACAGCGTTCGTGCCGCAGCTGGGAACGACGGGGTGGACTTTGCTGACTGCCGCCGCCGGCGATGAACGAGACGGGAACTGAGACGGCCCCGCTAGAGCCCTGACAGTCGGTAGGAGTCACCACATGCGCGGAAGGCCTATTAGCTCGACCACCATCCCGCCCGCTGTCGGGACTTCTCGAAGTGAGGCGACGCGTCCGCTGCCTCCTTGCTGCTTCCCGGGTGTGGTCGAGGAACCCGTCCAGCGAAGGCTGCTGCCGTCGGTCGGTTGCTGTAATCCGCTGGTTCAATCCGGAGCCACGGCCGATCAGCCGCGGCATACCTCGCGTGGCTCGTCAGTCTGGAGCGTCCACATCGCCGGCAGCCGGCTGTCGGGGCTCAGGACCTGCATGACAGATCGGTATCAGGACCTGGGTAACTCTCCGCCGCCTATGGCACGGGCCGACGCCTGGCCAAGGTCGACGAGCTGATCAGAACCGGCGGCGACGGCTGGAAGGAACTGATCGGCCTCTACCGTCGCCCGCCACGGGCGAGGCCGTACGACCCAAGGCCGCAGCAGCACATCCACCTCCACCAGCGCTGCCGGGTGGTACGACTGTTTCAGGGGCTGACAGAAGCGGCAGAAACGGGGCGAACCGATGACGAGTGGCGCAGCCCGGCTGCTGCGGGAGGAGCAGCGGGCGACGTTCCTGGACCTGTTCCTCGACCTGGTGTTTGTCTTCGCGATCTTCCGGCTCTCGCAAGGGCTGAGGGACCATCTGAACTGGAGCGGCGCCGTCCAGACGCTGGTGCTGCTGCTCGCCGTGTGGTGGGTGTGGAGCCAGACGGCGGGGGTAAGCAACAGGTTCGACCCGCGACGGCCGACGATACAGCTGCTGGTCATCGGGTCCATGTTCGGCAGCTTCGTGCTGGCGGCCGCGGTGCCTGAGTCGTTCGGCGAACATGGCTTGCTCTTCGCCGGCGCGTACGTCGCCGTCCAAGTCGGCCGCAGCCTGTTTCTCGTGATCGTCACGCGTGGCGACGAGCGGCAGCGTCCCGAAATGCGGCTGCTGTTCTGGTACGGCGTGTCGGCGGTGCCGTGGATCGCGGGCGCCGTCGTGCAGGGTTGGGCGCGTGGGGTGCTGTGGGCGCTAGCGCTGGCCGTGGACTATACGGCGGCCCCACTCCGCTGGCCCACGCCCGGGCTGGGCCGCGCGAGTGCGACGGAGTTTGCGATCTCGGCCGAGTTCCTGGCCGAGCGGCATCGCCAGTTCTTCATCATCGCGCTCGGCGAGCTGATCCTGGTGTCGGGATTGACGTTCACCAGCAGCGCCTTCGAGGCGGACCGCAGCGCGGCGGTCGTGGTGGCGTTCGCGACCACGGTGCTGCTGTGGCGGATCTACATCCACCGCGCCGGGGAGGTGTTCGGCGGGGCCGTCGCCGCCGCCACTGATCCGCTCCGCGTTGCCCTGTCGGCGACATACGCCCACCTGGTCATGGTCGCCGGCATCGTCGCGATCTCCGTCGGCGACGAGCTCGTCATCACCCACCCGTTCGGGCACGCCCAACCGGCGTGGATCGCCGTCATCCTCGGCGGACCCGCACTGTTCCTCGCCGGACGGGCCATCTTCGAGTACGCGGTGTTCGGCCGGGTGTCCCGAAACCGCGTGGCCGGGGTCCTCGTGCTCGCCGCCATGTCGCCGGCAATGATCTTTCTGCCGCCGGTGCTGGTCGCCGCCGCCGCTGCTCTCGTCCTGGCCGGGATCGCCGTATCCGACGCAGCCCGTGCCCGAGGACGCCCACCCGAGCCGCCCTCACCACCCGGCTAGCCGGAAAGTGTCACCCACGTCCCGACATTGTTCTGTCGCGGACGTCCTGAGACCCGACACGGCCGGCGGCCGGCCCCGAAACGGACCTAAATCTTCGAACCGCCCTCTGAGAGCGCCGTCGGGCTGCGCAGACGCTACAACCGGCACCGGTCAGAGGGTGACGACGGCGTCGTCGGCGAAGGTGAACAGGCCGGCCTTGAACGTGATCGTCTTCAGCTTTGTGCCCTTGGGAACGTCGAAGTAGACGTTCGCCTTCACTGAGTTGCCGGCGTTGATTTTGCCGAGGAAGCCCTGTCCGTCGGTGTTGCCGTAAATCCCGGCCGCGCCGTCGACCTCGAACTCCCGGCCGGAGCCGTCCTGAGCGGTGATGGTGCCGTCAGCATGGAATGTCTGCGCGTGCTTGGTGACGTTCTAGCTGGCTCTGGCAGCGCCCTAGTCGGGGATCTCGTGCTGGCGGACAACCCGGTCGATGCGGCGGTCGGGCACGACCCACATGACCGCCACGGTAACGAAACCTGCCAGGGCGAGCCCGACTCCGATGTGCCCGCTCCGGTCGATCAGCAGGGCGCTGAGGATCCCGGCGACGTAGAGCACCAGGGAGACCTTGCCCTTGATGTCGGCGCCGACGGCCTGCCGCAGCGGCGACCCCGGCCCCTGCTGCCGAATGATCACCGTCTGGAGCACGAAGTATGCGATGGCCGCGCCGAGCAGGTTCAGACCGTAGATGCCTACGGGGATCGGTTCAAACCTTGAGTCGTCGATCCAGGCTGTCGTCAACGGGAACAGCGACAGGCAGAACAGCAGCGCCAGGTTCGCCCACAGCACCCCGCCGCTGACCTGCCGTACCAGGTGGAACATGTGGTGGTGGTTGTTCCAGTAGATGCCCACATAGACAAAGGTGAGGAGATAGGTCAGCAGCCCGACGCCGGTCGTGCGGACGAGGTCGGAGAGGTCGTGACCTGCCGGGACCTTGAGCCCCAGCACCATGATCGTGATGATGATGGCGAGCACGCCATCACTGAACGCCTCCAGTCGGTTGGTCCGCACCGCGCCACCATCCTTTCGCCCTCAACCACGCGGCCGCGCACCACGACCTGGTGGGAGACAAGCACAACAGACGCTGCTACGGACGGGTCCGGCGCCACAGCAAAAACGCGGCGCCGAGGACGACGGTGGTGATGACGGCGTTCACGAGCAGCGGCCAGGGGCCGCGCTGCGGGCGACCGGCGCTGCGGATGGTCAGGTCCGGCAGCAGACCGGTGGCGAGGTGCAGGTCGGTGATCTCGCAGTTCTGCATGCCCAGCTCGCAGGTGGAGCCGATGTCGAGGCGGGACAGGGGTCCGGCGGGTGCCGGTGTCGAGCTGCACCTTGACCAGCGACGCGTGACCCGCGTCGTTGACGGCCGCGACGACCGCACTGCCCGCCGAGCGCCAGCCGAGCAGTCGCGCGACGTCCCGGACCCGCGCCGGTGGTGCGCCGGCGTCCGTGACGGGTACGAACTCGACGTCGCCGATCTCGTAGAGGAAGGTGTCATGGGTGCCGCCGCCGTTGGACGGTCCCTCGGAGATCCAGGGCACGGTGGCGAGGAACCTGCCGTCCCGCGACCAGCCGACGTTGCTCGTCGGCGATATCACTGGGATACGGCTTTCGATCACCCATGACCAGCCCAACGCCGCTAACGGCCGACGGTTATGACCGGGATTAATCTTTCATGACATCGAGTGGACGCTATCTACAGCCAACCTGCAGAACGATCTCCAACCGGACTCAAGCCGCATACCAGCTCAAAGATCTTCGAACCGCCCTCTGACGGCCACCGCTGGTTCGTTCGAGGCCGCATCGGAGGCGACGACGGCCACGAGGTGAACTACCAGTTCCGGAACCGGGGAGTGGTTCGGCTGGGCCAACGCGGTCATCTCCGAACTCGTCCCCATCGCCTCCCTCCTGACCATCCGCCGTCGCCGCCGGGCCGGAGCCCCGATCGGCTACCCGCTGTTCCTGCTCATCGCCGCCGCCGGCCTCTCCCTCGCCGCACAGCTCGCGGTCGCCAAGGCCGGCCCCTCCGGGTGGCTGCTCTCCGCTGTTCCGGCACTGGCGTTCATGGCCCTGGTGAAGCTCGTCCTCGCCCCGCCCCCGTGCGGGAGGACACCACGCCGGCTGAGCCGGCCGCCGCGGCGACCGCCCACCAAGCGCACCGCACGATCCGGGCCGCGCTCAACGAGGCGGTACGCCGGGGGCACCTGACGAAAAACCCGGCCGCCCTCGCCAAAGCCCCCCGGCTGCCGGAGAGCGAGATTGAGCCGTACTCGGTCGCGGAGGTGCAACGGCTCCTGGTCGCGACCCGTGGCCGGCGCAACAGCGCGCGTTGGGCGGTCGCGCTCTCCCTCGGGCTGCGACAGGGGGAAGCGCTCGGGCTGCGGTGGTCGGACGTAGACCTCGACGCCGGGACGCTGACCGTCCGGCGCGGCCGCCAGCGGCCGAGGTGGGAGCACGGGTGCCGCTCGCCGTGCGGGCGAAAGCATGGCGGGCACTGCCCCGACCGTCGCCCGATACGGGCCGATACCGCAGAGACCAAGTCTCGGGCCGGCCGGCGCAGCATCGGGCTCCCCGACGAGCTGGTGGCGCTGCTACGAAAGCACCGCGACGAGCAGGACCAGGAACGCGTCACTGCCGCCCAGCTCTGGGAGGACGGTGACTGGCTGTTCGCCACACCGACCGGTGGACCGGTCAACCCCCGTACTGACTACGACGAGTGGAAGCGGCTGCTCAAACTCGCCGGGCTACGGGATGGCCGGTTGCACGACGCCCGTCACACGGCTGCCACGGTGCTGCTGATCCTCGGCGTAGCCGAGCGTGCGGTGATGGGCATCATGGGCTGGTCAAACTCGGCGATGGCGGCCCGGTACCAGCACCTCACCAACCAGGTGCGTCGGGACATCGCCCAGCGCGTTGGTGGACTGCTGTGGGACAACCCGACAGAGGACCCGAAACCAGACCCCTGAGCACGGATTGAGACCAAAACTGACACCAGAAGCGGAACGCCCGACCGACCCTCGCGGATCGACCGGGCGTTCTCGCATTTCACGAGCGGTGGTGGCGGGATTTGAACCCGCGGAGGGCTTGCACCCTCACACGCTTTCGAGGCGTGCTCCTTAGGCCACTCGGACACACCACCGCCGAGTAGGGTACAGGACCTTGGGTGTGGACGCCGAACCGGTATCCACGGGCCGGGCCTGGCAGGATCCTTGCCATGAGTACGCACATCGGCGCTGAGCCGGGAGATATCGCCGAGCGGGTCCTGATGCCGGGCGACCCGCTGCGGGCCAAGTGGATCGCGGAGACCTACCTCGAGGACGCCAAGTGCTACTCGACGGTCCGCGGCATGCTGGGCTTCACCGGCCGCTGGAACGGCGTCGAGGTCTCCGTCCAGGGCTCCGGCATGGGCATGCCCTCCGCCTCCATCTACGCCCACGAGCTGATCAACGAGTACGGCGTCAAGACGCTGATCCGGGTCGGCTCCTGCGGCGCCCTGACCGAGGACCTCCAGCTGCGGGACGTGGTCGCGGCGATCGGCTCCTCCACCGACTCGAACATGAACCGGATGCGCTTCGACGGGCTGATCGACTACGCCCCGGTCGCCGACTTCGGGCTGCTGCGTACCTCGGTCGAGGTGGCCGAGCGGCGCGGCATCACCATGCACGTCGGCCCGATTCTGGCGGCGGACGCCTTCTACACCGACCGGCCGGACCTCTACGACACCCTGGCCGACTACGGCGTCCTGGCGGTGGAGATGGAGTCGGCGGCGCTCTACACCATCGCGGCCCGCTTCAAGGCCCGCGCGCTGACCATCCTAACCGTCAGCGACCACATCAAGACCGGCGAGAAGACCACCTCTGCCGAGCGCGAGCAGACCTTCAGCCAGATGGTCGAGATCGCCCTCGACACCGCCATCGCCTGATCGTCCCTTCGCCGCCCCGCCGCCTACCGGGTGGCGGGGCGGCTGCGTTCCAGATCACATAAATAAATACGACCGGTCGTGCTTTTTTTGTCTACGCTTCCGGCATGACCCTCGACGGCCGCCTCGCCCGCGGCGAACGGACCCGGACCGCGGCGCTCGACGCGGCCGTGGCCCTCGCCACCGAGGCCGGCCTCGACGGGCTCTCCCTCGCGCAGCTCGCCGACACCCTGGGCGTGAGCAAGTCCGGCCTGTTCGCGCACTGGCGCTCGAAGGAAGCCCTCCAGCTCGCCACCGTCGACCGGGCCGTGGAGCAGTGGCAGGAGCGGATCATCGGGCCGGCCCTGCGCGCCCCGCGGGGCGTACGGCGACTCTGGGCGCTGCACGAGGCCCGGATCGACTTCTACGCCGCCCGGGTGCTCCCCGGCGGCTGCTTCTTCGCCAACACCGAATTCGAGTACAACGCCCGGCTCGGCCCGGTCCGGGACCGGCTCGCCGAGGCGTTCGTCCGCTGGACCGCGTTCCTCGAACGCCTCGTCCACGAGGCCGTCGCCCTCGGCGAACTCCCCGCCGACGTGGACGTCCCGCAGTTGGCGTACGAGATCGACGCGCTCGGGATCAGCGCCGTGATGCGGTCCCGGCTGCTGGACCCGGACACCGCCTACCGGCACGCCCGCCAGGGCCTGCTGAACCGCCTACGGGCCCTGTGCCCCGAGCCGACCCTGCTACCGGAAGGCCTGTCATGAGCCGCGCCATCGTCGACCAGCCCGTCGTCGAGTTCGGTCACGTCGAGCACGTCACGGTGCACTTCGACGACCTCGACGCCATGGGCATCCTGCACAACGCCCGGTACGCGATACTGCTGGAACGGGCCCTGACGCCCTACTGGGCCGACCGCGGCGTCTCGTTCCGGGGCGGCCAGCACTTTGCGCCCGACGTGTTCCACGCGGTACGCGAGTTCACCATCGCCTACCGGGCCCCGATCACCGGCACCGGCCCGGTGGCCGTGCACTTCTGGCTCGAACACTTCGGCACCAGCAGCGCGCGGTACGCGTTCGAGTTCCGCTCGGTCGACGGCGACACGCTCTACGCGGAAGGCACCCGGGCGATCGTCCGGCTCGATCCGGCGACCCTGCGCCCCACCGCCTGGACCGAGGCCGCGCACGCGGTCGCCGCGACCCTGCTGCGCCCCGCCACGGCGCCCGCCTGACGGGCACGACCGACCCCGAGCGGCCGGTCAGCGGAAGAAGGCGCGCAGGAGGGCGGCGCTCTCGTTCTCCAGCACCCCGGCGTACACCTCTGGGCGGTGGGTGAGGCGGCGGTCGCGCAGCACGTCCCAGAGCGAGCCCACCGCACCGGTCTTCGGCTCCCAGGCCCCGAAGACCACCGTCGAAACCCGGGCCAGCGAGATCGCGCCCGCGCACATCGTGCACGGCTCCAGGGTCACCACCAGGGTGCAGCCCTCCAGGCGCCACCGCCCCAGCCGCTCGGCGGCCCGGCGCAGCGCCAGCACCTCGGCGTGCGCGGTGGGGTCGCCGGTGAGCTCGCGTTCGTTGCGCCCGACGGCGAGTTCGGTGCCGTCCGGGGCGTAGACCACCGCGCCCACCGGGATGTCCTCGACCGCAGTGTCGTCCGACTCGGGCGGCCCGGTGTCGGGGCCGGTGACCGCGACCTCCAGCGCCCGGCGCATCCACAGCTCGTGCCGCTGCCGGCGGCCCGCGGCGCTCAGGTCGGCGAACCCTTCGTCGGCACCGGGGCCGACCCGGCCCCCCGCGCCCGGCGTCGGCTGCCCCGGGCGGACGGTCTCCAGCGCCGGGTCCGTGGCATCGGCCGGCTCCCCGCCGCCGGGCAGCAGGGGCCCGGCCGGATCAGACCTCACGCAGCTCCTCGACCTCGTCCGCACAGCCGAGCACCTGGCAGATCTCGGCGGTGACGTCGGCCGGCAGCATCCCCTCGTGGCCGGAGAGGGCGAGCAGCTTCTGGGCCGAGATGCCCAGGTCGGCGAGGATGTCGGCGTCGCCGACCGGGTCGGCCTCCGGGTCGACCGCGGGCTGCTCGGTCTCCTCGCCGCCGCCCGCGGCGACCGGGGTCGCCTCGTCGCCCTCCTCGATCCCGGTGACCGAGGTCTTCAGGTCGCCGACCAGCAGGGCGCCGAGCCGGGACTCCTCGGCGTACGCCGAGTCGGAGCCGAAGATCCGCAGGTCCTCCCCGTCGTCGAGACGCAGGATCACCAGGTACTCGTCCTCGGCCTCGACGAAGAGCAGGGACAGGTCGGCGTCCGGCTCCACGTCGCGCAGCCGGTCGGCGACCTCGTCGATGTCGGTGACGCCCCGCAGGCTCACCTCGTCGGCGGTCCAGCCGCCCTCGACGCGCACCGCGGCAGCAGCGAAGTACGACACGGTCCCCCCAAATTGGCCTCGGCAGCAAGCCGACTCGTCACGCGTGCACGTTAACCGGTCGGGTCGGCAGGCGACCGGTCAACGCCCCGAAGGGCCGGCCAATCCTGGAGAAAGTCGGTCAGCCGGCGATGTGCCGGCGGGTGGCGATGAGCTGCCGCAGCTGCTGACTGCGCGCCCGCTGCGGCCGTTCGCGCTGGCGTACCGCGCGGGCCCCGGCCAACTCGGCGAGGAGCTGCAGGCGACGGCGGCTCCGCTCGGGATCGAGCCGCGGGGTGGTCCAGGCCATACCGCGAGGGTGAACCGTCACCGCGCGTACGTCAAGACGGTCTTCACTGCGCAGTCGGCCACTCACGCTGGGTCACCAGAGCGGCCAGTCCCCGCTCTGCGCCCAGCGCACCGCAACCACGGCGGCGGCGATGCTCCAGCCGCCCGCGGTGACGATCGCAATGCCGGTCGCCACCCCCCGGTCGCCGAACCGGACCAGCACCGCAGCGGTGAGCCAGGCCAGCGCGCCGGCCAGCACGGTCCACCACGCGTAGCTCGGCACGTCGTGCCCGAGCAGGCCGAAGAGGAGCAGCCAGGCCACGGCGGTCACGCCGCCGACGGCGACGCCGGCACCGCTGACCGGGTACGGCTCGCGCCAGGTCGGCCGGGGCGGCGGTCCGGCCGGGAAGAGTCCTGAGGGCGGGCGCACCGGCGGGCGGCCGACGCCCGGACGCGGCTCCCCGGGTACGGCGTCCCACCCGTTCATCGCCCCTGCTCCCTTCACGGACCGTAGGTGCCACTCGACGTACCAGGTCACGCAGAGCGACCAGCCGGAGGGTCGGCCGGCGACCAGGTCGGTCTCAGCGTTCGTCCCTACGGTAGTGGTCTGCCAGGATGGCCGGATGGGCTCGCGATCGATCGGACGCCGCGCGCGTTCCGTGTACCCGGTCCTGCTGTTCCTCGGCCCGGCGTTGCTCGCCGGCTGCGCGACCGGCGACCGCCCCACCGCGCCGACGAACGCGTGGAGCGGCCCGCGCGCGACCGCGACGCCGTCCGGGAACGCCACGCCGACGCCGACCCCGGGGACGCCGTCGCCCTCGCCGACCCGCACCGACCTGCGGCACGTCTTCCCGGTCCGCGCCGACAACGTCGCCTACCACCCGACGCACGCCGGGTACCCGGGGACGGACATCTTCGCCGACTGCGGCGAACCGGTGGTCGCGGTCACCGACGGGCGGATCCTCGAGGTGAGCCGGGTGGACCGGTTCGACAAGCAGGGCCCGCTGGGCCCGTACAACGGCGGCCTCTCGGTCTCGCTGCTCGGCGACGATGGGGTGCGCTACTACGGCTCGCACCTGAGTGCGATCGCCACCGGCATCAACCCCGGCGTACGGGTCCGCGCCGGCCAGCAGCTCGGCCGGGTGGGGCACACCGGCAACGCCAACAACGTCTGCCATCTGCACTTCGGCATCTCCCCGGCGTGCACAGGGCACAACGACTGGTGGATCCGGCGGGGTGAGATCTGGCCCGCCCGCTACCTGGACTCGTGGCGCCGGGGCGGCAACCGCGCGCCGGCCACCGAGGTGGTCGCCTGGCAGCGGAAGCACGGCTGCCCCAAGGCCCCGACCACGACCAGCGGCGCCGGCTGAGCGGAGTCCACTCCCGACACCCCGTCCGGACCGGTTCGGGGTTCCTGCGACCACCGCCGGGGGCGCGTAGGTTGCAGGACATGAGTGCCCGGGATCCCATCGCCGACCTGCGCCGGATCGCGTTCCTGCTGGAACGGGCCAACGAGGCCACCTACCGGGTCCGGGCGTTCCGCTCGGCGGCCAAGGCCCTCTCCGCGCTGCCCGTGAAGGAGGTGGCCGAGCGGGCCCGCACCGGCAAGCTTACCGAGCTGACCGGGGTCGGCGATGTCACGGCCCGCTGCGTGGTCGAGTCACTGGACGGCGAGGAGCCGGTCTACCTGCGCCGGCTGGTCGCCACCGAGGGCACCGATCTGGACGCCGCGGCCACCGAGCTGCGGACCGCCCTGCGCGGCGACTGCCACACCCACTCCGACTGGTCCGACGGCGGCTCGCCGATCGAGGAGATGGCGCTCGCGGCGGTCGAGCTGGGCCACGAGTACCTGGTGCTCACCGACCACTCACCCCGGCTCAAGGTGGCCCGCGGACTGACCGCGGACCGGCTGCGCAAGCAGCTCGACCACGTCGCCGCGGTGAACGAGGCGCTGCCGAAGGGCTTCCGCATCCTCACCGGCATCGAGGTCGACATCCTCGCCGACGGTTCGCTGGACCAGGACGAGGAACTGCTGGAGCGGCTGGACGTGGTGGTCGGCTCGGTGCACAGCGGGCTGAACGACGAGCGGGCGAAGATGACCCGGCGGATGCTGGCCGCGATCGCGAACCCGCACCTGGACATCCTCGGTCACTGCACCGGCCGGATGGTCTCCTCCCGACCGGCCGGGGTGAAGGGGCCGGGTGACCGGGCGCACCGGCCGCGTACCCGGTCGGAGAGCGACTTCGACGCGGACGCCGTCTTCGCCGCCTGCGCCGAGCACGATGTGGCCGTCGAGATCAACTCCCGGCCGGAGCGGCAGGACCCGCCTAAGCGGCTGATCCGACGCGCCCTGGAGGCGGGCTGCCGGTTCGCGATCAACACCGACGCGCACGCGCCCGGCCAGCTCGACTGGCAGCGGTTCGGCTGCGAGCGGGCAGCCCTGTGCGGCGTCCCGGCCGACCGGGTGGTCAACACCTGGAAGGCCGACCGCCTGGTGAAGTGGGCCCGCGCCCACCGCTGACCGCACCGGATGCCCAGGTCAACGGCGTGGCCCTGACCGACCGGGCCGGATGGCGCCATGTCGCCGACCTGGGTGTCGGCACATCGGTGGGCCGCCGCGACGGGCGGGCCCGGCGGCGGGCCTCAGCTC
>NZ_QGGF01000607.1 GCF_003857015.1 Micromonospora globispora | reverse complement strand
GGCCTGCACCGGGACCAGGAGCGGCCGAGGGCCGTGGCGCCGGTCCGCACCGCCGAGGAGCTGATCGCGAAGGTACGCGCCGACGGCGGCACCGTGGTGGCCACCGGCGGGTGCTTCGACATCCTGCACGCCGGGCACGTCGCCACCCTCCAGGCGGCCCGCCGGCTCGGCGACTGCCTGATCATCTGCCTCAACTCGGACCGCAGCGTCCGCGGCCTCAAGGGGCCGGAGCGCCCGGTCAACCCGGAGGCCGACCGGGCCCGGCTGCTGGCCGCCCTGGACTGCGTCGA
Organism: Micromonospora globispora; assembly: GCF_003857015.1. Taxonomy (GTDB): domain Bacteria; phylum Actinomycetota; class Actinomycetes; order Mycobacteriales; family Micromonosporaceae; genus Micromonospora; species Micromonospora globispora. The sequence goes on along the minus strand of NZ_QGGF01000607.1, from coordinate 2,302 downwards.
CGCGGTGGTGGTCTTCGACGAACCCACCCCGCACCAGGTGCTCGCCCGGCTGCGTCCGGACGTCTGGGTCAAGGGCGGCGACTACGCCGGCGACGGCGGTCCGGAGCTGCCCGAGGCCGAACTGATCCACCGGTGGGGCGGAAAGGTCGTCACCGTCCCTTACCTGGCCGGCCGGTCCACCACCGGCACCATCTCCGCCGCGCGCCAGCGCGGTCTTCACCTCGTCAAGGGAGCGGTATGAGCGAGCGTCAGCGAGCGAATCATCTACGCAGTGCCGTGGTGCCTCATGGCGGCACGAAGCGGAGCGGAGTGCCGGCATGAGCAGGGATATGAATGGAGCGGCGGTCCTCGTCACCGGCGGGTCGAGCGGCCTCGGCGCGGCGGTGGTGACCGCGGTGGCCAAGGCCGGCGGGCGGCCGTACGTGCTGGACCGGCAGCCACCGGCCGCCGGGGTGCCGTGGGTGGAGTGCGACCTGGCCGACAGCCGCGCCGCCGAGGCGGCCACCCGGCAGCTCGCCGAGCAGGCGGGTGGCCTGGACGGCGTGGTCACCGCGGCGGGCATGGACGTGCCCGGCAAGCTCGCCGACGTCCCGGGCGAGACCTGGGACCGGATCGTCGCGATCAACCTGCTCGGCACGGCGGCGGTGATCCGGGCGGCGGTGCCGCACCTGGAGCGCTCGCACGGCACGGTGGTCACCGTGGCGTCCACGCTGGGCGTCAAGGCGGTCAGCGACGCCACCGCGTACTGCGCGGCGAAGTTCGGGGTGGTCGGCTTCACCCGGGCCCTCGCCGCCGAACTGGCCGGGAAGGTCGGCGTGACGCTGCTGATCCCGGGTGGCATGCGGACGGCGTTCTTCGACGACCGGGACGAGCAGTACAAGCCCGGCCCGGACGCGATCCTCAACGACCCGGCCGACACCGCCGAGGCGATCATGTTCGCCCTCTCCCAGCCGGCCGGCTGCGCGGTACGGGAGCTGGTGGTCTGCGCCGAGCAGGAGTCGTCGTACCCGTGATCCTCGTTCTCCGGGCGCTCGGCGTCGGCGACCTCGCCACCGGGGTGCCGGCGCTGCGCGCGCTGCGGTCGGCGTACCCCGACCGGGAGCTGGCGCTGGTCGCGCCGCGCTGGTTGGCGCCGCTGATCGACCTGGTCGGCGGCGTCGACCGGCTGGTCCAGGCGGACGGGCTGGGCCACCTGGCGTGGCCCGGCCCGTCGCCGGAGCTGGCGGTCAACCTGCACGGGCGCGGCCCGCAGTCGCACCGGATGCTGGCTGGCACCCGGCCGGGCCGGCTGCTGGCCTTCGCCAACGCCGAGGCCGGGCACCACGACGGCCCGGACTGGCGGGCCGACGAGCACGAGGTCGACCGGTGGTGCCGCCTGCTGGCCTGGTACGGCATTCCGGCCGACCGCACCGACCTGGCGTTGCGCCGGCCGGAGCCGGGCCGGATGCCGGTCGGGGCGAGCATCGTCCATCCCGGCGCGAAGGCCACGCAGCGGCGCTGGCCACCGGCCCGCTTCGCCGAGGTGGCCCGGGCGCTGACCGCGCGCGGCCATCGGGTGGTGGTGACCGGAAACCCGGGCGAGCGGCGGATCGCCGAGGAGGTGGTCCGCCGGGCGGGGCTGCCCGCCGACGCGCTGCTGGCCGGGGAAACCGACCTGGGCGAACTGGCCGCCCTGGTCGCCCACGCCCGGCTGGTGATCAGCGGGGACACCGGCATCGGTCACCTGGCGACCGCCTACGCGGCACCGTCGGTGCTGCTCTTCGGGCCGGTGCCGCCGGCGCAGTGGGGTCCCCCGCCGGACCGGCCCTGGCACCAGGCGCTCTGGGTGGGCCCCCGTCCCCCGGCCGACGACGACCGCCCGCATCCCGCACTCGTGGCGCTGGACGTGCCGCGGGTGCTCGACGCGGTGGACCGGGTGGAACGCGGTCACGCCCGCGGGCTACCGGCCGGTAGCCTGAGCCGGTGAGCGAGGCGGCGGAGTACACCCAGGAGTTCATCGAGGTCGACGGCACCCGGATCGGGGTGCAGACGTACCCCGACCCGGACGGCGTACCCGACGCGCCGGTGGTGCTGATCTGGCCGGCGATGGGCGTCCGGGCCCGGTACTACCGGCCGTTCGCTGCGGCGCTGCGGGCCGCCGGCCTCGGCGTCGCCGTCGCCGACCTGCGCGGCACCGGCGCCAGCACCCCCACCCCCGCCCGCACGTGCCGGTACGGCTACGCCGATCTGGCCGGCGACGTCGGCAGCGTGCTGGAAGCGCTCAAGCCCCGGCTGGACGGGCGCACCCGGCTGCTGCCCGGCC
>NZ_QGGF01000506.1 GCF_003857015.1 Micromonospora globispora | reverse complement strand
CTCCTGCTGCTCGGCCGGCTCCGGCGCGGCGGCCGGCTTGGGCTGGCCGTCCGGGCGCGGCGTGGCGGCACCCGGCGCGGGCCGGTAGTCGGCGAAGAAGTCGTGCCAAGCCGAGTCGACACTCGAGGGGTCGGCGAGGTAGCGCTGGTACATTTCCTCGACGATCCACTCATTCGGGCCGAAACCCGCCAGTGGGTTCTCCTGCGAAGTCTGCTGGGTCGACACGGCCGGTAATCGCCTCTTTCACGCGGGTTCGTATGTCACGCGGTATCCGCCGATGCCGGAACAGGGCACGGGAGACGGCTCCCAGGCTACGCCGTACGGATGGCGCAGGCATTCTCGCCTCCGGCTGGTGGTCCGTTTCACAGAAGATGCCAGAAGTCCGACAAGCGCTGCGGGTTCCGTCCACTCCTGGTAAGCGACGAACGGCCCCGGTCAGTGACGCGTGGTCACCGGCCGGGGTCGTGTCGGGTAGCCGTCAGGAGATGTCGCGCCGGCGGATGGTCAGCACGCCGATCACGCCGGCCACGACGGCGTACCCGATCAGCACGGCCGCCCCCGCCCAGCGCGGCGGGTTGCCCGGGATCTCGGCCCCGCTCACCATCAGCCCCGACGCCAGCGAGGGGACCAGCAACTGGAGCTTGTTGATCCAGTCGCCGAACTTCATGGCCAGCAGGCTGATCGCGATGGCGGCGCCGATGGTGCCGCCCAGGTAGAGCAGGATGCCCGTCACCGTGGCGCCGATCTGGCTCCGGATCAGCACGCCGATCCCGACCCCCAGCACCGACCAGAGCAGGTACGCCAGCCCGTTGAGGGCCACCGCCCGCCAGACCGCTCCGCTGCCGAGGTGGGGATCGACGTCCACCGCGTGCAGCACCAGCGGGGCGGCGACCAGGTTGAGCAGGGTGGTGCCCAGCCAGAAGAGCAGCGCCAGCACGCCCGCCGCGGCCAGCTTGGCCAGCATCACCGCGGTGCGGTGCGGCGCGGTGAGGAACGTCGTGGTCACCGTCTGGTGGAAGAATTCGTTGGTCACCACGACGATGCCGAGCAGCAGCACGATGAGCAGGCCGAAGAACTGGCCGGTGGTGTAAAGGTTGGCGGCCAGGCTGTCCGCGCTGGCGGCCGCAGCCACCCGGTCGGCCTGCTCGGCCGGCACGTCACTCATGTTCGCGCTGGTCAGGGTTTCGGCCTGCAGCCAGTTGTAGAGCACGGCGAGGGCCCAGAGCGGCAGGGTGATCAGCCCGAAGAGCCACCACGTGTTGGTGGTACGGATCTTGAGCAGCTCGGATCGGACCAGGTTCATCGGATGTCCGCCTTTCCGGCCGTCAGTTCGAGGAAGACGCCCTCCAGGTCGGGGCGTTCGGTGGTCAGCTCGTGCAGCTCGACCTTGGCGGCCAGCGCCGCCCGGCCGACCGTCGGGGCGTCCACCCCGGTGATCAGCAGCGCTCCGTGCTCGTCCCGGGTCACGGTGGCGGCCTGGTCGCGCAGCACCGCGGTCAGCTCCTCCGCCTGCGGGGTGCGCACCCGCACCTGGACGCCGTGGGCCATCGAGGCGATCACCTGGTCCACCGGCCCCTGCCGGACCAGCCGGCCGGCCGCGATGATCACCACGTCGTCGGCGAGCAGCTGCATCTCCGACAGCAGGTGGCTGGAGACCAGCACGGTCCGGCCCTCGGCGGCCAGCCCCTTGAGGAAGCCGCGCATCCACCGGATGCCCTCCGGGTCGAGGCCGTTCGCCGGCTCGTCGAGGATCAGCACCTGCGGGTTGCCGAGCATCGCGGCGGCGATGCCGAGCCGCTGCTTCATGCCCAGCGAGTAGCCCTTGAACTTGCGCCTGGCCGCCGGGGTGAGCCCGACCAGGGCCAGCGCCTCGTCGGCCCGCTGCCGGGGCAGCCCCGCGGCCGCGCAGATCACCCGCAGGTGGTTGAGCCCGGTGCGGCCCTTGTGCGCGCTGGACGCCTCCAGCACCGCGCCGACCGAGCCCAGCGGGTCGCTCAGGTCGACGTACCGGTGGCCACCGATGGTCGCCTCGCCGGCCGTCGGGGTGACCAGGTTGAGCAGCATGCGCAGGGTGGTGGTCTTACCGGCGCCGTTCGGGCCGAGGAAGCCGGTGACCCGACCCGGCTCGACGGTGAAGGACAGGCTGTCCACCGCCCGGACGTTCCTGTACTGCTTGGTCAGTCCGGACACCACGATCTGGCCGGTCCCGGCGCTGGGGCTTGACTGCCCGTCGGACATCGTTCTCCTCTCCTGCCACGGCGCGCGGGCGCGCCGGTGGGGGCGCCGTCGCGGAGGCGCCGGGCCCAGCCTGGCAAGGCCGCGCAAGGGAGTCATCGGGCGGGATGCCTACTCCGCCCTCCGTCCGGGGCAGGAGGTGATCATCCCGGGGGAGGAGAGATCAGGCCGGGGGCAGCGCGATCCAGGTGGCCCGGGCGTACGCCAGCAGGGTGCCGTCCGGCCCGTAGAGGCTGGAGTGCACCAGCGCCTTGCGCCCCTCGGCGCCGACCATCGCCCCGGTCACCACACACTCGTCGCCGGGCTCCGGCAGCGCCGTGACCACGGCCGCGATCCGGCCCAGGACGTACGGGCGGCCGG
>NZ_QGGF01000498.1 GCF_003857015.1 Micromonospora globispora | reverse complement strand
AGCCACCCGTCAGGCGGTCCGGCGCCCCGACGCCCAGATCCACGGAGAGAGTGGCCTCCCGCGCTGGGGAGGCCACTCTCTCCGTGGATCTGGGCGTCGGAGGCGCGGGGGCGGCTGGCGAGGTTGGCGGCGATCAGGGCGGCGATGGTCAGGGCCGCGCCGATCAGCTCCACCACGCCGGGCCGGTAGCCCCGGGCGGTCTGCACGGCGAAGGTGGTCACCGGGACCAGGTTCATGAAGAGGGCGGCGTCGGCCGCGCCGAGCTTCCGCACCCCGGTGTTCCAGGCCAGCACGGCGAGGACGGCGGCGACGACCACGGCGTACCCGAGCTGCGGGGCGACCGCCACGAGGTCGGCGGCGGCGGGCGCGTGCTGGACGCCGGTGAGGTCGGCGACGGCGCTGGCGGCGAGCATGGCGAGCGTGCCGGCGACGGCGGTGAGGGTGGTGTACCGCAGGGCCGACCAGCCGGTGAAGCGGCTCGCACCGTGGGTGTAGGTCGCCCAGCCGAGCACCGCACCGATCATGAGCAGCCCGCCGACGCCGAACTGGCCGAGCCCGTCGAGCCGGCCGCGCGTGATCACCAGCCCCACTCCGACGAGCGCGACCAGCGAGAAGCCGAGCAGCGCCGGCCGGGGGCGTACGCCGTCCCGCACCCAGCGGACCAGCTGAGTGACCAGCGGGGTGGGGGCGGCCAGCAGGGCGATCTGCTGCGGGCTGGCGTGTCCGAGCGCCAGGCTGGTGAGTACGTTGAACCCGGCGAAGCCGAGGACGCCGAGGACCGCCACCTCGACCGCCCGCCCGCCGGTGCGCAGCGCGCTCAGCCCCTCCCGGGCCAGCAGCAGGGCGACCAGGACGGCGGTCGCGAGGACGTAGCGGGCCGTGGTCAGGTTCAGCGCGTCCACCCGGGTGAGCGCGCTGGCCAGCACGGGGAACATGACACCCCAGCTGAGCACGGCGAAGAGCGGAAAGGCGGCGTGCCGAGAACGCATCACAGCTCCAATGTTCGAGTATCGTCGAACCAACGCGACCGACTCTAGGAGCTTGTTCGACGAAAGTCGAACAACGGTTACACTGGTCACATGGAGCTGCACGAGCCCGAGCTGCGCGACGTACCGGTCACCGCCGTCCTGGCGGCGCTCGCCGACGACGTCCGGTTGCAGATCGTGCGCACCCTCGCCGCGGGCGGCGAGCACGTCTGCGGCACCTTCGAGCTGGGGATCTCCAAGGCAACCCGGAGCCACCACCTCAAGGTGCTGCGGGAGGCCGGCCTGACCCGGACCCGGATCGCCGGCACCAGCCGGTACGTCCGGCTGCGCCGGGACGAGCTGGACCGCCTCTACCCCGGCCTCCTCGACGCGGTGCTCACCGCGCCGACCCGCTCCTGAACATGCGCCCGACGGGTTGCAGGCGTCGGCGGCCGAGCCGGCCGCCGCATCCCGGCCGGGAGGGTCCTCGCGCCTGTGCAGCTGAATCGTCCGCGACAGCAGCCGAACCTGCCGGGGATGCGCCGGTCCGCCCTTGGGGCCGCCCGGCGGACCGCTGAGGCGGATGGCGGGCGCTCAGTACGGTGCGGGTGCCGCGACCGTGCGGATCGGCCCCAGGCGCGGACGGCCACGAGTGCTCACCTGGGCGAGTCTGGCAGCCCGAAGCCCGGGTCACCGGAGAACGTGGGCAACGCCTGCGGGTGGGCGCACGACGGGGTCCACGGCCCGGGCTCAACCGGTCAGCTGGTGACGTCCTTGCGGGTGAAGCGCCAGAAGGCGAGTCCCCAGAAGAGCGTCGCGTAGCTCACCGCCGAGATGGCGCCGCGCACCACGTCGTCGGTCTGCACCGGCGTCGAGAGCAGCCCCAGCCAGGCACTGGCGTAGTGGGTCGGCAGGAACGCGCGTAGCCCGCCCAGCGCGGTGATCTGGTCCAGGATGCTGGAGAGGATCCAGAGCAGGACGGCGCCGCCCACCGCTCCCAGCGCGGCGTCCGTGGTCACCGAGAGCAGGAACGCCAGCCCGGCCACCACCAGCAGGACGACAGCCAGGTACCCGAGCACCGCCAGCAGCCGCAGCAGCCCCTCGGTCGGCGCCAGCTCGGCGGAGACCTGGCTGCGCAGCGGCGACCAGCCGTACCGGAGGGTGCCGGCGAGCAGGGCGGTACCGGCGAGCAGCACCAGGGCCAGCGCCGAGTACGCGAGCGCGACCAGCAGCTTCACCGTCAGCAGCCGGGCCCGGGGCACCGGAACGGCCAGCAGGTAGCGCAGGCTGCCCCAGCTCGCCTCGCTGGCCACCGTGTCCCCGCAGAACAGCGCCACCACCACGACCAGCAGGAACGACGACGACACGAAGATCGAGAAGAGGGTGAAGTTGAGCCCCCCGGAGGTGGCCAGGTCGACCAGGCTCCCGAACTCGTTGTTCCGGTTGCGGTCGTCATTGCCGGAGCCGAACTCGAACGCCAGCAGGATGATCAACGGCAGCAGCACCATGAAGCCCAGCGCCAACTGGGTACGCCGCCGGGACGCCTGCCGGCGGAACTCCGCCGCGAACGGCAGGGTGGCCGACGGGCGGTAGCCGGCCGCCGCCCCGCCCACCAGGGTCGGGACAGCAGGCCGGCCAGCGCTGCGCCCGCGGCGTTGAGCAGCAC
>NZ_QGGF01000605.1 GCF_003857015.1 Micromonospora globispora | reverse complement strand
CTTGCACACCACCCAGGTGGCGGCGGTCGCAGGCCCGGTGCACGGTGGTCATCCGGCGGGTGTCCTGGTCGAACGGGTGCTCAGCGACCCGTGGCCAGGCCGCGCGGGTGGCCTGCGGGTCCAGGCCGCACCGGGCCGCGAAGGCCACCAGCGCCGCCTCCAGCGGGTCGCCGACCGCCGTCCACTCCGGCCGCCGGTCGTCCGGGGCGGACAGCGTCGCGTCGTTGCAGAGCAGCGCGGCCCGCGCCAGGCGGCGCAGCTCATCCGGTACGGCCACCCGGGCGCCGTCCCGGTGCACCGTCCCCTGCGGGGCGTACCCGGTGCCGGTGACCGCGTACCGGGCGCCGTCGGCGGTGACCGCCTGCTGCACCGCCATCCGCCCCTGGGTGAGGGTGCCGGTCTTGTCGGACGCGACCACGGTCACCGAGCCGAGCGTCTCCACCGCGTGCAGCCGGCGGGGGATGGCCCGGGACCGCGCCATCCGGCGGGCGCCCAGCGCCAGGGCGAAGGTCACCACCGCCGGCAGCGACTCGGGTACCGCCGCCACCACCAGGCTGACCGCGGTGACCGCCATCTCGACCACCGGCCGGCCGCCGAGCACGCCGACGATGAAGACCAGCGCCGAGAGCAGCACCGCCACCAGGCCGAGGACCCGGCCCAGACCGGTCAGCCGGCGCTGCAGCGGGGTGGCGCCCGGCCGGGTCCGCGCCACCAGGCTGCTGATCCGTCCCAGGGCGCTGGCCGCGCCCGTCCGCAGCACCAGACCGGTGGCCCGGCCGGTGGTGACCACGGTCCCGGCGGAGAGCTCCTGGCCGGTGACCCGCCCGACCGGCACCGCTTCCCCGGTCAGCGCCGACTCGTCCACGTGCAGCCGGTTCGCCTCGAGCACCAGCAGGTCGGCCGGGACGACGTCGCCGGCCTCGACGCGTACCAGATCGTCGCGGACGACCTCGGCGGCGGGCAGGATCAGATCGTGGCCGTCGCGGACCACCCGGGCGGTCGGCGCGGCGAGCCGGTCGAGCGCGGCGATCGCCCGGTCCGCGCGGATCTCCTGGACCACGCCGATGGCCGTGTTGACGACCACCACCAGCACGATCACCGCGGTGTCCGGGTGGTCGCCGAGGACCGTGGTGACCACGGCGGCGGCGAGCAGCAGGGCGACCAGCGGATCGGTGAGCTGGTGCAGGATCCGGGTGGCGAGGTGCCGGCGGCGCGGCGCGGCGACCTGATTGGGGCCGTCCGCGCGCAGCCGGGCGGCGGCGGCAGCCGAGCCGAGGCCGGTCGGCGGTGTGCTGGGCGCCTGCGGCGGTGTCCCGATCCGCGTCGTCATCCCGGCTGCTGCCACCAGTGACCTCCGCCCTCCGAGGGGCGCCGCGGTGCGCACCGTCCCGCTCCAGCCTCATCCCGCGGACCGGGCGTGGGCAGAGGCGTTGCGCCCGCCGGGCGCGGGACCAACGGCCCTGACGCGGCGGGTTCCGCCGAGGTCCGATGGAGGGGGACGATCGACAAGGAGGTCGAAAATGTCCACTGTCACCAAGTTCCGGGGCGGCGGCACTTTGGCGCCGTTCGACTGGACGAACCTGTCCTGGCTGCCGATGCTGGCGCCGACGATCCGGGTCGAGGACTACCTCGACAGCGACCGGTACGTCATCCGCGCGGAACTCCCGGGCATCGACCCGGCGAAGGACGTGCGCATCACCCGTACCGGCGACAACCTGCGGCTGGACGTGGTCCGCCGGGAGAGCCACACGGACAAGGTCCACTCCGAGTTCCACTACGGCTCCTTCTCGCGGCTCATCCCGCTGCCCGCCGGGGTCAAGGAGGAGACCATCGCGGCCCGCTATGCGGACGGCATCCTCGAGATCACCGCGACCATCGGCGCGACCGAGCCGACCGCCCGGGAGATCCCGATCACCGTGGAGCACAACGGCAAGCGGTGAGCAGACCTGAGGGGCCCGGCGGTTCGCCGGGTCCCTCACCCGAACCAGGAGACGTGACGCGATGACACCGCTGGAGATGCTCCGCGCGCACCCCTTCCTCGCCGGCCTGCCGCAGGAGTGGCTGCCCCGGTTGACCGGCTACGCCCGTCCGGTGGTCTGGCACCCCGGGCACCGGCTGTTCCGTACGGGGCAGCCGGCGGAACGGTTCTGGCTGGTACGAAGCGGCCAGGTGGCGTTGGACTTCCCGGTGCCGGGTCGCGGTGACGTGGGAATCGAGACGATCGGCGCGGGCGGGGTGCTCGGCTGGTCCTGGCTCTTCCCGCCGTACCGCTGGCAGTTCGGGGCCGTCGCCACGCAGCGCAGCACGGCCGTCGAGTTCACCGCCGACGGGGTACGCCGGCTGATGGAGGCCGACGACGCGCTCGGCCGGCAGCTCACCACCCGGTTCATGAGCGTCGTGGTGGACCGGCTGCAAGCCTCCCGGGTACGCCTGCTCGACCTCTACGGCTACCCGGCGGCGCTGCCCCCGACCGGCTGACCCACCGAGTGCCGGTGGACGATCAGCTCGTCCACCTCCAGCCGGCCGATCCGCAGCTCGCGGATCACCGCTCGGCGTACGGCGAGCCGTCCGATCACCAGCGTGCCCACCGCCACCGCCCCGAGCGCGGCGGCGGCGAGCGCCAGCGGGGCGGCCGCCGTG
>NZ_QGGF01000785.1 GCF_003857015.1 Micromonospora globispora | reverse complement strand
CCTCACGGAACCAGCCCTGCGGGCGGCTCGGCTGCCGCGCCGGGTCCGCCGAGCGGAAGGCGTCCGTGAGCGCCGCGCTGTGGGCCGGATCGACGTACCCGTACTCGTGCGCGAAGACCGCCAGGGTGCCCCCGGGGGCCAGGGCGTCGTACGCCCGGCGGTTGCGGGTGTCGGGGTCCAGCCAGTGCCAGGCCATCGCGCAGGCCAGCGCCGGCACACCGCCGGACGGGGGCGACCACTCCTCGAAGGGCGCCACCACCACCTCGACCTGCGGAAACCGCGCCGCCAGCACCTCGGCCATCCGGGCGTCCGGCTCGACGCAGGTCATCGGCGCACCGAGGCCCAGCAGGACCCCGGTGGCGAGGCCGGTGCCCGCGCCCACCTCGACCAGCCGGGCGGGCACCTCCCCGTGGTACGCGAGGATGGCCTCGGCGATCGCGGGCGGGTAGCCCGGCCGCGCCTCGTGGTAGCTGTCGGACACCTCGCCGAAGAGCTGGGACATGACCGCCATCGTGTCAGGGTGGACCTCGGCACGTGATCCCTCGGGAGGAACCATGATCGAGCTGCCCGGTGATCTCCCGGTCATCGAGCGTCGCGCGGTGCGGGTGGTGCTGCTGGACGCGGAGGAGCGGGTGCTGCTCTTCCACACCCGCGACCCGGACCATCCCCGTCTCGGCACCTGGTGGGAGCTGCCCGGCGGCGGGCTCGACCCCGGCGAGACGTACCTCGAGGCGGCGGTGCGGGAGCTGCGCGAGGAGACCGGCTTCGTGGTCGATGCCGGGCAACTGGGGGCGGCGTCCTGGCGACGCCGGGCCAGCTTCATCCACCGCCAGCTGCGGCACGTCCAGGACGAGGTGATCACCCTCGTCCGGCTCGACGTCGCCGGGCCCGACATCGACGCCGCCGAGCGGCTCGACTACGAGGTGGAGGACTACTTCGGCTTCCGGTGGTGGCCGGTCCCCGAGATCGTGTCCAGCGGGGAGCGGTTCTACCCGGGTCGGCTGCCCGAGCTGCTCACCCCGTTCCTGGCCGGCGAGGAGATCGACGAGCCGTTCGAACTCTGGTCCTGACCCGCCGGACGGGCGTGCCGAACCGGTCGGCAGTGGGCAGAGTGGGAGCCATGACGAGTCTGCACGAGCCCCTCGCCCGGTACGCCGAACGCCTGCACGCCGTCGCCGGCCCCGGCCACCACGTCGCCTCCCCACTCGGCGCGTGGCTGCTGCTGGCGCTCTGCGGGCCGGCAGCGACCGGCACGGGGGCCGACGAGCTGGCCGGGATGCTCGGCATGGATTTGCCGACCGCCGCGGCGACCGCCGCCGCGCTGCTGGCCGAGCCGCATCCGCTGGTCCCCGCGGCCACCGCCGTCTGGCACCGCCCCGGGTACGGCGGCAGCGGGCTGGCCGACTGGCAGGCCACCCTGCCCCCGCAGACCCGGACCGGCCCGCTACCCGACCAGGCGGCGCTGGACGAGTGGGCCCGTGAACACACCCTCGGCCTGATCGACCGGTTCCCGCTGCGGCTCACCCCGGCGGTGGTGCTGGCCCTGGCCAGCGCCCTGGCCACCCGGATCTCCTGGGCCGAACCGTTCGACGTGGTGCCCGCCGCCGACCTCGGGCCGGCAAGCCGGTGGGCCGGCCTGAACCGGGTGCTGCGCTCCCCCCGGCACGGTCACCGGTCGTGGATCGCCGCCACCGAACAGGCCGGCGAGGTGATCGTGCACGTCGCGCCGGCCCGGCCGGAGCGGACCGAGGCGGGCGAGGCGGGGCTCACCGTGGTGTCGGTGGCGGCCGGGCCCGAGGTCCCACCGGGTGAGGTGCTGGCCGCCGCGTACCGGCTCGCCGTAGCCGCCGTGGCGGGTGGCGAACCGGGCCGGCGGTCGCTGTTCGACCTGCCGCTCGGTGAGACGGCACTGTGGAGCCTGCGCGAGGAGCGGGTGCCCACCCACGCGCGGGACGGGCGGGAGGAACGCCACGCGGCGCTGCTGCCCTGCTGGTCGGCCCGGAGCGAGCACCGGCTCACCGGCGTCGGGCTGGGCTTCGAGGCCGCCGTCCGGGCAGTGGGCCGCCGACTGGGCGAGGCCGGGCTGGAGGTGACCGCCCAACAGGCCGCCATGGCCCGCTTCGGCCGGTACGGGTTCGAGGCGGCCGCCGTCACCGCCGCCTTCGGCCTGGTGAGCCTGCCGCCCGAGGGGGTGGCCCGGACGGCGGAGCTGCGGTTCAGCCACCCGTACGCGGTGGTGGCGGTCGCCACCGACGAGCGGCCGGACGGGACCGGGCCGTGGCACGGCGTGCCGGTCTTCTCGGCCTGGGTCGCGGAGCCGGAGGAGCCCTCGGCGGCGGACCTGGCGGAGCCGGGCCAGCCCGGCTGACCGGCTGCCCGGGGGGCATTCTCAGCCAGCGTACGGCGGCCGCGGGATCGGGTCGACCATCGCGTCGAAACCCTTCGGCAGCTGCCCCACCAGGTCCTGGAACTCGCCGACGGTGACCGCCTCGCGCAGCGTGTTCAGCACCGCCCGCACCCCCACCTCGGCGACCGCGGGGTCCACCGCGGCCCGGTCGGCCACCCGGCGCAGGAACTGGACCGCCCCGCCGGTCGGTCGGGCACCACCGGCCGGCGCGGTGAGGTACCCGCTCACCTCGTCCGGCAGC
>NZ_QGGF01000347.1 GCF_003857015.1 Micromonospora globispora | reverse complement strand
AGGGATGGCCGGGAGACGCGAAACTCGCCGGCACCGCCGCACAGGTCGACCCACCAGCCGACAACCCTCACCAAGGCGCCGGGTTCTTCAAACTCAACATCACCGAAGTCGTGCTGACCTACGTTGGTACCCCCGCGGACCACCTCGTGATCGAGTCGTGGCATCCCGGACGGGGCCACCAACGCCGGACCCGTACCTGACCCTGCCCCAACCGGCACCGGCTGTGGGGTTGCAGCCGCCCCAACGGACGCGCCCCGACGCCCGCTCATCGGCAGTTCCGGATGGCGAGCGGCGGCTCCAGCCGTCACGCTGGGTGCCGCGGGGATCGCGGCCAGATGAGGATGCCTGCTGCGTACGCGGTCTCGACGGAGCGTGATCGTTTAGCCGGCCTCGTCGAGTCCGGCTATGTGAGCTCGGCTTGGTGGTCCGCAGCCCATTGAGCGAGGTACGCGAGGGGTCCGTTCGCGAACGACTCGCCCAGTGGGGAGAGCTGATAGACCGCGCCCCCGCGCCCTGACGGCGGCTCGGCACCGGGAACTCTCGTGAGAAGGGCCCGCGCTTGCAGGCGACGAAGTGACTGAGTCAGCACCTTGTCGCTGATGCCTCCGATGCGTACGAGCAGGTCGTTGCGTCGTGTCGGCCCCAGTCGCAGGGCGGAAAGCACGACAGGATCCCAGGCGTGGTTGATGAGTTCGGCTGCCGCTCGCACGTGGCAGTCCGAAACGAACGTCTGGCAGTTCTCCTCGATCACGGAAGCCAGTGTCGCATCGGTCGCCTACCAGTCGGTAGGAGCCGTCTTCGTAGCGTTGCCGGCACCACCGCTTCGCGATGAAGGAGACCGCTGTGAACGTAGGAATCGTGGGTACCGGCAACCTGGCCGAGACGTTGGGCCGGGCCTGGGCCAGCGCGGGTCACTCGCTGTTGGTAACGGGGCGCAACCCGCAACACGCCATCGAGGCCGCCGGCCGGATCGGTCGCGCCGCAGGCGCAGCCGACCCCGCTGACTTCGCATCTCAGGTCGACGTGGTGGTGGTTGCGGTTGCCTGGGACGGGCTGGAGGCGGCCCTGACCCTCGTCGGCGCCGGCGAGGGTTCGTTGGCCGGCAAGACCGTCATCGACTGTACGAACCCGGTCGACTACGCCACCGGCGAGCTGAAGCCGGCGTCTGGCTCGGCAGCTGAGCTTGTGGCCCGCACAGCTGTCGGTGCCCACGTCGTGAAGGCGCTCCACCTGTTCGCAGGAGGCTCCTGGCCATACGTAGGGCCGCAGGACGAGGCCCCGGTCGTGGCCATCTGCGGCGACGAGCCCGCTGCCCTGGGTCGCGCCACGGCACTGATCCGGGATCTCGGCGGTCGCGCCGGGATGGTCGGTGGGCTGACCAGCGCACGGCAGTTGGAGGAGGCAGCCGGATTCGTCATGAGGGTAGTCACATCCGGTCACAATCCCCGGTTCGCCGTCCCCAACGTGGATCCGGCGTTCCTGCACGTCCCGCGGACGACCAACTGAGCTACCGACCACTTCGAGAGGGCCGTGTCCCGATGGCACGGCCCTCGCATCAATAGGCGACTCCGAGAACGGCTGACTCGGCGTCCGGAGACACGGTGTCGTTGCCGAACCGATCGAAGAACACCCCGACATGCCCGCTCATCGACAGTTCCGGATGGCGAGCGGCAGCTCCAGCCGTCACGCTGCGTGCCGCGCGGGTCGCGGCAATTGAGGATGTTCGCGACGGCGCGGCCCAGGTCCTGGGTTGACCGCGTTTGCAAAATCACTCCTGCCTCGATTGGGGCGGCTTTGATGGTTTGGCCTGCGTCATAATGATCCAGCGCACCCACAACAGCGGGCTGGCGCCCGCAGTGGGAAAGGCCTGACCATGTACGTACCCGCCCACTTCTCCGCCGACGAGTCCGCCGTCCGCGACCTGCTGACCCACCACGGCGCCGCCGACCTCGTCACCGCGACCGCCGACGGCCTGGTCGCGACCATGGTGCCGATGCTCTACGACCCGGACGCCGGCCCGCACGGCGCGCTGTTCGCCCACCTGGCCCGCAACAACGACCAGTGGCGCCGGCCGGTGCTCGGCGAGGCCCTGGCCATTCTGCGCGGACCCGACGCGTACGTGTCGCCGGGCTGGTACGCCACGAAGGCCGAGCACGGCCGGGTCGTGCCAACCTGGAATTACGTCGTCGTGCACGCGTACGGCGAGTTGGTGGTACACGACGACCCGGCCTGGGTCGGCGCACTGGTACGGCGGCTGACCGACAAGCACGAGGCCGGTCGCCCGGATCCGTGGTCGGTCGACAACGCGCCCGAGGGCTTCGTCGCCGGCCAGCTGCGCGCGATCGTCGGCGTCGAGCTGCGCATCAGCCGCCTGGAGGCGAAGTGGAAGCTCAGCCAGAACCGCTGCGCAGCCGATGTGGACGGTGTCATCACCGGTTTGCGCGCGACGGGTCAGGACGCCACCGCTGGCGCGATGGACCGCGCCCGCCCCACCCGCTGACCCCGGGGCCACTCGCCGCACAGGCCTGCTAGTGCCCTGACCACAAACGTTGGCCGGGTTGGTTATGCGGCTCGGCTGGCGGGTTGGCCCCAGCGGCGGTGTCGTTCGCTGCGGATTTTGGCGCGGTGGCGGCGTTGGGCGGTCAGGACGTCGGGGTGGCGGGCGTT
>NZ_QGGF01000008.1 GCF_003857015.1 Micromonospora globispora | reverse complement strand
CTCGACGACCGGGGCGGGGTGACCGCCCGCCGCGAGCGGGCCTGGCACGAGGCGGCCCGGACGGTGGTCGCCGCGCTCGACGACGGCGCCCGGTCGGTCGCCTTCGCCACCATCGGCGACCCGAACGTCTACTCCACCTTCGGCTACCTGGCGCAGGGGGTGCGCGCCCTGCGCCCCGCCGTCGAGGTGCGCACCGTCCCCGGCGTCACCGCCATGCAGGAGCTGGCCGCCCGCAGCGGCGTGCCGCTCTGCGAAGGACGGGAGCCGCTGACCCTGCTGCCCGCCACCGCCGGGCTGGCGCTCATCGCCGACGCGCTCGCCGGGCCGGGCACCGTCGTCGTCTACAAGGGCTGGCGGCGCCATCCGGAGCTGGTCGGCGAGCTGCGCCGGCAGGGCCGGCTGGACGACGCCGTGCTGGGCCGGGGGCTGGGCCTGCCCGACGAGCGCGTCGGGCCGGTCGACGACGCCGACCACGACCTGCCGTACCTGTCGACGCTGCTGGTCCCGGCCCGCCGGGACCGCCGAGGAGGAAAGCTGTGACCAGCGGAAAGGTGTGGTTCGTCGGGGCCGGCCCCGGCGCCGCCGACCTGCTCACCCTGCGCGCCGCTTGGGTGATCGCCCAGGCCGACGTGGTGATCTGGGCGGCCAGCCTGGTGCACGCCGACGTCCTGACCCACGCCCGACCCGACGTCGAGATCGTCGACTCCTCGCAGCTGCCCATCGAGGGAGTGCTGCCGCTCTACCAGCGGGCCGCCGCCGAGGGCCTGACCGTGGCGCGGATCCACTCCGGCGACCCGGCGCTCTGGGGCGCCGTGCAGGAGCAGCTCGACCTCTGCCGGGCCCTCGACCTGGCGGTGGAGATCGTCCCCGGGGTGTCGTCGTTCACCGCGGTCGCCGCCATCGTCGGCCGGGAGCTCACCATCCCGGAGGTGGCCCAGTCGGTCATCCTCACCCGGCTCGAAGGTGGGAAGACCCCGATGCCGCCGGGGGAGCGGGTCCGCGACTTCGCCCGGCACGGCACCACCATGGCGCTCTTCCTCTCCGCCGCCCGCTCCGGGCAGGCACAGGCCGAACTGCTCGCCGGCGGGTACCCGCCGGAGACGCCCGTCGTCGTCGCGTACCAGGCGACCTGGCCGGACGAGCTGGTGGTGCGCTGCGCCCTCGGCGAGCTGGAGGCCACGGTCAAGGAGCACCGGCTCTGGAAGCACACCCTCTTCCTGGTCGGACCGGCGCTCGCCGCCAGCGGCACCCGCTCGCACCTCTACCACCCCGGGCACTTCCACACCTTTCGCCGGGCCGAGCCGGCCGCCCGCGCCGCACCGGCGCCGGCGACGCTGGGGACGGCCGGTCCCGATGACGTACGCCGAGCCGCCGCTGCGCGAGCCGGACCTGCCGCGTACCGCGAAGGTCCGGCCCACCGCGCTGCGTACCGGCTGGACCACCGGCGCCTGCGCGACGGCGGCGGCCAAGGCGGCGGTGACCGCGCTGGTCACCGGGGTGTCGCAGCGGCAGGTGGAGATCGGGCTGCCGGCCGGGCGGCGGGTGACCTTCGAGGTGGCCCGCTGCGAGGTGACGCCGGCCGAGCGGGCCGAGGCCGTGGTGGTGAAGGACGCCGGGGACGACCCGGACGTCACCAACGGCGCCGAACTGACCGCCACCGTGACCTGGCGGCCCGAGCCCGGGCTGCGGCTCGACGGGGGACCGGGCGTGGGCACGGTGACCAGGCCGGGGCTCGGGCTGGAGGTCGGCGGGCCCGCCATCAACGACACCCCACGCCGCATGATCGGGCAGGCCGTGGCCGAGGTGGTCGACCTGACCGAGGTCGGCGTCCGGGTGGTGATCAGCGTGCCCCGCGGCGAGATCATGGCCCGGAAGACCACCAACCGGCGGCTCGGCATCCTCGGCGGCATCTCCATCCTCGGCACCACCGGGATCGTCCGGCCGTTCTCCACCGCCTCCTGGCGGGCCAGCGTCGTGCAGGCGGTGCACGTGATGGCCGCCCAGGGGGAGCGGACCATGGTGCTCTGCACCGGGGGGCGTACCGAGCGGGCGGCCCGGGCGCTGCTGCCGGCGCTGCCCGAGGTGTGCTTCGTCGAGGTCGGCGACTTCACCGGCGCGGCGGTCACCGCCGCCGTCGGCGACGGCATGACCGGGGTGGTCTTCGTCGGCATGGCCGGCAAGCTGGCCAAGCTCGCCGCCGGCGTGCTGATGACCCACTACACCCGCTCCAGGGTGGACCTGTCGCTGCTCGGCGACGTGACCGCGGCGGCCGGTGGCGACGCCGACCTGGTGGCGGCGGTCGCGGCGGCGAACACCGGGCGGCACGCGTACGAGCTGTGGGAGGCCGCCGGGCTGCTCGGCCCCGCCGGGGACCTGCTCTGTCGGCGGGTACGCCAGGTGCTGCTCCGCTTCGCCACGCACGCCGTGACGGTCGACGTGGCCATGGTGGACTTCGCCGGCTCCCGCATCGTCGCCTCCTCGGGCCGGTGGGCCGCATGACCACCCCACCACCTGAGGCCGGGGAGGCGGTGCCCGCCGAGGCCCGACACGCCGAACTGCGTGCGCCAAAGAAGGCGCGGTCCGCGCCCGCCGGGACGGTCGTGACCGTGGTGGGGATCGACGCCGCGGGCCGGCCGCCGCGCTCCGCCGCCCTCGACGCGCTGGCCGAGGCGCGGCTGGTGGTC
>NZ_QGGF01000604.1 GCF_003857015.1 Micromonospora globispora | reverse complement strand
GGGCGGGTTCGCTGCGCGGGGCGTCAGCGGAGGCCGGTGCCGCGGCGGAGGGCGGTGCGGATCAGGCGGTTGACCAGCTTCGGGTACTCCAGGCCACTGGCCGCCCACATCCGCGGAAACATCGACGTCGGGGTGAAGCCCGGCATGGTGTTGATCTCGTTGAGGTAGACGTCCAGTTCCGGGGTGACGAAGAAGTCCACCCGGGCGAGACCGGAGCAGTCCAGCGCGGTGAACGCCCGGGTGCCGTACTCCTGCACCTGCCGGGTCACCCGCTCGGGCAGGTTGGCCGGAATGTCGTACTCGCAGGCGTCGTCGATGTACTTCGCCTCGAAGTCGTACCAGTCGTGGCCGGAGATGACCCGCACCTCGGCGAGCACCGACGCCTCGGGCGCGCCACCGGCCTCGCCCTCCAGCACGCCGCACTCGATCTCCCGGCCGACGATCGCGCCCTCGACCAGCACCTTGGTGTCGATCTCCCGGGCGGTGGCGACCGCCGCGTCGAGCTGAGACCAGTCGTCGACCTTGGTGATGCCGAACGACGAGCCGGCCCGGGACGGCTTGACGAAGACCGGCAGGCCCAGCCGCTCCTTGTCCTCCTCGCTCAGCGTCATCCCGTTGCGCAGCACCACGTACGGGCCGACCGGGATGCCCTCGGCGACGCAGAGCTTCTTGGTGAACTCCTTGTCCATGGCGGCGGCGGAGGCGAAGACGTTCGCCCCGACGTACGGGATGTCGGCCATCTCCAGCATTCCCTGGATCGTGCCGTCCTCGCCGTACGCCCCGTGCAGCACCGGGAAGACCACGTCCACGTCGGCCAGGGCGCGGGGACCCTCCGCCGGGTCGAGCACCATCAGGCCACCCGCGGTGGGGTCGGCGCGGAGCACCAGCTCGGCGCCCGAGCCGGAGGTGATCTCCGGCAGCTTGCGGTCCTGGATGGCGAGCTGGCCCGGGTCGCCGCTGGCCAGCACCCACTGCCCCTGCCGGGTGATGCCGACCGGCACCACCTCGAACTCGTCCGGGTCCAGGGCGCCCAGCACGCTGCCGGCGCTGACGCAGGAAATGCCGTGCTCGGGGCTGCGGCCGCCGAAGACGATCGCCACGCGGGTCTTGCCTGGGGTGGTCACTCCGGTCACCTCTTCGTTCGCGACTGCGGCTGGCCGTGCTCGCCGGTGGCGCTCACCCGGTTGACCTTACTGTGCGTGGCCTGCACTCGATGCTGATACCCGGCAACGAGCTCCGGTGCCGCGCAACCGGTCAGCGAACGCTATACGGGGAGTAATCGCCAACGGTCAGCCGGCGACCAGGGGGCTCGGCTCGGGAGTGGCGCGCAGGGCCTCCAGCGCCGCGATGGCCACCCCGCGCGCCCCGGCCATGTCCCGGTCCGGCACCAGCGCGAAGGTGGCGACGGCGGCCTGCTCGGCGCGGAGGACGGTGTGCTCGCGGACGGTGGCGAGGAACCAGTCCCGGAACTCGGGCGCCGCCTCCACCACCCCACCCCCGACGAAGTACGCGTCCGGGTCGGTGAAGTTGGCCGCGATCGTGAACAGTCGGCCCAACGCCATCGCCTGCTGGGTGAAGACCTGGCGGGCCAGCGGGTCGCCGCGCTCGCCGCACCCGCGGACCAGCTTCGCCGCCCGCCGCGGCTCCTCGGCCGCCAACGGGTGTCCCGGGTACCGCCCGAGCCAGTACGGCAGCAGGTTCCGCTCGATGGCGGTGAGCGAGGCGACGCTCTCCGCGTCCCCCGAGAAGCCGCAGGCGCAGATCGGAACCGGCTGGCCGGGGGCGAGCAGCCCGTCGAGCGGGATGTGCACGTGACCGAACTCGCCCGCCATGCCCGCCGCGCCGGTGACCACCCGGCCGCCCTCGACCACCCCGCCGCCGAGGCCGGTGCCGACGATGGCCGCCACCGAGGACCGGTTCATCGCGTCGGTTCCGAAGTGGACGTGGTGGGCGTAGAGGGCGGCCGCGTTGCCGTCGTTGTGGTAGATCACCGGCAGGCCGAGCCGGCGTTCCAGCGCGCCGCGCACGTCGTAACCCCGCCAGGCGGGCTGGGAGAAGTTGGTCGACCCGCGCGAGGAGATGACGCCGGTGGCGCTGGCCGGGCCGGGGGTGTCGAGCCCCACCGCCCGGACCAGCTCGCGGGGGACGCCGGTCAGCGCCAGGACGCCGTCCAGCGCGCGGGCCAACGCCTCGATCGCCGCCTCCGGGCCGGCCTGGACCTCGCTGGGGGTCTCCACCAGCCCGTCCACCAGGAACCGGCCGTCCACCGTCAGGACGGTGGCGTTGTTGCTGGTCCCGCCGTTGTCCAGGCCCACCACCACCGGCACACCCGCGCTGCCCACCGCCACCGCCTCCCGTCGAGTCTGGCCTGAGGCTAGTGCGCGGCACACCGTCCCGCCACGCGACGGACTCCCGTGCGTCCCGGCCGATGGCCACCGGCGCGTCGCGCGGGCGCGGGCACATGCCCGGCGAGCGACACAGCGTCCCCCACCGCCAGCCGGCGGCTCAGGCGGGTCGGCGGGCGGTGACCGCGGTGGCGTCGAGGTCGTCGTCGCGGACCACCGTCGGTTCCAGGCCGAGGCCGGCCAGCATCGCGCAGAGCGCGTCGGCCTGCCCGCGGCTGGTCTCCACCACCAGGTGTCCACCGGGGGCGAGCCACTCCGCCGCACCCGGTGGACACCTGGTGGTGG
>NZ_QGGF01000603.1 GCF_003857015.1 Micromonospora globispora | reverse complement strand
GCGCCCGGCCGCGCGACGGCGTGGGCGTCCGCGGCCGATTCAGACTCCGAGGGCGGTGGCGATCTCCGCGCGGAGCGCGGCGACCGAGGTGGCGGCGCGCTGCCGGGCCGCGGCGACGTCGCCGTCCGTGACCGGCTCCACCACCTCCAGGTACGCCTTGAGCTTCGGCTCGGTGCCGGACGGCCGGATCACCACCCGGGCCGCGTCGGTGCGGAGGATCACGACGTCCGCCTCGGGGAGCAGATCCGTGGCCCCGGTGACCGGGTGCCCGAGCAGGGTGCTCGGAACGGCCGCGCGGAGCCGGGTCATCATCCCGGCGATCAGCCGCAGGTCCTCGACCCGGACCGAGAGCTGGTCGGTGTGGTGCACGCCGAACTCGGCGGCCAGCTCGTCGAGCCGGTCGGTGAGGGTACGTCCCTGGGCCTTGAGGCCGGCGGCCAGCTCGGCGACGGTCAGCGCCGCGGTGATGCCGTCCTTGTCCCGGACGTGCTCCGGGGCGACGCAGTAGCCCAGCGCCTCCTCGTAGCCGAAGACCAGCGGCTCCGCCCCGCCACCGGCCCGGACGATCCACTTGAACCCGGTGAGCGTCTCGTCGTATGGCAGGCCGCGGGCGGCGCACATGGCCCGCAGCAGCGACGACGACACGATGGTGGTGGCGTAGAGCCCCCGGACCCCGCGGCGCATCAGGTGGTCGGCGAGCAGCGCCCCCACCTCGTCCCCGCGCAGCATCCGCCAGCCGTCGGTGGCGGCGTCCCGCACCACGACCGCGCAGCGGTCGGCGTCCGGGTCGTTGGCGATGGCGAGGTCCGCGCCGGTCGAGTCGGCGAGCGCGACCAGCTTGTCCACCGCGCCCGGCTCCTCCGGGTTGGGGAAGCTGACGGTCGGGAAGGCCGGGTCCGGCTCCGCCTGGTCCGGCACGACCCCGGGCACCGGGAAACCGGCCCGGGCGAAGGCCGCGGTCAACACTGCCGCGCCCACCCCGTGCAGCGGCGTGTACGCCACCGACAGCTCCCGTGGCCCGTCGGGATCGATCACCGCGACGGCCCGCTCTACGTAGGACGCCACCAGGTCGTCGCCGAGCACCTGGCCGGCCGGGCCGAGCGGCACCTGTGCCAGCGGCCCGACCGCCCGGATCGCGGCCTCGATCCCGGCGTCGGCCGGCGGCACGATCTGCGCCCCCGCACCGAGTTCCCCGCCGAGCTGCGCGCCCAGGTAGACCTTGTAGCCGTTGTCCTGCGGCGGGTTGTGGCTCGCGGTGACCATGACGCCGGCCACCGCGCCGAGGTGCCGCACCGCGTACGCGAGCACCGGGGTGGGCAGCGGCCGGGGCAGCAGCAGCGCCGGCCGACCGGCCCCGGTGGCCACCCGGGCGGTGCGCTCGGCGAAGGCCCGGGAACCGTGCCGGGCGTCGTACCCGATCACCAGCGGCCCGGTCCCGCCCTCGGCGGCGAGCCAGCCGACCAGCCCGGCGGCGGCCTGGGTGACCACGGCGAGGTTCATCCCGTTCGGGCCGGCCCGCAGCGGGCCGCGCAGCCCGGCGGTGCCGAAGGTCAGCGGCCCGGCGAACCGGTCGGCGAGCTCCGGCGCGCTGCCCGGCAGCGCGCCGAGCACCGCCCGCAGCTCATCCCGGCTGGTCGGGTCGGGGTCGTCGTCGAGCCACCGTCGGGCCTGCTCGCGAAGGACGTCAAGGTCAGTGGTTTCCGCCGCCATTGCCTCTTGATAGCACGGCGGCGGATCACCACTGTCCGTTGCCCTCGGCTCAGTTGGCCCCGGTGAGCTGGAACGACTTCACCATCGCGTCGAAGATCGCCCTGCTCTCGGCGAATTTGGCGTCCGTCGCGCTCAGGTAGAACGAGTAGATCTTGCCGTCGTGTGCCACCCCACGCCACACGCCGTGCCGCATGGCGTCGCCCTCGCCGCAGGTGTACTCCAACTCGGCTGCCGGCTCGCCGGCCAGCTCCTGCTCGGTCATCGAGAGCTGGTTGTACGGGTCGGCGCACACCTTGCTCTTGCTCTTGAGGTTCTTCGAGGCGAACTCCGCCCAGCTCATCGAGGTGCCGCCCCACTTCTCGGCGAGAATGCGTACCTTCCGGCCCTCGTCCGCCGGGTCCACGTAGTCGACGTAGACGCCGCCGGTCTTGCGCTCCCAGCCCTTCGGGACCTGGACGGTGACGCCCCGGCCCGAGTACTCCTGCATGGCCACGCCCGGGCCGGCGTCCGCGGTCGCGGTCGGCAGAGTCGTCACGATCGGCCGGGTCGGCTCGTCGCCGCCGCCGAACAGGGCGACCGCGCCGATCAGCAGCAGCACGGCGAGACCGCCGGCCGCAGCGAGCTGCACCTTGCGCGGCCAGCCCTTCACCGTGCCGACCAGTCGACTGCCGGCGCCCGTCACCCCGCCGAGCGGGCCGGCGGCGCCGCCGGGCGCGGTGCTCGGCGAGGTCCACGGCTGACCGGTGCCCGGCACGGACCACTGGCCGCCGCCGTACCCGGGCTGGGCTGCCTCCGGCGGGCGGCCGTACACCGTCTGGGTGGAGTCCGCCTGGCCGGAACCCACCCGCTGGGTGGCGTCCGGCGTCGCGGTCTGCGCGAGGCGCTGGGTGACGTCGGGGGCGACCCGCTGGGTGGCGTTCGACCCGCCGTACGGCGTCGCGCCGGGCATCGGGCCGGTCGGCGTGTGCAGGGGACCGGCCAGCG
>NZ_QGGF01000601.1 GCF_003857015.1 Micromonospora globispora | reverse complement strand
GCCGAGGGCCGAGCCGGCCCCGCACCGCTCGGAGCCTGAGCCGTCCCAGCAGCCCTCCTCGACGGGCCCGGCGGCCCCGAAGGCGGCGCGAAAGGCTGCCCCCAAGAAGGCGACGCCGGCCGCGAAGAAGGCCACTCCGGCCGCCCGCAAGCGCACCGGCCGCTCCCGCCCGGGCCTCGGCGACGTGTCGATTGATCCACAACACGATCACCCCGCTCCGCGGCAGGCCGGCAGCCCGGAAGGAGCCTCCGGCCAGGCCGGTGCCGCGGAACCGACCGGGCCGGTCGCCTCGGCCGGCGCGACCGCGGAAGCGCCAGCGGCAGGACCGGCCGGCCCGGTCAACGCCACCACCGTCGAGCCCGGCGCCCCGACGAACGGCACCGAGACCGCCCCAGCAGTCGAACCCGCCGCCCCCGCAGTCGTCCCGGAACCAGCCACCGCCGCCAGCCGCTCAGCGGCCGGACCGGGGATCACCCCGGAACCCGCCAACACGGCCAGCGGCTCAGCGGCCGCACCGGTCGGACCGGCCAGCCCCGCTACTCCGGACCCGGCGGCCGATCCGGTCAGTTCAGCCGGCACCACCGCAGCCGCCATGCCCGAGCCCGAGACGCTGGTCTCGGGCGGCCGGGCCAAGAAGGCCAACGCACCGAGGAAGAGCGCCCCGCGCGGCACCACCCCGAAGACGGCCACCCCGGCGAAGAAAGCCAGCCCGGCGAAGAAGGCGGCCACTCCGGCGCCGCCGGCCGCGGAGAGCGCACCGGAACCCGCCACCGCCGTCGAGACCTTCGCAACGGCAGAAACAAGGGAGACCCCGGTGGTACCGGCGATCGCCGTACCCGGACGGACGCCGGCCCTACGGGAGGCGGCGTCGGGGCGTACCGCGGGGGTGGAGTGGCGGGCGATCAGCCTGCGGGTCCTCGATCATCCCGGCTTCGCGCCGGAGCTGCTCGCCCTGGCGGCGGTGGAGGCGCTCGGGCCGCGGGCCCGGGAGTGGGCCGAGGGGCTGCGGGCGAGGTACCCGGACGCCGATCCGGACGGGCTGGCCCGGCTGGCGGCCCGGCGGTTCGTCCGGCTGGCCGGGACGGGTGGGGCGGTCGCGGCGGGGGCGGGCCTCCTGGCGCCGGTGGCCGAGCTGGCGGCGGTGCTCTGGACGCAGGCCAACCTCGTGCTGCACCTGGCGGCGGCGTACGGCCGGGACCCTGCGCATCCGGACCGGGCGGTGGAGCTGCTGGTGCTGACCCAGGTGCACCCGGACGCGGACAGCGCCCGCACGGCACCTGACGCGGCGCGGACGGCCGACGGGCCGGGTGAGCGACCGTGGCCGCGGGCCGCCGAGGCGGCCTGGCGGGACGCCGCCGTCAGCCACGTCCGGGCGGGGGCGTACGGGGCGATCTGGGTGGCGGCCCTCGCCGCGGCGGCGCCGGTGGCCGGCGGCATCGACGAGGTGCTGGACGCCGGCGAGTCGGTGCTGCCCCCGGGCAGCCGGTTCACCGCCGCCGTCCGGGAGGCGCGCGCCCTCGGCGCCGGCACCGACGACTGGGAGAGCATCGTGGACACCCTCTACGAGCGGCACGGCCACCTGCACTGGGTGCACGTGCGCAACAACGCGGCCCTGGTCGCGGCGGCGCTCGCGTACGGGCGCGGCGACCTGGAACGCTCCATCTGCGCGGTGGTCAGCGGCGGCTGGGACACCGACTCCACCGGCGCCACGGTCGGCGCGGTCACCGGCGCGCTGGCCGGCGCGTCCGGGCTGCCCGAGGGCTGGGTCGCCCCGCTGGGCAACCGGCTGGCCAGCAGCATCGCCGGTTTCGACGGCGTCGGCTTCGACGCCCTCGCCAGTCGTACCCTCGCCCTGGCCCGGGGTGCGGCGTGAGCGCTCGGGTGGTCGTGGTGGGCAGCGCCAACCTCGACCTGGTGGTGACCACGCCGCAGCTGCCGAAGCCCGGTGAGACGGTGCTCGGCGACGACTTCCGGACCGTGCCCGGCGGCAAGGGCGCCAACCAGGCGGTGGCCGCCGCCCGGGCCGGCGCGGACTGCGACTTTGTGGGCGCGGTCGGGGCGGACGACTTCGGCGGGCTGCTGCGTGACAACCTGGTCGCCGCCGGCATCGACGTGCGCGGCCTGCGCACCGTCGACGGGCCTTCCGGGGTGGCGCTGATCGCCGTCGACGGTGCGGCGGAGAACTTCATCGTGGTGGCCCCGGGCGCCAATGCCGCCCTGACCGCGCTCGACGACGCCGACCGGACCGCGGTGGCCGCCGCCGATGTGCTGCTGCTCCAGCTGGAGGTGCCGCCGTCGGCGGTCACGCAGGCCGCTGGCTGGGCCCGCGACGGGGGCACCACCGTCGTGCTCAACGCCGCCCCGGCCCGGCCGCTGCCCGAGGAACTGCTCGACCGGGTCGACGTGCTGGTGGTGAACGAACACGAGGCGGCCGTGGTCGCCGGGGTCTTCACCGACGAGCCGGCCGCGCTGCTCGACGCGCTGGTGGCGCTGGTGCCCCGGGCGGTGCTGACCCTCGGCGCGCGCGGTGCCGCGTACGCCGACCGGCACGGCACCCGGATCGAGGTGCCCGCCCCGAAGGTCGACGCGGTGGACACCACCGCGGCCGGCGACGCGTTCACCGGGGCCCTCGCCGTCGCCCTGGCCGAACGGGGCGGCCTCTGCGCCGACACCGCGCCCGCCGTGCTGCGGTGGG